>CAZRAC010000122.1:0-1533 GCA_964597995.1 uncultured Syntrophaceae bacterium | reverse complement strand
CAGGGGGCTCAGGGCGAGCAGGATGAAGCAAAGGGCCGTGATGCCCGCGCCGAGAACGAAATCCGCGACCGGGATGGAACGCCTCTCTTCCGTCACTACTGGAAATTCCTCCGTGAAGGGGCGGCTGCGGCATTGCCGCCGTCATCACGACGGCCGAAAAAAATCACCGACCGGGATTCATGGCAGGAGCCCTGACGGCGCGGCCTCAACGGGGCAATCCTCGGCAGCGGCCTGTGGCTCAGGTCTCGCTCACCATGAAAGGCAGAAGAGCGATGCTTCGTGCCCTCTTGATCTCGACGGTCATCTTGCGTTGATGCAAAGCGCAGTTTCCCGAGATCCGTCTCGGGATGATCTTCCCGCGCTCCGTCAGGAAGTACTTGAGGACGTCCGGCTCCTTGTAGGACAGCTTCAGGTCGGAATTGGTGCAGAACCGGCAGACTTTCCTTTTATGATACACCCGCCTCTCGTATCTCGGCCTGGACTCTCTCGGGTTTGCATTCGCCGTCATTTCGATTCTCTCCCTCCCTTATCGCTCTCTCTCGACTCCTCGCGGGGCTTGCGGGGTCTTCGGATGGTGGATCGCCCGAACTCTTTTCTTTCGGCGAACCTCGGACGGGCCTCCGGCTCGGCGGCCTCCGCCGGCTTTTCCTCCGTCTCCGCCGGCGCACCGGACATGGCCTTCTCGATTTCCTCCGGGGTGATGTGGTCGGCCTGTTTGACCGTCATGTATTTGAGGATTTTTTCATCGAATTTGAGGTTTCTCTCCAGTTCGCTGACGGTGCTTCCCGTGCCGGCGAAGTCCATCATGACGTAATAGCCGCGGGACTGCTTCCCGATCAGGTAGGCGAGCTTGCGCTTTCCCCAGCGGCTGATGCGGATCACGGTGCCCTTCATGTTCTTGATGATCGAGGCATAGCGGTCGACGATGGCGTCGATCTCCTCGCCGGGCAGATCCGCAAGGGTGATGAATACGAGATCGTACCGTTTCAATGTCTTACCTCCTTTCGGCTCAGCAGCCCGGGCCCGCAGCCCGAGCAAGGAGTCCTTCTTTGAATTGGAAGAAGCGTCTTTTATAACAACTTTTGTGAGAAATCAATCATTTTTCCGTTCGGTCCCTCCGCGCCAGCGGCCCCCGGCGCGTCGTTTGACCGGGCCGATCACCGGATTTTTCTGTTGACCTGGGGTCCGTCTTCTTCTATCCATGTCCATCATCGGAGAGTCGCTCCGGCGGGCGCAGAACCATCCCGCCGGGGGGTGAGCAGCGGGGGAGAATCCTTTGTCTCTTTACCGAAAAGGTGCGGTCGTCTCGGCCGCGATCCTCGTCGCCGTCCTGGGTTACCGGATCCTGTTCCATGCCCCGGCGCCCCGGGAGGTCCGGCCGACCGGTGAGAACATCATCTGTTTCGGCGACAGCCTCACGTCCGGTTTCGGGGCCGGCCCGGGCATGGATTACCCTTCGCAACTCTCGAGGCTGGTCGGAAAGCCCGTGATCAACGCTGGGCGGGCGGGGGACACGACGGCTTCGGCCCTGGC
>CAZRAC010000121.1:0-1590 GCA_964597995.1 uncultured Syntrophaceae bacterium | reverse complement strand
TTTTAAAATGGAGCATAATGTCCATCGAAATGCAACAAAATTTTCATGCTGTAGCGGCATCCACGAAGGATGAAAATGGGTTATAATAGCCCACGATATGGATTTATCTCCAGCGGGCCTTGACAACTTCTGTCGTCGAGTTCTGGGTGATTACGGCACAGTGCATAAAGAGATATTTGCTCATGCGCTTCCGGTGTGCCGTCGTTTCCATCACTGGGTGGACTGATATAAGACCGGCCGACTATGCCGCGAGTAGCAACCCATATTTCTGAGCCCCGATGATCGGCTACATCGAACGCCATACCCGGATACAGGGCGAGGGGATACTCCCCAGGGACGTCCTTGTCTGGCTTCCGCCGGGCTATGGATCTCCCCCGGGGCAGCGTTACCCCGTCCTGTACATGCAGGATGGCCAGAACATTTTCGAGGAGGGGAATTCATTGAGCGGCCTCTCCTGGCGGACCGACGAGACGGCGGGCCGGCTGATGCTGGAAGGGCGGATCAGGAAGGCCATCATCGTCGCCCTGTACAATACGGAAGACCGGCAGGAGGAGTATGGAGACACCGAAAAGGGAAGGGCTTACATGCGGTTTGTTGTTGAGAAGGTCAAAACCGTTATCGACGGCGCCTACCGGACTGTTTCCGGAAGACACGGGACCTTCGTGATGGGGTCTTCCATAGGGGCGCTGATTTCTTTTCTGCTGGTCTGGAATCACCCGGAGGTCTTCTCCGCGGCAGCCTGCCTCTCACCGGCCTTTGTATACGGCGGCAACAACGTCATCCCCCTGGTTCAAGAGTATCGGGGACCCCGCAAAGAAATACGTCTTTACTTCGATAACGGCACCGTCGGCCTGGACCGGGAACTGCAGGAAGGGTGCGATGAGATGATAGAGGCGCTCCAAGAAAAGGGGTTTGTCCTGGGACGGGATGTGGAGTGGTACCTCGATGAGGGGGCAGAACACTCGGAGGCGGCGTGGTCGAGACGCCTTTGGCGGCCTCTTCGTTTTCTGCTTGGAAAAACTTAGTCTTGCCTTTTTCCGCCGGTTGTATATAAGCTGTGCCGCAAACTGAGCAATTGACCTTCCTCGGGGGTTGAACGGTGATTCTCTATTTTGAAGATTTTGAAGTGGGCCATCGATTCCGGTCGCCGGGGATCACGGTTACGGAGAGCCAGGTCATCGATTTCGCAATGCATTACGACCCGCAGGTCTTTCACATCGACACCGAGGCGGCAAAGGCAACCACTTACGGAGGACTCATCGCGAGCGGGATTCACACCATTGCTCTGACCTTTCGGCTTTTCCTCATGACGGGGGCGCTGGAAGGCTCCAGCCTCGGGTCTCCCGGAGTAGATGATTTGCGGTGGCTGCGTCCCGTCCGGCCCGGCGACACGCTTCACGTCGTCGGTGAGGTGCTTGAAAAAAAGGCCTCCAGCTCGCGGCAGGACCGGGGGATCGTCCGTATACGCTACACGAGTTACAACCAGCGGGACGAGGAGGTTATGACGATGGTCGGAAATCAGATCATCCGGAGGCGTCCGTAAGCCTTCGGGAAACCCTGAAATCGCCGCGGGAACACACCCGGGGACCG
>CAZRAC010000120.1:245-1650 GCA_964597995.1 uncultured Syntrophaceae bacterium | reverse complement strand
GATCTCCGACCACAAGCGCCGCTGCATCGCCCAGATCAGGAAAGCCGTCGCAGGAACAATCGTTGTCGAACCGGGAGAACTGGAAACCCTGATATTCACCCGGCCGAAAGTGGGGTATATGCTTAACGTGTGGGAAGAGGAGGTCCTGATCCTAAATTAGCAGCGGGGTTTGACATATGAGGGAAGCGCGAATCAATAATGATAATGCAACCTACGTATAGCGGTTGAACATTGTATTATCAAAGGCAAAAAAATAAGGTCTATGAACATGTGGGAAGAACATTAACGCCATGAGGAATTTTTCAAAAAGCATCCTCAACTATTTTGCTGCCTTCAATGAGACGCGGTTTCGCTTCGGCAGCAAGCTTTTCTATGAATGGTCCAACGACCTTTTTACGTTGGATTTCTCTGTCTTTTCCGTCTTTCAAAAGAAACTTCTGGATTCCATTGCCCTAGGCACGCCCTTTCGCTTTGAAATCCGGAAGGGCGAATACATTGTCAAATTGGATTCCGATGAGTTCAAGAAAGTGCTCCTTGCACGTATTGAAACTGAGTTAGATTCCGCGTTTCTGGAGTCATGTGTCGAGCAGTGTCGCGTACAGCTCCGAGATGCAGACCCCGACAGGGAACCATCAGAGATCGAAGGTAGGGCGGTTGCGGAAGGGCTCCGTGAATACAACCTGATCTTTCGCAAGAAGGCGCTGGAATCGCTGACCGGACTCCAGGATCAGAGGATCAAGGCTCTGCAAAGCGAATATGCCATCATGCACGTGCCTGTCTCCTCCTTCAATCCGCAACGGGAGGTTCAGCGGCTCTTTGACGAACTACAAAAAATGGCATCCGCCCCCCCCGCCATTGCCGATTATATTGCAGCCGCAACGGCATTTATCGACAATCAGACCTTCGATCTCGTCATTTTCGATCTTCATGCCCTGCTGCGTCGGTATCTCCAATTCGTGACCTCACAAGCCCTGTACATCTTTTTTCACGAGATCGCCGGCAACGGCCGCAAGTATCCGCTTTTTACCGTGGAAGTGAATATACAGGACGGAAATCAGTGCATCGTGATCGAATCCCTGCGCACCGTGGTCATGCTGAACACCCCGGCCATCAATAACTTTGAATTCGAAACCATTCTGACGACACCGCGGGCAACAAAGCTGGAAGCCGCTGCCGGCGAGCTTAAGCTGATCGAGAGATTCATTCAGGCCAAGTTCAACGTAACAGAAAGTTTCATCTTCGCATCCCCTTTTCACCCAATGATCCGGGAAGGCCTGCCACAGGTATCTTATCGTGTGGGGCTGCAAGCCGTTAAGGATGAAGACAGGCGAATCCTCGATTATTCTGAACTGATCACAGGGTTGGATGACGGCGCCGGTCAAAAGTTCATGAACCTCGTGGGGCG
>CAZRAC010000120.1:0-235 GCA_964597995.1 uncultured Syntrophaceae bacterium | reverse complement strand
TGAAGTACAGAAGGCTTATACGGAATCGTTCCCCCGCAAATCGACGGAGAGGCTCGCATCGTCGGTTTTGTCCATTCCAATGAATCTCAACGAGACGCAAAAGAAGATCCTGACAGCGGTTCAAAATCCGAAAAATGAGATCATTGTGGTGGACGGGCCTCCCGGCACCGGTAAATCCTACGCGATTGCGGCGATTGTCTATCTTGCCAATCAGATGAATAAATCCGTCGTCATT
>CAZRAC010000119.1:0-1691 GCA_964597995.1 uncultured Syntrophaceae bacterium | reverse complement strand
TGACGCTCAAGGAAGTGGAGAAGGTGCTCTATTTTGAACAGTGGATCGTCCTCGACCCCAAGAGTACGACCCTCAAGAAGATGGAGCTTTTGCCGGAAGAAAAATACGCCGAACTGAGGGAGACCCTCGGACCCGACGCATTCACGGCGGGAATCGGCGCGGAGGCGGTGAGGACACTCCTCGAGGAGGTCGACCTGGACAAGGTAGTCCCCGAACTCAGGGCGGAGTTGAAGGAGACTTCATCGGACACGAAGAGGAAGAAGCTTGCCAAGAGGTTGAAGGTCCTGGAGGCCCTCAAGAAGTCCGGTAATCGCCCGGAATGGATGATCCTGACCGTGCTGCCGGTCATCCCCCCGGACCTGCGACCCCTCGTGCCCCTCGACGGCGGTCGTTTCGCAACGTCCGACCTAAACGACCTGTACCGGCGCGTCATCAATCGCAACAACCGCCTGAAGCGCCTGCAGGAGCTCAACGCCCCCGACATCATCATCCGCAACGAGAAGCGGATGCTCCAGGAGGCCGTCGACGTGCTCTTCGACAACGGCCGCAGGGGCAAGGCCATCACGGGTTCCAACAAGAGACCGCTCCGGTCCCTTTCCGATATGCTCAAGGGCAAGCAGGGCCGCTTCCGCCAGAACCTGCTGGGAAAACGCGTGGACTACTCGGGGCGGTCCGTGATCACCGTGGGTCCCGACCTGAGATTGCACCAGTGCGGGCTTCCCAAGAAGATGGCTTTAGAGCTCTTCAAACCGTTCATCTACAACAGGCTTGAGAAGAAGGGATTCGTGACGACGGTCAAGAGCGCCAAGAAGATGGTGGAGCGGGAAGACCCGGCGGTCTGGGACGCCCTGGACGAGGTGGTGCGCGAGTACCCGATCATGCTAAACCGCGCCCCGACTCTCCACAGGCTCGGCATCCAGTCCTTTGAGCCCGTTCTCGTGGAAGGGAAGGCCATTCAGCTTCATCCGCTCGTCTGCACCGCCTTCAACGCCGACTTCGACGGCGACCAGATGGCGGTACATGTGCCGCTCTCCGTCGAAGCGCAGATCGAGTCCCGGGTGCTGATGATGTCGACGAACAACATCCTTTCCCCTGCCCACGGAAAGCCGATCATCGTTCCTAACCAGGATATCGTCCTCGGCATCTACTACATGACGAGGTCGAGGCCCTTCACCAAGGGGGAAGGGATGAAATTCTCGGACATGGAGGAGGTACGGCGGGCCTACGACTCCGGGGTCGTGGAGCTCCACAGCAGCATCAAGGTCCGGGTCGACGGGCAGTTGAAAGACACGACCGTCGGCCGGGTGATTCTCTACGAGATCATCCCGACGGAGGTGCCCTTCGACCTGATCAATAAAGAGATGAACAAGAAGGAGATCGCGAACCTGATCGACTATTGTTACCGCACCACTGGTGACAAGACGACGGTCATCTTGGTGGACCGGTTGAAGGACCTCGGTTTCAAGTACGCAACGAGGTCCGGCCTTTCGATTGCCATCAGCGATATGGTCATCCCGGCGACGAAGAAGGACATCGTCGCCCAGGCCGACGCCGACGTCCTGGAAGTCCAGAAGCAGTACATGGACGGTCTGATCACGGACGGCGAGCGCTACAACAAGGTCATCGACATCTGGGCGCAGGCGACCGAGAAGGTGGCCAACGAGATGCTGAAGGACATCAGCACGGAAGAA
>CAZRAC010000118.1:0-1726 GCA_964597995.1 uncultured Syntrophaceae bacterium | reverse complement strand
TTTATCAGATTGCGCCAATTTCTTCGCATTGCTTCGCTTCCTCGTGTCATACGGCTATCCCATCACTTTGAGTAAAGCTCGACCACCAGTTGCTCCTGCATCGGCATGGTCAAATCTTCCCGTGCCGGCAGCATCTTCACGGTACCCCTGAAGTTTTCCTTGTCCAGCTCCAGCCAGTGAGGTACGCCCCGTCTGGCGACGGTCTCCATCGATTCGAGTATTCGCGCAACCTTCCTGCTCTTTTCCCGTACCGAGATGACATCCCCCGCTCCTACCAGGTAGGAGGGGATGTTTACTTTTTCCCCGTTCACCATAAAGTGGTTCTGCGCGACAAGCAGTCTTGCCTCCGTCCGGGAGTTCGCAAACCCGAGGCGGTAGACCATGTTGTCGAGCCTCCTCTCGAGGAAGATCAGGAGGTTCGTTCCCGTCACGCCCTTCTGTTGTTCCGCCTTCTCGAAATAGTTCCTGAACTGCCTCTCCTGCAGGCCGTACATCCTCTTGAGTTTCTGCTTCTCCCGGAGCTGTACGCCGTAATCCGACTGCTTCCGGCGGGACTGACCGTGTTCGCCCGGGGCGTAACCGCGTCTCTCAAAGCCGCACTTATCCGTGTAGCACCGGTCACCTTTGAAAAAAAGCTTGGTGCCTTCGCTCCGGCACAACCTGCATAACGAACCTCTGTATCTTGCCAACTTATCCTCCCGTTAAGTCAAATCCCAATCGTAAATCTCTCGTAAAGAATCGGAGAAGACATCTTTTTGCCGTTCCGGCGCTTCACCCCGATTAAAATCGGGGCGGTATCCAGGGCTTACCCCGTCATACCGGCGTAAGCCGGTATCCAGTATATTCAATTTGTCCTGGATGCCGGATCGAGTCCGGCATGACCTCTTCGGTTTTTTGTATGAGTACACAAAGTTGCAGCATTCAGTTACACCCGCCGCCGTTTCGGAGGCCTACAGCCGTTGTGAGGAACAGGCGTGACGTCCCTGATCAGACTGACGTTCAGGCCCGCCGCCTGAAGGGCCCGCAGTGCCGACTCCCTGCCCGAACCGGGCCCCTTCACGTATACCTGTACGGTCCTGACCCCGTGCTCAACGGCCTTCTTGACCGCCCCTTCAGCGGCCATCTGCGCCGCGAAGGGCGTCCCCTTCCGGGAACCCTTGAATCCCTGAGACCCCGCCGAGGCCCAGGCGATGACGTTCCCGCTCAAGTCGGTGATCGTCACGATGGTGTTGTTGAAGGTCGACTGGATATGGGCGACACCCTCGGATATGTTCTTTCGTTCCTTCTTCTTGCCCTTTTTCCCCTTGGGTAAGGCCATGGTTTCAACTCTCCTCCGCTGCTATTTTCTCTTACCGGCGATGGTTCTTCGCGGACCCTTCCTGGTTCTCGCGTTCGTGTGGGTCCTCTGGCCCCGGACGGGAAGGCCTTTCCTGTGTCTCAAGCCCCGGTAAGACCCCACGTCCATCAACCGCTTTATGGACATGGAGACTTCCCGCCTCAGGTCACCCTCGACTTTATGCTCCCTGTCGATGATGTTCCTGATGGCCGTCACTTCGGAGTCGGTCAGGTCGTCCGTTTTCCGGTCCAGGTCTACGCCCGCCTCTTCGAGTATCTTCTTGGCCCCCGACCTGCCTATGCCGTAGATGTAGGTGAGCGCGACCTCCATCCTCTTGTTCTTCGGTAAATCCACACCCGCAATTCTCGCCACGAATAACCTCCTGAGACA
>CAZRAC010000117.1:0-1766 GCA_964597995.1 uncultured Syntrophaceae bacterium | reverse complement strand
CAGAACAAAGCAAATTCCTTAGATTCTGGCTCCTGACTCCGATAGTCTTTCACCGGTCGTCCTCAAAAATCGGCAGGCCACCTTTTGCTCGGCAAAGGCCCCCGCCGACCGGCTCAACCTACTTGATCTCGACTGTACCGCCCACTTCTTCAATTTTCTTTTTTATATCCTCGGCTTCGGCCTTAGGAATGCCTTCTTTGATCGGCTTCGGCACCCCTTCAACAAGGTCCTTGGCTTCCTTCAACCCGAGACCCGTGATGGCCCTGACGACCTTGATAACCTGTATCTTCTGGTCGCCGAACCCTGTCAGGATCGCGTCGAACTCCGTCTTCTCCTCCTCCGCGGGGGCCGGCGCCGCGCCACCCGCCGCCACAGCGGCAACCGCCACTGGGGCCGCGGCCGTCACGCCGAGCCTCTTCTCCAGCTCTTTCACGAGCTCGGAGAGTTCGAGGACGGTCATGTTTTCGATAAAACTGATGACATCTTCCTTCGTTACCTTTACTTCCGTCATTTTTTCGTCCCTTCCTGTATGTTTATTCTACACCATTTTCATCCGATAGGCATCGAGCACCTGGACAAGGCTTCGCGGCACGCCGCTCAACACGCGAACAAGGCCCGTCTGGGCTGCAACCATGACCGAGAGGAGTTTGCCGAGCAGGACCTCACGGCTGGGCAGCTCTGCCAGGGTGTTTATCTGCTCCCTGCTAAGAACGTCCCCTCCCATGAAGCCCGCCTTTACTTCCAGCTCTGCGTTCTTCTTCGCGAAATCTACAAGAACCTTCGTGGACTCGACGATGTCGCCGTAATTCAGGATGACAGCAACCGGGCCTGTCAGATACCTGTCGAGAGCAGCAAAGTCCGTGTCTTTCGAGGCAATCCGCAACAGTGTATTCTTGATCACCCGCATTTCCGCGCCGGTCTTACGCAAGCCGCTCCTCAACGCCTCCATCTTGGCCACCGTCATTCCGCTGTAATCTGCGAGAACGGCCAGTTTGACGTCCTTGAGCTTCTCGTGAAGTTCGGCCACCATGGCCTCTTTCGTCTTGCGATCCAATACCTAACCCCCTTTCACTCTGATTTTCCGGATTACCTTTTCCTCAACCGGATCATCCAAAGAGCCAGAGCGCACACAGGAAAGTCTCCTATTATGACAACCTAAGTCTCGGCAGGCCGACCGGATCGTTTAAAAAGCCTTACCTGCTGTCTCTGACTTCGAATAACTAACAGTTTCTACCCATCGAAATCGTCTTTCTCCCGCGAAGCCGATGTTCGCGCGCCGAACGATCGATCATTTCAATAAATTCCTGACATCGGCCGGGTCCACCTTGAGGCCGGGACCCATGGTCGTCGAAAGGGAGATACCCTTTAGGTACGTACCCTTGCTCGAGGCCGGTTTGAGCTTCATGATTGCTTCGACCAGCGCCAGGATGTTCTCGCATATCTTTTCCGGTCCGAAAGAAACCTTTCCCACGGGGCAGTGCACGATACCCGCCTTGTCGACGCGAAACTCGACCTTGCCCGCCTTGAGTTCCTTCACCGCCCTGCCGACGTCGAAAGTAACCGTCCCTACCTTCGGGTTCGGCATCAGTCCCCGCGGCCCGAGGATCTTCCCTAATTTGCCCACACTTCCCATCATGTCCGGTGTGGCGATCACCCGGTCGAATTCGAGCCAGCCGTCCTTGATCTTTTCGATCAGTTCGTCTGAGCCCGTATAATCCGCCCCTGCCTCCATGGCCTCCTTCTCTTTCTCACCCTTCGCAAACACC
>CAZRAC010000116.1:266-1913 GCA_964597995.1 uncultured Syntrophaceae bacterium | reverse complement strand
TGACGCTCGTGGGATAACAGCCGGGGTTGGCGACGAGCCGCGCCCTCTTGATTTCCTCCCGGTACAACTCGGGAAGGCCGTAGACGGACTCCCCCAGCAATTCCGGGGCCTTATGTTTTCCGTACCACTTCTCGTAGAGAGCATGGTCGCGGAGGCGGAAGTCGGCGCTCAGGTCCACAACTTTCTTGCCCGCCTCAAGGAAGAAGGGCGCCACCTCCATCGCCTCGCCGTGGGGGACGGCAAGGAAGACAAAATCGGCGAGGTCGGCCACATCCTCGGCGGAGGCGTCGATGTAGCGCAGGTCGGTGAGCCCCCGGAAGACCGGGTAGATGTGGTGGACGGGAGTCCCCTTGTGCTGCCTCGACGTCAGGGCGACCACTTCGGCGCGGGGATGCCTGAGGAGGAGGCGCAGGAGTTCCTGCCCCGTGTAGCCGCTTGCCCCGTATATCCCGACCTTCAGCATGCCCTTACATGAAAAAAGGAGGCCCAAGCCCCCTTTTATCCTTTCCGTTATCGTTTCGAGAACTGGAACCGCTTCCTCGCGCCGGGCTGTCCGTATTTCTTCCGCTCCTTGATCCGCGAGTCCCGCGTCAGGAAGCCCGCCTTCTTGAGGACTGGCCTCAGCTCCGCGTCGTACTCGACGAGGACCTTGGCGATGCCGTGCTTGATGGCGCCGGCCTGGCCGGCGATGCCGCCGCCCCGGACGTTGACGTAAAGGTCGAACCGGTCTTTTTTGCCCGTGATCTCCAGGGGCCTGACGACCATATTCTTGAGGCTCTCCCGGTTGAAGTACTCTTCGTGATTCTTCTTGTTTACCTTGAGCGTCCCGGAGCCTTCCTTGAGCCATACCCTGGCGATGGAAGTCTTTCTCTTACCCGTTGCGTAGTAACTCTTTTCTGCCATCTCTCTTTTCGATTCCCTTCCAGATAAAAAAGTCCCGACCTCAGAGTTCGAGCGGCTGCGGTCTCTGCGCCTCATGGGGATGGTCGCTACCGGCGTAGACCTTCAATTTTTTCAGCATCATCCTGCCGAGGGTGTTTTTCGGCAACATCCCCTTCACGGCGACCCGCAGGATCTCGTCCGGCTTCTGCTGCTGGAGCTTCCCCGCGGTGACCGACTTAATGCCGCCGGGGTAACCGGTATGCCGGTAGTAGAACTTGTCGTCGAGCTTCTTGCCGGTGAGGGCGATCTTCTCCGCGTTGACGACGACTATGAAATCCCCCGCGTCGGCATGGGGCGTGTAGGTGGGCTTGTGCTTCCCCCGCAACCGGCGGGCGATCTCCACCGCTATACGACCGAGCACCTTATCCTTCGCGTCGATAAGGTACCAGTTCCGCTCAACAGCATCCTTCTTTGCATTAAAGGTCTTCATCGAAACCACCGTTCGTTCAAAAATTTGAACGGGAAGGTTATGAAATCTCCGCATCCTTGTCAAGAAGAAAAATAGAATGAAGGGGAGGTATTATCTCTCCCCCTCCCCTAGCCCCTCCCACCAGGGGAGGGGAGCCGTCTTAATTGTTCTCCCACCAGGGGAGGGGAGCCGTCTTAATTGTTCTCCCACCAGGGGAGGGGAGACATTTTTCCCCACCTGCTGCCTCTCCTTTCCCTCCCCCACCTGTGGCATCCTAAATCTCCCTCCCCCACCTG
>CAZRAC010000116.1:0-256 GCA_964597995.1 uncultured Syntrophaceae bacterium | reverse complement strand
CCTTCCCGAGGCCGAAGAGGCTGAACATCACCATGAAACGCTTGTCGTCGTCCATGTCGGAATAGGTGAATTCCACGCTCCAGCATTGCTTCTGAAGTTGAACGCCGTACGTCGTCTCCAGGTCCTTCTTGTCGAACTCGTTCCTCCTCCGGATGAAGGTGAGGTTGACGGCGTTCGTCAGCTTCGCCTTGAGGTAGAGGTCTATCTCTTCGAGGGCGTCCTGGGCGTACCGGTAGCTGACGGTCGCCGAGTCGCC
>CAZRAC010000115.1:0-1917 GCA_964597995.1 uncultured Syntrophaceae bacterium | reverse complement strand
GAAAGTCATCTTCAGTTCGCAGAGCCCGGCGATGGTCCTTTTCTGGATATCGAACCCTCCTTTTTCGAAGACATGGAGCATGGGGGCGTTATCGGCGAACACCTCGGCCGTGAAGCCCAGGAGGCCCTGTCTTTTAGCGAGGTAAGTGAGGTAGCTCAGCAGTTCTGAGCCTATGCCCTGGTTGTGGAAGTCGTCTCGGACGGCGAAAGCGACCTCGGCCGTATGGGTTTCCGGGTCGATGAAGTAGCGGCCCACGCCGACGACCTTTTCGTTCGGGGTTTCTCCCACGACAGCCAGGATAGCCATCTCCCTCGTGTAGTCGATCACGACCAGTTCTTGGAGGAACTCGTGGGGCATGTGGAATCTCTGGGACATGAAGCGGCGGTAGAGGCTTTTATCGGAGAGGGAGTAGAGGAAGTCTTTCAGGAGCGGCTCGTCGCTTATCTTTATCGGTCTCAAGAAGATGTTGAGGCCCGTCTTGGTAGTCCGCCATGTCTCGAGTTCTTCGGGGTAGATACCCCTTTCGCCGGGGATGAAGGCCTGGTCTTGGTAGATGAGGCCCGCCTTCTTGGCCTCGGATATGAGCCCGGGGCGGAACTTGGGGTGGGCGATAGCGATGAGTTCCATGGCCCTTTCCCTGATGTTCTTGCCGTGCAGGTAGGCGATGCCGTACTCGGTGACCACGTAATGGATGTCGCCGCGGATGAGGGTGGTGCCGGCCCCTTCCCGGAGGGCGGGGACGATGCGGGAGACGACGTCGGAGGCGGCCGTGGACTTGAGGGCCAGGATGGTCTTGCCGCCCCGGGAGAGGACCGCGCCCCTCATGAAGTCGGCCTGACCGCCGACGCCGCTGTGGAACGTCCGGCCGATGGACTCGGCCGTGGCCTGGCCGGTGAGGTCGATCTCGAGGGCGCTGTTGATGGCCACCATGCCGTCGTGCTGGGCGATGACGAGGGGGTCGTTGGTGTAGTCGATTGTGCGGAACTCTACGGCGGGGTTGTCGTGGATGTAGTCGTAGGTGGCTCTCCTGCCCATGCAGAAGGTGGCCACGGTCTTGCCCCGGTTGATGTTCTTGCGGGTGTTGTCGATGACTCCCTTCTTCATCAGGTCGGCGACGCCGTCGCTTATGAGCTCGGTGTGGACCCCCAGGTGCTTCTTCTCCGAGAGGTTGGCCAGGATGGCGTTGGGGATGCTGCCGTAGCCTACCTGGATCGTGTCGCCGTCCTCGATCAGGCGGGCGACGTACTTGCCGATCCTCTGGGCTGCCTCGGTGTCCGCCTCGGGGCTGTACTCCAGTATCTCTTCGTCGCGGGGGACGACGAAGTCGATGTCGTCGATGTGGATGAAGGCGTCGCCGTGGACCCTGGGCATACGGGAGTTGACCTGGGCGATGACGACGGAGGCCGTCTCGACGGCGGCCTTGACGATGTCTACGCTCACCCCGAGGCTCATGTAGCCGTGGATGTCCACGGAAGAGGTCTGGATCAGGGCCACGTCCACCCGGGCGAGCCCGCGCCGGAATAGGTCGGGCACCTGGGAGAGAAAGACGGGGGTGTAGTCGGCTAATCCCTTGTTCACGGCCTCCCGGGTACTGTCGCCGATGAAGAAGGAGTTGTGACGGAAATTGTCTCTGAACTTCTCGGTGGCGTAGGGGGCTACCCCGAGGGTCCTTATGTGGAGGACCTCGGCGTCGAAGAAGGCCTTGGGGTGCGCCTTGACGTACCTGATGAGACCCTGCACCAAATACTGCGGCTCGGCACAGGCAGAGCCGATGAAGATCGTGTCTCCTCGATGGATATGACGAAAGATCACATCCTCAGAGGCAAACTTCTCGGGACTCACCGAACGCCAATGGTCAAGGGGCATGCATGTCTCCTAAATCACAACTAATACTCCCGACCCGGGAGACGGGGGAAG
>CAZRAC010000114.1:0-2080 GCA_964597995.1 uncultured Syntrophaceae bacterium | reverse complement strand
CTCCACGGAGGAGGCGCATCCGAGAGAGAGTTTGACGGCGTTTACGCGGTTGAACCGATGTTTCGCCGCCTGCTCGTTGATGATGTCCAGGAGGGAGGAGGCAAGGGAAATCTCATGCATGGTCGATTCTCTCGGGCACTATATTAAACCTCGCGAGCTCTTTCAAGACGAAAGTCTCCATGAGGGGCAGTCTTTCCCTCAACCGAGGGGTCAGTTCCATGTTCATCTCTTCGTAGCTCCCGGGCGTGATGCAGAGAAAGACGACCTCCGGCACTTGACCTATCAGTTCCGCCTTGACCAGGACGTCCTGAAATTGTACCTCATGGGCCGACGTCGGGGGCGGCAGGTAATGCTCCATCTCGTCCATCGTAAAGCGATATATCGACCCCGGCTCGGCGTCCGTCTTGATGGCATCGACCACGATCAGATGCTCGCAACTACAGATGTCGTCCAACAGCATGTAACCGAGCGTCCCGCCGTCGACCACCCGAACGCCCTCGGGAAACCGGTATCGCTCTGCGAAGAGGCGCACAAAATGGACCCCGAAACCTTCATCGCCGAGAAGGACGTTCCCGAGTCCGAGGACGGTGATTCTCTTTTCGTCCATAGCCTACCACAACAAAAAATGGGGGGAAAAGATCCCCCCATCTCTCCCCTTTTCAGGGCCGTTTTAGAGGATGGAAACTCACTTTTCAGCCCTCTTGAAGAGCACCCCGCTGATCATAGACGATACCGTTCCCTGCTTCAAGAGCGCGTCGTGCCAGAAGGCCATGTAGACATGGACCGGGATGAAGAGGACGAAACACCAGGTCAGGATATGGTGGATGTATCGCACCATTGCAAGTCCACCCAGCATTCTTTCGACGGGTCTGAGGACCTTGTAAGCGAAGCCTGAAAGCCCTGCATGGTAGCCTGCTCCCATCAGGATAAGGCCGGTTGCGACCATGCACAGGATTATGGCGAGAAGGCCGAGGTACGTGAGCGACTGCGTCGGCCCATAGAGGTACCTCTCGTCGCGCTCCGGTTCTTCTTTGTCGATGAGCAGATAAAACCGGACCTGATTTATGAGACCCTTCAAGTCAATCCAGACGAAAAAATCCTTCCAGTCGGCGTGGAACCGCGAAAAGAAGGCCAGGTAGATTCTCCAGACGAAGAGGAAAAGAAGGAAGATTCCGAAGAGGAGATGCCAGAATCGAACCTCGCCCATGAACATCTTGTAAGTAGTCTCACCCTGGTAGACCGTGAACGGGTCGGCGATGTAGAATCCCGTCACGATCAGGACGACGATCGCCGCCGCCATGGCCCAATGGTTTATCCGAATGGCCACCGACCATTCACGTTTTTCTTCTATTTTCCCCACGGTAGCACCTCCTTTCCCTCAAGCCACCCGGTACTTACGGACGTCGTTCGTCTTCGGGTCGACGATGTGGACCGCGCAGGCCATACAGGGGTCGAAGGAATGGATCGTCCGGAGAATCTCCAGCGGCTGGTCGGCCTTGGCGAGCTTTGTTCCGATCAACGATTCTTCGTAGGGGCCTCGCTTGCCCGCCTTATCGCGGGGCGAACAGTTCCAGGTGGAGGGAACGACGGCCTGGTAGTTGGCGATGACCTTGTTTTCGATCCTTATCCAGTGTCCCAGTGCGCCCCGCGGCGGCTCTGTCATACCCCGCCCCTGAGCAGCTTTGCTCGGGACATCGCAGCGAGTCCATGTCCTGGTATCCCCTTTCTTGATGTTGGCGACGAGCTCGTTCACCCAACCTTCGATCTGGTCTCCCACAAGTTTGGTCTCGATAGCCCTTGCTGCGGTCCTCCCCAGCGTCGAGAATAACGCCTCGGCAGGCAATCCCGTTTTCTTCAGCGTCCCCTCGACAAGGGGCTTGATCCTCTTGTCGCCGAGGGCATAACCGACGACCATCCGCGCCAGCGGTCCGACCTCGTAAGGCTCGCCGTCGAACCGCGGGGCCTTGCACCAGCTGTACTTCTCGTTACCCTTGAGGTAGCCGTTGCCGTCATAGCCCGTGTATTCGGGCTCCGTCGTCCCTTCGTAGGGATGTTCGGGCTTCGTGCCCTTGTACCAGGA
>CAZRAC010000113.1:0-2213 GCA_964597995.1 uncultured Syntrophaceae bacterium | reverse complement strand
GGCAGACATAACCCGGCCTGCCAGCGGGACGTGAGATCTTAGCGGCGCTCTCACGTTGTGCCACACCGGATTTTTGAGCGAGAACCCGGCAAACTCGGCTGTCCACACCGAAGCGCGGACGTAACTACCCCAGCACGTGGCGGGGCAGCTATCACTACGGCTGCTACCCGTTGTGGCCTGAAAAAACGCCGGGGCGCAGAACCCCGGCAAAAATGAGGAGTATACAGGACGGAAAAAAGCGGGCCGGGCGGAAGGGTATCCCGGCCCGAAATATGGAGGTATGGTTATGGCGCAGCTATGCATTGTTCTTCCTTCGCTATGACAAAGTTGTCCGGCATTTCCGAGAACGAGAATGCCAGCAGGCTGCTTGAGTTGTCGTGATTGGTTTTGAGAACGCCCGGATATTTGCCCTTGTCCATCCGAATCAGTTGGCGATTGAACCATGTACGGAATACATTGAGGTCGCACAGCGCCCACCGAAGAAGTCCCTCATCGCCGCCGAACCCGTAGAAAAAGTAATCCCCCCATCCTTCGATTATTTTCGCCAGCTCTGTTTTGTGGCCGTTCGGCCTGTCCGCCCGGATGGTAAATTCGCCAGCGTATCTCTCAAGATATTCCTTCCGCCGTATGCGGACGCCTATTCTTACAGGGTTCATTCTCAGAACGGTGAGGTCGGTATTTCTTTCCTGGTCTTCCTCGACCGGCGGTTCGCCTATGAGATGAACACCGAGAATCGCCTTTATCTCATCAAGGTATCTATCTGACCACCGCTTATCCTTTTCCCACCCGTTCATGCTTCCTTCCCCCAAGAATCGAACCCCTCTATGCGTCGCCGACCGAACATATCAAGTCGTCTTCCGGCGGTTACGCGACGTATGGTGTCATAGAAGAGTTCCGGCTTTTCGCTATGCCCGCCCCTCGGCGCATCGAAGCACGCGCTGAACGCCCTTGTGTCGATGAAGTGCGGTGACCCTCTTCTTGCATAAAGGGCGAACTCGCAGTTGAACTGCGGAAGGCCGTAGGGTTGAAAACCGCCGGGCTTGCGCCACACGAACGTGCAGACGTACTTGAGCCCCCATTCTTCGAGCAGCCGGAAGGCCGTCGGAATATATTTCTGCGTTGTCCACAGCCAGACGTGGCAGTCGTCCGCAACCGGGACTCTGAGATCCGCTATTTCCTCAATCGTCATTGTGGGGTATTCAAATTCCGACTGGTTGGGCCGCTCGTCCCGCTCGATTTTCTG
The DNA here is from genome assembly GCA_964597995.1 of uncultured Syntrophaceae bacterium. Classification (GTDB taxonomy): domain Bacteria; phylum Desulfobacterota; class Syntrophia; order Syntrophales; family UBA4778; genus UBA2207. The sequence continues at coordinate 970 of CAZRAC010000113.1, read as the reverse complement.
CAAAGGCCACGGCGGGTCCATGACGATTACATCATAGACCCCATCAAGCTCTTTCGCTTCCCTCGCCTGGATGCTTTCGAGCTTCTTTATAATCTCTTCCCGCTTTACTTCCCTGATTGCGGCGGGCATCGTGATTTCGCCCAGGGCGACTCTTTTCGCCAAGTCGGGCCGCCTGCTGTAGAGATAATCCCCCCTCGCAACCGCCCCCCTGTTCGTATTCGATGCCTCGGCCTTAAGCTGACGGGACGGATGCCCACCACCAGTCGCGGTACTGATAGTACCGCGACTGGATGGTAACCATGTGCCGTCCTCGGTTCTCGGTCTTGTCTCTGCGGCCTCGCTTCTCTTCCTGTTCGCCGCCTCTCGGATTGCCTGCCGCGTCGCTTCCCATGCGGCACTCTTCTCGGCCTTAGCTTTCCATATGAGATATCGCTGATCCGCCGTTAAATCCCGCCTCTCGGCATTGGTGGACCACACGTATTCCCAGGGATTGCCGCCGTTGAAATTGACGAACGCGGGCTCGATGCCAGCCAGCTTGCAGGCATTATAACGATTCCTGCCGTCTAATATTTTGCCCTCGTACAGAATTATTGAGTGGTGAAGCCCCTCGGCCTTGATATTCTCGGCCAGTTCAGCAAGCCGGTCCTTGTCCATGAGTGGAAACAGCGAGGCTATCTCGTGAAATTCATATTCCTGCATTGGTGCTCCTTTGGATGAAAAAAAATCCCTCTCCGGCCAGGGTATAGATAAGGCCAGAGAGGGTACTTCAAGGAGGTTCCCCTGTTAGGGGATATTTTACATATTTTGAATTTTTTCAATTCCGATTCCATAGCTTTTCTGATGAACATCCTTGTTGTTTTGTTTAATCCTTTGACATTATTTGTATTGATTCAAACCACTTCACACAAAAAAAAGGTGCGGCTAATTTTCAGATTCGTCATTTTCTGGTTCGATGATTTTTGAACTATCT
>CAZRAC010000112.1:0-2346 GCA_964597995.1 uncultured Syntrophaceae bacterium | reverse complement strand
AGCCACTTTACCGCGTCGCCGCTGTTCAAGAGGATGCCGAGCGCTGTTTCCGGGTATTCCTGCAAAAATATGAGCAGGTTGTTTATATCTCTAACTGTGGGGTTTCCGGTCATCTTTACTTCAATCGCCAGCAGCCTCCTGCCGTGTTCAACGACGAAATCGACCTCCCTGCCCGTCGTCAGGCGCCAGTAATGCAGGACCGCCTTCGGGGTCATCGTTTCGCAGACACTGCGCAGATGCAGGTACACCATGGTCTCGAAGAAGCCGCCCGATTCCCTCGCCTTCAGCAACGATTCCTTGTCGTAATAACCGGCCAGGAATACGCTCAACGCCGGGTCGACGAAGAATATCTTCGGCGATTTGACGATTCGTTTCGTCCTGTTGCTGAAAAAAGGCCCGACGCGTTGGACTATGTTCGACACCTCGAGCAGTCTTATGTAACGATGAGTGGTAGGATGGCTTACGCCGCTGTCTTTTGCCACGTCCGCCTGGTTCAGCACATTTCCCGTCCTCAAGGCCAGGACCTGCATCACCTTCCTGAAGTCTATGAGGGATTCCACCTGAGAGAGCCCTCGCAAGTCCCTTTCAAGGTAGGTCTTTGTGTACCCTTCCAGCCACGTCAGCACTTCTCTATGCTCTTCCAGTGTCAATGTGGGCGGCATGAAGCCTCGCATCAGGAAGGGTATGGGGTCTATGTAGTCGACGGATTTGGGGAGCTTCGTCTCCCCTACCTCCAACAGGGACGGGAAATTCGCGGGGAAGAGGCTTCCAGAGGTCTCACCGTAGGTCATGGGCAAGAGGTCGAAATAGAGCGCCCTCCCGGCGAGCGATTCGGTGATCTTCTCCATAAGCAGAAGGTTCGCGGAGCCCGAGATGATGAACCGCCTGTTCCTGTCGGAATCGACCGTAAGTTTTATGGCATTGAAGACCCCGGGCATCTTTTGGGCTTCGTCGATGATGACGAGGTCTTTGTCCTTCCACAGCGAAAAGGGGTCCACGTGAGCCGCCTCCAGCGTGGTGAAATCGTCCATCGTGTAGTAAAAAAAGTCGCTGAATTCGTTCTTCAGCATCGTGCTTTTGCCGACCTGCCTGGCGCCGGAGACGACGATGACCGGAAAGCTCTTTATGGCCTCCCTTATCTTTTGAGCGAGACGCCGCTTGATGTATTTAATTTCAGGCCCTGAAATATTATCTTTCATAGCCTGAGCATATTGCCCATGATTGCGTGATGTCAAGTAGAATCGAACACCGCCGCCCCCGGCCCCCCTCACCCTGACCCTCTCCCGCCAGGGGCGAGGGAATGTTCCTCCCCCGCCTGTTGCCTCGCCTTTCCCTCCCCCACTTGTTTCATTCTTTTGTTCCTCCCCCACCTGTGGGGGGAGGTCAGGAGGGGGGAGGCACATGAGCATAGCTGCCTTTTGTGAACATCGAGGCCTGCCCGCCGCTTTGCAATAGGTTCGATCATGCGATATACTCAACACCTAAACATCTTCAGACCTTCTGGGTTGCCAGAGGCGATAGCCCGGGCACGTGGGTTCAGTCACCGCCCTTCTGTTGATGCCTTTGTTAGGCACACGAGAAAGATTATGAAGAAAAGCAAGCTGTTACAAAAGTTACTTTCCGGATCAAAAAATATCCGTTTTTCAGAAGCGGTAGCATGTGCTGAAATGTGTGGATTTCGTTTGGAACGTATCAAAGGTAGTCACCACATTTTCGTACACCCGGATGTCCCAGAACTGGTAAATCTCCAAGATGTTAAAGGTGAGGCAAAACAGTATCAGGTCAAACAGTTGTTGCAACTTATTGAAAGATATAATCTTCCTATGGAGGAAGAGGAATGAAGGACTATCATATCAATGTATTTTACAGCGACGAGGATGAAGGGTACATTGCAGATATACCCGACTTGAAGCATTGCTCTGCTTTTGGCACAACGCCGGAGGAAGCGTTACAGGAAGTGTTAAAGGCAAAGGAAGCGTGGCTTGAAGCAGCGCGTGTAAACGGCAAACCGATACCAACCCCTCGTTTCCGGCCGTTGATCTATCAAGTTGGGTAAGCAAGAGCGCCTGTTGTTTCTCGAGGAGATACTCGACGAACTCGGAATTTCCCAGGCGGAGTTTGCCCGGACTGTCGGGCTTTCTCCCATGAGGGTGTCCCATGTCGTCAAGGGGACCCGTCCCATCACGGCTGAGCTTGCCCTGCTTTTCGGCAAGGCCTTCGGACAGTCGCCGCTGTATTGGCTAAACCTCCAGGCGGCATACGACCTCAAGACGGTCGAGAAGGCCATCGGCAGGAGGCTCGCAGGGATACCGGAACTGGCGCCCGCCTGAGAGTTCATCATGCCCC
>CAZRAC010000111.1:0-2367 GCA_964597995.1 uncultured Syntrophaceae bacterium | reverse complement strand
AGACGCATGTCCACGCGCGCGTAGCCTCTCAACTGGAATATCCTCCAGCAACGGAGGGCAAGGTCCTTGATCAGGTCGACGGGTGCGTTTTCCGGGGCGAAGGTGCGCTGGGTGTTTTCGTACTCGAAGGAATCTTCGACCCACTTGGCGCTGTAATTGACGATCTTAGGCTTGCCCGCGGGCCATTCTTCGAAGAGTATCTCCGAGACGGGCAGGACCTCCACGCCGGTTTCCGCCTTCTCGAAGAGAGGGACGTTTATCTCCCGGCCGTCGATGTACTGTTCGATCAGCACCTGCCGGCCCCTGTGTCTTCCGTACATCTCCCGCAGTTTCTCCCTTAGCATTTCTTGGTTCTCTATGACGGAGCCGTCGTCGATGCCGACGGAACCGTCCTCCCAGGCCGGTTTCAGTATCCACGGCGGCGGGACCCTTATCTGCCCCAGGTCGCCGTCGTAAGCTTGCCACGGGGGCGTGGGCAGGCCGTAGGCCGTCAGGATGCTCTTGGCGATGATTTTATCCGTGGTCGTCAGGATGGCCGGAAAAGGGACGCCCGTGTAAGGGATGCGCGCCATCTCGAACAGAGAGGCGACCATCGGGCAATAGCGTTGGTCGTCGTTCAGTCCCTCGAAGAGGTTGAAAACGGCCGCGGGGGAATACTGTCTCAGTTGCGAAAGGAGAAGCGAGAAGGGGTCCGTTCCCGACCCGACGGGAAAGGACAGCTGGTCATAGCCCAGATTGCCGAGCGCCTCCCGGACCATGGTGACCTGGTCGAGGACGTCGACGGAATCGGGCCTCTCCGCCACGGGGTCATTGTAGACGATGGCGACCTTCATACCATCAGCCTCCTGGAGCCCTTGAAGTCGACCCGCTCGAGGGCCGACCGGATGATCTCGTTCAGGAGATCCGCGTAACTCATGCCGGCCTGGCTGCAGAGGATCGGGAGGTCCGAATGGGTGGGATGAAGGCCCGCCAGGGGGTTGGCCTCCAGGAAATAGAGCCTCCCCTCCCGGTCCGCCTTGACGTCAACCCTGCCGGCGTCCCTGCAACCCAGGGTGATGTAAGCCTTGAGGGCGATGTCCGAGGACTCCTTGACGATCGCGGCGTCCCGCACGAGTGTGTACCGTACCCGTTGCTCACAGAATTCCTTGTTCAGGAATGTGTACACGAGGGGATCCGCGCCTTCCAGGAGTTCCACCTCGAGCACCCCCACCACCCTTGCCTTTTTGCCCGTGCCGAGGATGCCCACCGTGAATTCCCTCCCCGGTAGGTAGGCCTCGACGAGGGCAGGCCCGGCGTAACGGGCCAGCAATTTCGTGCACCGGTGGAAGAGCTCCTGCCTGTCGCGCGCGATCGAGTCGGCAGTGATACCTTTGCCGGTCCCTTCCGCGAGGGGCTTTATGAAAAGAGGATAACCGATCTGCCGGTCTTTCTCCTCTCCGTCCAGGTCATGGGGCGTGTCGAGGAGGAAGAAATCGGGCGTGGGGACGCCCGCGCCACGGACGAGGCCCTTTGTCAGCGCCTTGTCGAGGCTCAAGGCAAGGGTAAGCGGGTCGCTGAATGTGTAGGGAACGGCGTAGGCTTCCAACAGGGCCGGGACCTGAGCCTCCCGGCTCCTCCCGTAAAGCCCTTCGGTGATGTTGAACACGAGGTCCCACCGCTCGCCGGCGGCGAGCCTGGCGGTCAAGTTGAATATGTTGCCGATCGGCACTACCTCGTGCCCCAGGCTGCGGATCGTCTCTTCCAGTATCTCGACAGTCGCGTCGCTGTCGAACTCCCCCGTTTCTTCCTCCGTGAAGCCCCGCTCGAGGTATTCCCTCCTGAGGTCGTAGGTGAAACCTATCCTCATGCCTTCTCCTCGTGCAGCTTGAAGAGGAGGTTCTTCCTTCCGTCTTTTCCGTTGCCGTTGGACCGGCGCGGCTTTTCGCGGTACGCCTCTTGAGGGTTGTAGTATCTTATGGTCATCCCCTCATAGTTCCTCAGCAGGACGTCCCTGTCCGTCACCGACAGCAGGTAGAAAGGCTGCAAGGGAACCTTCCCCCCTCCGCCCGGTATATCGACCACGTAAGAAGGGATGCAGAGACCGCCCGTGTAGCCCCGGAGCATCTCCATAATCTCTATTCCCCTCCAGATGCTCGTCCGGAAATGTTCGACGCCCTTGACGGGGTCACACTGGAAGAGGTAGTAGGGCCTCACCATGATCCTTTGCAGGGACTGGCACAGTTCGCGCATCACCTCGACCGAGTCGTTGACCCCCCGCAGCAGTACGGCCTGGTTGGACACGGGAATGCCCGCCCGCAGAATCTTGTCGCAGGCCTCCCGCGATTCCGGCGTCACCTCCCTGGGGTGGTTGAACTGCGTGTTGAGCCA
>CAZRAC010000110.1:0-2391 GCA_964597995.1 uncultured Syntrophaceae bacterium | reverse complement strand
TCTCCGTCTCGTCGCATTTGACGACGATCCTCGAGGCATCCACGCTCTCGACCACCCCCGACCTTCGGGCGATGATCACGGCGCCGGAATCGCGGGCCACGACGCCCTCCATCCCCGTGCCCACGATCGGCACTTCCGGCCGCAGGAGAGGCACGGCTTGGCGCTGCATGTTGGACCCCATCAGGGCCCGGTTGGCGTCGTTGTGCTCCAGGAAGGGGATCAACCCGGCGGCAACGCTCACCAGTTGGTTAGGCGAAACATCCATCAGGTCCACCTCGCTCGGAACGACGGAGATAAACTCCCCGCCTTTACGGGCATAAACCAGCGGGTCCGTCAACCGGCCGGCCTCATCCATGGTTGCGTTGGCCTGGGCGATTATGTAGCCCTCCTCCTCTATGGCCGTCAGGTAGCGGATCTCATCGCGCACCCTCCCGTTTTCGACCACCCGGTAGGGGGTCTCGATGAAACCGTAGTCGTTCACCCGGGCATAGGTACTCAGCGAAACGATGAGGCCGATGTTCGGTCCTTCCGGCGTTTCAACCGGGCAGATACGGCCGTAATGGGTGTTGTGAACGTCTCGGACCTCGAAGCCCGCCCGTTCCCGGGTCAGGCCTCCGGGACCGAGGGCTGAGAGCCTCCTCTTGTGGGTTATCTCAGAAAGGGGGTTGGTCTGGTCCATGAACTGCGAAAGCTGGCTGCTGCCGAAAAACTCGTTCACCACCGCAGAAACCGGCTTGGCATTGACGAGGTCATGGGGCATCATGGTCTCGATGTCCTGGATGTTCATCTTTTCCTTGACCGCCCGCTCCATACGCACCAACCCGACACGGTACTGGTTTTCGATCAATTCACCCACGGAACGGACGCGTCTGTTGCCCAGGTGGTCGATGTCGTCGACGCTGCAATCGCCCACGCCGTTTTTCAAGTCTATCAGGTACTTGACCGCGGCCAAGATATCCTCCTTGCGGAGGACCGTGAGGTCTCTCGGCGCGTCGAGACGGAGCTTATAGTTCATCTTTACCCTTCCCACGTCGGAGAGGTCGTAGGTTTCCGGGTCGAAGAAGAGGCTTTTAAAAAACCGACGGGCCGTCTCGAGAGTCGGGGGGTTGCTAGGCCGCAACCTCCGGTAGATCTCGATGATCGCGTCTTCCTCTGTCTGGATGTTGTCCAGGAGCAGGGTATCCCGGATAGGTAGGTTAGAGCCGTCCTCTTCTATGTAGATGAGGTTCAGCTCCTTCACGCCACGGACCCTCATCTGCTCGAGCTTGTCCATGGTCAGCTCGGTGTTGCATCTCAGCAAGACCTCGCCCGTCTCGGGGTCGACGATGTCGTCGGCAACGATGCGTCCCAGGATATAATCGTCGTCCACGACGAGCCGGTCTTTCTTCGCCTCCAGGAGGCGCTTGACGGTGGCCTTCGTCATCTTGCGGCCCTTTTTTACGATCACTTCGCCCGTTTCGGGATCCCGGATGTCCTTAGGTGCCCGTTCACACACAAGGGAATCGTCGACAGAGAGCATGACCTCGCGCTCCTCCAGAAAGACCTTTTCGACACTGTAGAAGTAATGGAGCAGGTCGGAACTCGTGTTCCCCATGGCCTTGAGGAGTATGGTGACCGGCATCTTCCTCCTCCGGTCTATCCTGCAGTAGATGATGTCTTTCGTGTCGAACTCGAGGTCCAACCAAGAACCGCGGATCGGTATGATCCGGGCAGAGTATAAGAGGCGGCCGCTGGCGTGGGTCTTCCCCTTGTCGTGGTCGAAAAAGATACCGGGGGAGCGGTGGAGCTGGCTGACGATCACCCGTTCCGTCCCGTTGATGACGAATGTCCCGCTTTCGGTCATCAGAGGTATCTCACCGAAGTAGATCTCCTGCTCCTTGATGTCGCGGATGGTTTTCTGCTCGCCGCTTCGCTCTGTATCGAAGACAACGAGCCGCACCACTATTTTCAGCGGCGCCGCATAGGTCATTCCCTTTTGGATGCACTCCGGCACGTCGTACTTCACGTCCCCGATCCTGTAACTAACGAACTCGAGAGAGCACTTTCCGCTGAAATCCCTGATCGGGAAAACGCTCTTGAAAGCGCCCTGGAGACCGAAGTTGCCCCTCTTTTCCGGGTCGACATCCATCTGTAAAAATTTTCCGTAAGACTTCCTCTGAATCTCGACAAGATTGGGAATGTCCACGATCTTTTTGATACGCCCGAAATTCTTCCTCAATTCTCCCATAACTTCCCTCAAGGGGTTACACCCTGCATACCCCTCTGATGCAACCTGCCTGTTCTGTTGTTTCCTTTTCCACCTCTATCCGACCGATAAAAGTAGTGAAGTCAGGAGGCAGAACAAAGCAAATTCCTTAGATTCTGGCTCCTGACTCCGATAGTCTTTCACCG
>CAZRAC010000109.1:0-2393 GCA_964597995.1 uncultured Syntrophaceae bacterium | reverse complement strand
ACTTCGGCGGTAAAACACATCCGCGGCTTCTCGGCGCAAAAGATATCGAAGCATTCCTTTCCCATCTCGCTACCGAAAGCAACGTGAGCGCTTCGACACAGCGGCAGGCGCTCAATGCCTTGGTTTTCCTTTATAAGCATGTCATGGATATTGATCTGAAGGAAGACATCACTCCGGCGCGCAGCAAGCGCCATAGAAGTCCGCCGACCGTGATGTCGCAGGCAGAGGTTCAACGTCTTCTTGGTTTTATGGAGGGCAAGCCTGCGCTGATGGCAAAGTTGATATACGGAAGCGGAATGAGACTCATGGAATGCATCCGCCTGCGCGTCCAGGACATAGATTTCGGTCAGAACCTTATTTTTGTCAGGGGCGGAAAGGGTGGAAAGGACAGGACGACCATTTTACCCAGGAATCTACGTGAAGAAATGTTCAGACAAATCGCCGCGGTGAAGTCTCTACACCATCGGGATCTTGAGGAAGGCTTCGGCGAGGTCTACATTCCGGAAGCGCTTGCCAGAAAGTATCCTAAAGCCTCAAAGCAAACCGGATGGCAGTGGGTTTTTCCTGCCAAGGAACGGTCGCGCGATCCGCGCTCCGGCAAGGTCATGCGCCATCACGTTCTTGAATCCGTCCTGCAAAAAGCGGTGAAAAGGGCCGCGCACAAGGCCGGAATCGATAAAAAAGTCGGTTGCCACACACTGCGCCATAGTTTTGCCACGCACATGCTGGAAAACGGGGTCAATATCCGCGTCCTTCAAGAATTGCTCGGCCACGCAGATGTCAAGACCACGGAAATCTATACCCACGTTATGTCCCGCGATATTCGCAGCTTGCAAAGTCCCCTCGACCGCATTTGACAAGAGCCGATAAGTTTCCATGTATCGCATTGATCCGGTCATCGGCCGACAATGCGCGGTAAAACAGACAGACCCCGGAGAGTGCTTGAGATGCTTATATCGTGGAGCTAAGCGGCGACAATGGGGAAACACCGCTTAAAAGGGCCGATTACCTGTTTGTCTTGACTTAAACCGGATATTCTGCGACGAATCAGACAGTCAACGAGGGCCTGCTCTGCGATGAAAACGAAAAAAACCGCCGATAACGCCGCCATCGACTTCAATCCCCAGTTCCAGCGCGCCCTGGATATCATGGAGAAAACGTGCAAGAACGTCTTCATCACGGGACGGGCGGGGACGGGGAAATCGACCCTCCTCAACTATTTCTGTGACCAAACGGCCAAGAAAGCCGTCATCCTCGCCCCGACGGGTGTGGCCGCCGTCAACGTGGGCGGGCAGACTATACATTCCTTCTTCGGTTTCAAACCCGACGTCACTCCCTCGTCGATCCGCCGGAAGGTCAAGGACGAGAAAAAGAATCTCTACAAAAAGCTGGAGACGATCGTCATCGACGAAATCTCTATGGCGCGGGCCGACCTGCTCGATTGTGTGGGCAGATTCCTTCGCCTCAACGGCCCGACAGAAAAACTCCCCTTCGGCGGGATCCAGATGATCTTTATCGGCGACCTCTACCAGCTTCCGCCCGTAGTGTCCGGTCAGGAAAAGGAAATCTTCCGGGGCCATTACACGACACCCTATTTTTTCGGCGCCAAGGTCTTCGATGAACTGGACATGGAATTCGTGGAACTGGAAAAGATCTACCGCCAGAAAGACGGTGAATTCATCCGCCTCCTGAACGCCATCCGTAACCGCTCAGTGACCGATGACGACCTCGCGTTGCTGAATCGGCGTGTCGACCCCGAGTTTTCCGCGCCGCCGGACGACTTCTTCATCTGCCTCACCAGCACCAATGAACAGGCGAACAGGATCAACGACGAGCAGATCGCCCGGTTGAAGGGCAAGACTTACACGTTTCACGGGCTTGTCGAGGGGGATTTCGGCAAGGAATACCTGCCCACGCAGGTGGACTTGAAGCTCAAAAAGGGCGCACAGATCATGCTTCTCAACAACGATACCTATGGGCGATGGGTGAACGGGACCGTGGGGAAGATGACGGGCGTCAAAAAAGATGAAGATGAGGGGGAAGTCATCATTGCGAGGCTGGATAACGGCATGCGGGTGGAAATAGCACCCTACAAGTGGGAGTTATTCCGCTTAGCCCTCAAGGACGGAGAACTGACCTCCGAGGTAGTCGGTTCGTTTACACAATATCCCGTCCGGCTTGCCTTTGCCGTTACCATCCACAAGAGCCAGGGCAAGACCTTCGAGAGGGCCGTCATCGACGTGGGAAGAGGCACCTTCGCCCACGGCCAGATGTACGTGGCCCTCTCCCGGTGCACGACACTGGACGGCATCGTGCTCAAGAAGCCGATACGGAAAAGCCACATTCTGATGGACTGGCAGGTGGTGAAGTTCCTTACCCGGTTCCAGTATCAT
>CAZRAC010000108.1:0-2455 GCA_964597995.1 uncultured Syntrophaceae bacterium | reverse complement strand
GGAAGGTCAGGATACGTCGACAATTATTCCCATACACAACATTTGACAATATCTCTAGACGAACTGCTCCGATGCGTCCATGTGGTTGAGGAGGTTTTTGACGAAATGGACGAAGCGGCCCTTCTCATAAGGACCCTGAAATGTCTCCTTGATCAACCTGGCGGCAGCGGATTTATCCATGAAGGTATTCCGATAGGATGACCTCTCTCGGTCCGGAGATATGGGCGACGGTCTCGGCCGCTGTTTCCCGGAAGAATTCCTCGGCGATGTTGACTCTCAGCAAAGCCAGGATCCGAAGCGGGTTGACGCCATTCTTCAATTCCCTGTCCAGTTCCTTCAGCAGGGTCTTAGACGATTGTTTCGGCAGGCCTCCTTCCTCCAGGAGCCGGATCAGTCTTGCCAGGTACAGTTCGTCCTCATCCGTATATCCTTTGAACTTCCTGATCTCGCCGCTCTTGAGGATTCTCAGGACGGCCGATGCGCTGTCCCTGCCTCCCTTCGTCCCGAAATCTCTGATTTCATCCGTCGTAGCCAGCTCGAACGCCCTTTTGTTTTTTTCGAGGAGTTCATAGAAGTCCTTACCAAGAGTTCCGCGCTCGACATCCCTGTCGGCATCGAAGGTCCGGGCCGCGGCGAAGAAATCCACTTCCCGGGAGGATCGGGCGTCGGCCAGATAGAATTTCTGAAGCCTTCCCTTTCGGAAATACGTCAAAAGGCTGTTCGAATCCCGCCTCTGCCGCCGCGCCGTCCGCGCTTTCTTGGGTAGCCGTTTGATCCTCTCGAAGAGGTCGGGGTCGCTGTCCCGGATGTTGCGGATGACCTGGAGATACTTGAGCTCGCTATCCTCTTCCCCGTCTTCGCCCGTTATGGTCTTTCTCGACAATAAGCGGGCGAAGAGGTCGTGGGATTTGATTTCCTCTCCTTCCGTCAGGAGCCGGGCGTCGGCGCCGAGCATCTCGATAAAACCCTGTATCTTGTATTCCGCCGCCTCCCGGAGCTTAATCTGGTCGTTGGACTGGACGGTCGGGAAAAAATTGAAGGTATGGATGGCGTCGAAGGTCGTATCGACCCTGTTGATGCGCCCGACCCGCTGCATCATCCGCGTAGGATTCCACGGTATGTCGTAGTTGACGACGACGTTCGCGCGATGGAGGTTGACGCCTTCAGACAGAACTTCCGTCGTGATCAGGATTCGGTAATCGTCCTTCGGATAACGGGCACGTCCGTCGAAATTCTCGATGACCTTTTCGCGGGTCGCCGCTGATGACCCTCCCGAAAAAGAAAGAACGCCGTCGCCGACCTGTTCTTGCAGACGGCTGTCTAGGTATACTGCAGTCTCCCGGGATTCGGTAAAAATGATGACCTTGTTTTCTTTCAAGATGTCTGACTTTTTCAGCATGTCGACAAACTTAAGGAGCTTCGGGTCGCGGTGAACGGATTCCCAAAGCCCGGCCATCTCCTTCAGGATCTGAAGGTCGTGCTCCAGGTCTTGCCGAAATGATTTTCGGAACTCGCTTGCCGGCAGCTTCTGCGCCCTGTCTTCGTCGATCAGCCGCTGGATCGCCTCATCGTTGTCGTCCTCCAGAAGCTCAAAAATCTTGTTTATGTATTTCTTGCTGACGTAAACATAGCCGAGATCATATTCGCGGATAAAATGCTCGTAGGACCGGATAAATCTCTGGAGCGTATTCCGGAAGGCAAAGAAACTGCTCTCCAGACGCTTAACCAGGAGGATTTTCATGAACTTGCCCATGTTCTGCTGGGCCAGTTCCTCCGGCTGCGAGACGCCGCCCTTGTAATAGAGCATGGGGGTGTAACGCGCATATTTGAACCTCTTCACGGCCAGTTCAATCGTCGTGTTGAAGACATGATCTTCGTGACCGTTCAATTCGTAAAAAATCGGCTCGGGGTCCGTTACCGTGGGGAACCGGAGATTTTGCCGCTCGAGGTCGGCGCCGAAGTAATTAACGATTTCCGTGCGGGTCCGTCTCACCATCAAATACTTGAGGACCTTTTCACGGATTTCTTTGGCGTTTTCCTTCACCACCCGGACATATTCATCGTAATTCTTCTGCCGGTCCAGTTTCTTGAGTTTTTTCTCGAGGTCGGAAAAGAATTTCTCCAGATCGGGAACGTTCGGGATCGTGCTCTTCCTGGATTTCTGGAAGAGCTTGACCTGGGCAAGGATGTCGCGCGGAGAATTATTCAATGGTGTTGCCGTGACCAGGATGACCCTTTTCCCGCGGCAAATCCGGGCCAGGTGCTCGTAAGTGATATTGGTTTCAGTTCTGAACCGATGGGCCTCGTCTATGAAGACGTTCTTGTACTTATCGATTCCCCGCTGAATCAGCTTGTCCAGCTTGCCGAGCGACTCGAAATCCGCATGGGCTTTGAAATCGGAATGGACTGCACCCCTGGAGTTAGACAGTTTTGGTTAGGGCAGTCGGACAGGGGT
>CAZRAC010000107.1:0-2503 GCA_964597995.1 uncultured Syntrophaceae bacterium | reverse complement strand
GCCCTTTTATTCGAGGGTTTAACTTGAACCGAGACCGGGCATAAGAAACTTTAAAAATTCACCTTGTCGATTCCTTTCAGTCCCAGTATCTTCCTCGCCTCGTTCGACGTCGCCGGTTCGATGCCGAACTCACGTGCGATACGGACGATCTTCGCCACCTGCTCGGCGTTGCTCTTAGCCATTCTGCCCTTTTCGAGGTACAGGTTGTCCTCCAGGCCGACGCGCGCGTTTCCGCCGATGAGAAGCGAATGCGTGCAGATGGGAAACTGTGCCCGCCCCGCCACGCACACGGAAAACTCGAAGTCACCGATCAATTCCCGGGCATAATCCACGAGGAAGAGAAGATTCCTGGCACTCGGGGTTATCCCGCCCAGGACACCCATCACGAACTGAATGTACACCGGCTTCTTCACATAGCCCCTCTCAAGCATGAAGGCGATGTTGTTGACCATCCCCGAATCGTAGACCTCGAACTCCGGCTTGGTGCCGTTCTCGGCGAAGATGCGGGCAAAATCCCTCATGGACTTGAAGGTGTTCGGGAAGATGTAATCCTCCGTCATGGCCAGGTACTTGCTCTCCCAGTCGAACTTGAAATTCTTGTACCTCTCCAGGGCATGGAAAAGGGCGAAGTTGACCGAACCGGCATTGAAGGAGGCCAACTCCGGCTTGAAAGTAGACACGGCGACGAGACGCTGTTCCGCCGTCATCCCGAGGCCACCCCCGGTCGTGATGCAGACCACCATGTCACACTTGCTCTTGATCCGGGTGATGGCCTCCCTGAACACGTTCACATCCGGGGTCGGCTGCCCTGTCTGGGGATCTCGGGCATGGATGTGGCAAACGGCAGCCCCCGCCTCATAGGCACGGACGGCATCGTCGGCAATCTCCTGGGGGGTAACCGGTAGATACTCGGACATGCCTGGCGTGTGAATGCTGCCCGTGATGGCCGCGGTTATGATTGCTTTTTCTTTCATCTGCTGAACTCCTTTCCGTTTTTGTGTTTCTTTTTAGGTGCGATACCGGCAAGTCTTTCGGCTGCTCTCCGGTCGCGTTTCAGGTCTGTCATGAGCCGAAAGTTCAAACGCTGAGTTGCCGGAGGTCCTGCCGCGATGACGGAAAGAATCGGCGTCATAGAGGCAAGACCTGAAAGTGATTCACAAAGCCGAGCCATCTTCACCCTATCCCCGACATCGATGCCGTCCCGGCCTTTGTGATATTTCCGGAGAAGGTCGCCGACCTTTGGTATCCTTAGGTCTCGGTTGCTCGGCCTGGTTACGAGGATTCCCCCTCCTATTTCAGCGAGTTTCTGTGCGGTTCGCAGGATTGCATCGTTCATGTAAAGCTTGGCGGCGTTGATGATCAGGGTGTCGGGGAGCGGCACGCCGGAGGCCGTGTCGGTAGAATGTGCCGATGCACCGGCAACAAGACCGTAAATAGTTTCCGCGTCGACGCTCATGTCGATGAGTTTTTCCTGGATGTGTGATTTTGACGCAACGCCGTTGTAATCAGCCATGGCCAACGCGGCACCGATGCAAAGATCTATGTAGCCGCACCGGCAGGAGGAGGAGGCCAGACGCTGAAAATCGGAGAAACGGTGGACAAGGTCGCGGCTCGCTTCCCATTCTCCGCACAGGAAGACTCTTTCCCAGGGAACGAAGACGTTGTCGAAAAAGATGTGAGCGCTTTGATGCATCCCAAACGTCGCGTTGCCAATGTCTTCGTGGTCCATGGCCTCGAACTTTGCGTTGATACAGGCGGAATCGTTAACATGAACGACACCCTCGGCATCACCGGGGACGGCAAAGGCCACCGCATAGGGTTCATCATCGGGCCCCAGTGCCGTCGTCGGAACGACGAGCCTTTCATGGGCAACAGGGGCCCCGGATTGCTGGAGTTTTGCGCCGTTGACGACGATGCCGTCCTTCCTCCTCTCGACGACCCTGACGTAGAGGTCGGGGTCGGACTGTCGATGGGGCGGCAGGGAGCGGTCGCCTTTGGCATCCGTGATGTTCCCGGAAACAGCCAGGTCCTGTTCCTGAACCGCCTTCATGTAGTTTCTGAATCGTTGATGGTACGGAGCGGAGCACCCGGCCTTTTCCATCTCGTAGGTGACCGACCACAGGGAGTTGATGACGGCACCGGCAACGCATCGTCCCCCGAAACACCCACCAGTGTACCGCATCAGGGCGCGCTGCAGCTTCATCCTGGCCAGGAGGTCTTCCTGTGACTGAAGGATCTTGAGAAACCGGTTGACCCTGCCGCCGGTAAGGTCGCTTTCCGTAACGATAAGAGCGTGGATATCACGATCAAGTTCGGGGTCGGACGCAAGGTCATAGATAGCTGCCAGGGTATTGACGGCCGGTTTCATAACCGGATGGTTGTAATAGTCGCTGACTTTTTGGCCGTTTACGTAAACAACGGTTTTCATCGCCTGTAGGGACCGGATGTATTCGTCACCGTTCATCATAACTGAACATCTCCCTTTCATCCTCTTGTCAGAGGG
>CAZRAC010000106.1:0-2517 GCA_964597995.1 uncultured Syntrophaceae bacterium | reverse complement strand
AATTCTGTACAAGGAGGTTTCGATGCAGCTATCCGATCTTGATAAGTATTGCGAAAAGGCGATTCAGGCTGGAGCTACAGACGCAAAGGTCATCCATCCGAGCACGGTAGTGACCGCCCCCTGGGTGCGGTTCAAGTGTCTCTTCGGCTGTCCGTACAAACACCGTTACAGCTGCCCGCCCCATACGCCGACGCCTGCGGAGACGCAGGCTCTCCTCGATTCCTACCGGCGGGCCATCCTGTTCCACGTCGATGCCCCTTACTCAAAGGAGCGCGCCCGGAACATGGTTGCTTATATGGACGCCCTGGTAAAGCTGGAGGGAGAGCTCTTCAAGGACGGCTACTACAAGGCCTTCTTGATGTTGGCCGGCCCCTGCGTGCTCTGTAAGGAATGCGGGCTGAATGAAGGGATTCCCTGCCGCTTCCCGGCGAAGACCAGGCCTTCCATGGAGTCTTGCGGGATCGACGTCTTCCAGACCGCCCGGAACAACGGCTTTTTCATAAAAACACTGAAAGAAAAATCAGAGACGCAGAACCTTTACTGTCTCATGTTGGTGGACTGAGGCGGAAAGATGCCCCGAAACGGCCTATCCAGACTGGTAGGCCCGTTCAAAAGTCGTCGCCAGGATGACAGGCGGCTAGATTCAAACAAGATAGAGAACACCTGGCGTTCTCCATGACATCGGAAAGCGAGACAGAGGCTTCGATGGAAAATTCGGAGCGCGATTTTTAGTGATTTATAAGGACGTGCCGTAGGTGCGGCGAGAGAGGTGGAGCGCGTGAAGCAAGCAAATGACAGTCTGAAATCATTGGAAAAAACGATAGATCGCGTCATCGAAACATGCCCCCACAGCGGAGAAATCTTGGACGCCTTCCGGCCGGTGATCCTTGAACGCCACCGGCTGATGGAAAATATGGGATGGGAACCCGTCGACACGGCGGTCATCGACCGGAAAAAATTGAATAAAGGAATTCCCTTGATAAGACAGGTGGAGCTGTTGCGGCGCGGCGACCCCTGGAAAGAGGTCGCCCTTGCCTTGATCCCGGCTTTCAAGCAGGGTTTTACAGACCTTCAGGGTGACCTGGACGCGTTGCAGGACTGCATCATGAGCGGTGACCTCGATTTTTACGAATATTTCAGGGCATCATCCGGCGACGCCGATAGAATCCCGGAACGTTTGTCCGAAAAGGCGAACGTCCGACCCGCCGCTTCCCGCCTGTTTCTCAGAACGCTGACGTGGGTCGTTCTTCACAGGAGGAGGCGCGACATGGCGGTCTCCATAGACGAAGCCGACTGGCACCAGGGCACCTGTCCGGTATGCGGTTCCTTCCCGTCGATCTCCGTGATAACGGAAAAAAATGCCCAGCGGTGGCTTCACTGCTTCCAATGCGGCCAGGATTGGCGCTTCAGCAGGGTCATCTGCCCCTATTGCGCGCATGAAGGTCAACGGGGAATGACCTTTTTTTTCGTCGAGGATAGAAAGCAGGAATGTGTCTTCATCTGCGAACAATGCAACCGGTACCTGCTCACACTCAACCAGGTGCGCGACCTCCAGGAGATCGACCTCGACATCTCAGCCCTCGGCCTCGCTCATCTCGACATCCTGATGAGGGATAAGGGCTATGTCCCGATGGTGCCGGCCGAATGGAACCCGTCGTAGGATACCGCTGACCGAACCCCAGCCGAAGCCCCTCCTCATGACCTTCCCGGCACGTCAGAACCCGCAGCTTTACACGGAGTTATGTTAATAATAACACAACCTTAGGAACCACATTTCTGTTGACTTATCGGAGAAAAGAAATTAGATATGCGCAAACGTACCATAGCTCAAGTTTGACATGAGCAGGATAGGAGGCTCCTAAGTATGAAGATAAGCAGAAGAGGGTTCCTGACCCTGTCCGGCGCTGTAGGTTCCGGGTTGGCCCTGTCTTCCCTGGGCATAAACCTGAAGTCTCTGCGGGCGTATGCGGATGAACTCGACAAAATGAACAAGGTCAAGAGCGCCCGGCAGGTGACCACGATTTGTTGTTACTGCTCCGTCGGCTGCGGTCTCGTCTGCAGCGTGGACAATGCTACGGGCAAGATTTTCAACATCGAGGGCGACGCGGACCACCCCATCAACGAGGGGTCGCTCTGCGCGAAAGGCGCCGGCCTCTTCGACTTGACGGAGGCAAACAAATATCGGCTCAAGAAGGTCCTCTACCGGGCCCCCATGAGCGACAAGTGGGAGGAAAAGAACTGGGAATGGGCACTTAATCGAATCGCCCGCCTTGTCAAGGACACGCGGGACAGCGGTTTCGTCACGCGCAACAGCAAGGGAGAGCTCGTCAACCGCTGCGAGACGATCGGTCACCTCGGCAGTTCCAATGTGGACAACGAAGAGTGCTGGTTGATGAGCCTCAAGGCAAGGGCCCTGGGCCTAGTCTACATCGACCACCAGGCCAGGGTCTGACACAGCCCCTCTGTAGCGGCTCTGGGAGAGTCGTTCGGACGCGGTTCGATGACGAACCATTACAT
>CAZRAC010000105.1:0-2520 GCA_964597995.1 uncultured Syntrophaceae bacterium | reverse complement strand
GACGACGAGTGGGAAGCCTGCCTTGCCTGCGAACCGGAGAGGTTTTCCTGAGGCGGCTCGGTCAAACGCCCTCGACCGTCCAGGTCGTCCCCGCCGGGCCGTCCTTCAAGACGACGCCCCGGGCAGTGAGTTCGCTCCTTATCTCGTCGGCCCTCCTCCAGTCCTTGTCCTCTCTCGCCCGCCCGCGCTCCGCGACCAGCCTTTCGACCTCGTCCACGGAGAGGCCCCGCTTCCGGGCCTCGCGATTCCTGTCTTCGAGAAGATAGGCGTCGGGGTCGTCCCGGAAAAGGCCGAGTACGCCCCCCGTCTCGACGACGGCCCTCTTCCCCGCGTCGAGGACGAAAAGGGCCTCCGCCGTCGCCTTGAAGCCCTTCTCACCGATGAAACCGTTCAGCGCCCTCACCGTCTCGAACAGGTAGCCCAGCGCCCGCGCGGTGTTGAAGTCGTCGTCCATGGCCTCGACGAAACGGCCGGGGAGGCCGGCGACGTGTTCGTAGAGGTCCTTTTCCTTCCCCGAGAGCTTGGCGGCGGAAACCGATGAAAAGTCGACACCCGATGCCATGACGTCGTTCACCTTTTTCAGCGTTTCGTAAAACCGGCCGAGGCCCGCCCTCGCCTCGGAAAGGGACTCCTCCGAGTAGTCGAGGGGGCTCTTGTAATGGCCCTGGAGGACGAACAGGCGGAGGGTTTCCGGGTGGTGCCGCTCCAGGATCTCCCGGATCGTGAAGACGTTCCCCAGGGACTTGGACATCTTCTCGCTCCGGACCTTGATGAACCCGTTGTGGATCCAGTAACGGGCGAAGGTCTTTCCCGTGGCCCCTTCGGACTGGGCTATCTCGTTCTCGTGGTGGGGAAAGATGAGGTCCTCCCCGCCGCCGTGGATGTCGAAGGTCTCGCCGAGGTAGTGCTGGCTCATGACGGAGCACTCGATGTGCCAGCCCGGCCTCCCCCTCCCCCAGGGGCTCTCCCACCAGGGCTCCCCTTCCTTGCTCTTCTTCCAGAGGGCGAAGTCCAGGGGGTTTCTCTTCTTCTCGTCCACCCCCACCCGGGCGCCCGCCAGCATGTCGTCGAGACTGCGCCCCGAGAGCTTCCCGTAGCCGGGGAACCGCTCCACGGCGTAGTAGACGTCGCCGTCCACGACGTAGGCGAGCCCTTTCTCGATGAGCGTCGTGATGAGTTTGATCATCCCGTCGATGTTCTCCGTCGCCCGCGGGGTCACGGTGGGCCTCAAGACGCCGAGGGCGTCCATGTCCCGGTCGTGTTCCCGGATGTAGCGGCCGGCTATCTCGCCGATGTCCGTGCCTTCCCTCGCCGCCCGGTCGATGATCTTGTCGTCCACGTCCGTGTAGTTCTTGACGTAGACAACGTCGAAGCCCCGGTAACGCAGGTACCGCGTGATGACGTCGAACACGATGGCGGAGCGGGCATGACCGATATGACAGAGGTCATAGGCCGTTATCCCGCAGACGTATATTCCCGCCCGGCCGTCTGCGAGCGGCACGAACTCTTCTTTTCTCTTCGTCAGGGTGTTGTAGAATCTCAGGGCCGTAAAATCCTCCGCTTCTTGAAGATGTCAATACGAGACGCTTGAAAAGTTACGTCTCATGTCATTTCGACGCGTCACCCCGATGAAAATCGTGGCGGACTCCAGAACCACTTGAGAACACTGGATACCGGCTTTCGCCTGTATGACGAGATGTACTGGACACCGACCCGTTTTTCATTTACCGGATTCCGGCGTTCGCCGGAATGACAGATTCAGCCATCTTTTCGTCATACCGGACTCGATCCGGTATCCAGAACACATTGAAAAAACTGGATTCCGTGTCAAGCACGGAATGACGAAAGAGGTATTTCCGACTTTTTACGAACCCATCAAACATGTCGGGCTCACGGAAAGAGCGGGACCAGGTCGATGCCCTCGTCCTCCCGGAAGCCGCACATCAGGTTCATGTTCTGCACGGCCTGTCCGGAGGCGCCCTTGAACAGGTTGTCGATCGCCGAAAAGACGACGACCCGCCGCAGCCTTCCGTCCACGGTTATGCCGATGTCGCAGTAGTTGGAACCCCGCACGGCGGCGACGTCCGGGTAGGACCCTTCCCGGCATACCCGGACGAACTTCTCGCCGTCGTAGAAGTCCAGGTAGAGGTCGAGGAGGTCGGAGACGGTCGTCGCATCGTACAGTATCGCGTAAACGGAGCTCAAGATACCGCGGTCGAGGGGGAGGAGATGGGGAGTGAAGGAAAGGCTTATCGGCCGCCCGGCGAGGGCGCCGAGCTCCTGCTCCATCTCGGGGCCGTGCCGGTGTTTGAACACGTTGTAGGGCTTGAAGCCCTCGTTCACCTCGCAGAAGAGGGAGCCGACCTTCGTATCCCGGCCGGCGCCGCTCACGCCCGATTTCGAGTCGGCGATGACGGTGTCGCCGTCGATCAGGCCGCCCTTGAGGAGGGGGGCAAGGCCGAGAATGACGCTCGTGGGATAACAGCCGGGGTTGGCGACGAGCCGCGCCCTCTTGATTTC
>CAZRAC010000104.1:0-2590 GCA_964597995.1 uncultured Syntrophaceae bacterium | reverse complement strand
AGCCATCGGAAGGCGATGCTCAGGAACATGGTCACTTCCCTCCTGAAGGAAGAGAGGATCGTGACGACCGATACCCGGGCGAAGGAGCTCCGGAGCATCGCCGAGAAGATGATCACCCTTGGCAAGAGGGGTGACCTCCATGCGAGGAGACTGGCCGCATCTTTCATCAGGGATCGACAGGTCACGAAGAAGCTGTTCGACGAGATCTCTCCTCGTTACGGCGAGAGGGCCGGCGGCTATACCCGGATCGTGAAGCTCGGCAACCGCCAGGGAGACAACGCCCCGGTTTCCATCGTCGAGTTGATACCCGGCCCGGGGGAGAAGGGCGCGAAGAAAGAAGAGGCAGTCAAGAAGTAGGCAAAGCCGCCGCCTCTGCTGCAGAAACAACGAAAGCCCCGCCGGTGAGCCGGTCGGGGCTTTATGTTTTTCCTTGATTTTTCCGGCGAAAAGAAGCTATAAGCACGGAAAACGGGCGCTGCAGTCGTTCATATTCGGCCCGGCAAAACGAGCAGTCTCTACCCGGGGCAGAGGAATCTTTTAAGAGAAGGATCAGCATTTCGCAGAAAAGGAGGTTCCATCATGGCGGAAGTCAAAATCGGGGAGGTGGTCAAGTTTTTTGCGAAGCCGAGCGTCGCCGCCGTCAAGATCACGTCAGGCGAATTGAGTGTAGGCGACAAGATCAAGTTCACCGGTCATACTACGGACTTCGAAGATGAGATAGAGTCGATGGAGATAAACAACCAGAAGGTCGAGAAAGCGACGGTAGGTGACTTCATCGGCATCAAGGTCAAGGATCGCGTTCGTCCCGGCGATGAGATGTTCAAAATAACGCCCGACTGAAGACGGGAAGGTAGTCGAACCCCTTCCGGGGACGCCGAGCCGGACGGTCTCGAGTCGGGGGGATAATCAGGAAAGCCATGGGTTGCCTCATCCATGGCTTTTTTAGCGATTGCGGGGAAGTGCCGCCCGCGGGACCGACAAAGATATTGCCCCCGGCGGGGAGCTGTGATAAGCGGAAGGGACTTCGTCCGAGGCCGCGTGCCGGGATGCGGGCGAGATAAGGATGGGTGGTTGGTATCGGCCGATGAGACTGCAGGACCCCCTCGAATATCTTCAGTCTTTGACGGGTCTCGGCATCCGCCTGGACCTCGCCCCCCTTCGGGGGGTTCTGTCGCGGTTCCGCCATCCCGAGCGGCGGTACCGGACGGTGCTGGTAGCGGGGACGAACGGCAAGGGCTCCGTCGCTGCGATGACCGCGGCCGTCCTTAGCAAGGCAGGCCAGCGGACCGGCCTTTACACATCGCCCCACCTCACCGACTACCGGGAACGGATCCGGGTGGACGGAAAGATGATCCCCCCGGCGGACTTGAAGGCCCTCATCGAGGAGGTCCGCCCGCGCATCCCCGTTAAACTTACCTACTTCGAATTCAGCACCTTCCTGGCCCTCCTCTACTTCGCCCGCCGGGCGGTCCGGACGGCCGTCCTGGAGGTCGGGATGGGGGGGAGGTTCGACGCTACCAACGTCGTCGACCCGGATGTCTCCGTCGTGACGAACATCGCCCTGGAGCACAAGGAATTTCTCGGCCGCAGCCTGCGGGCGATCGCCGAGGAGAAGGGTGGCATCATAAAAGAGAAGGGCGTCTGTCTCACGGCGGCCAGGCAAAAGGTAGTGCTCGACGCGCTGGAGAGGATCTGCGACGCCAGGGGCGCCCGGCTGTACCGGCTCGGCCGCGACATCCGCGTGAGAGAGCGGGGCCCGGGAATCTTCTCTTACCGGGGCCTGGACAGGGAATTCGACCGCGTAGAGTGCCCGCTGCCGGGAAGGCACCAGGTAGACAACGCGGCCCTCGCCATCGGTGCCGTCGAACTCCTGGGAAACGGGCTGAGCGATGAAGCCGTCCTGGAGGGATTGAAGTCGACGACGTGGGAGGGCAGGCTCGAAATCCTCAAACGGTCTCCGACCCTGGTCGTGGACGGCGCCCATAACCCCGCGGCGGCGGCGGCCCTGCGGCAGGCCCTGCTTGACCGATTTACCTTTCGCCGCCTCATCCTCCTTTTCGGCGTGCTCCGGGACAAGGACTACCGGGGCATCTTGAGAAAGGTCGCGGCTGTCGCCGACACGGTTATCCTCACCAGTCCCGGTGGAACGGACCGGGCAAAGCCCCCCGGTGAACTGGCACAAGAGGCACGAAGGCATGGAGCGGAGGTCCTCGTCGTGGAGGACCCGGAGGAGGCGCTCCGGACGGCGCTGAGGATGGCCGGAGCAGGAGACGTGGTCTGTGCGACCGGCTCGCTCTACCTGGTCGGGGCGGTCAAGAAGGCCTACCATAGAGCCGAGAGACTCCAGGAAACGATGGCCCTATCATGATGGAAGCAACGGCGGGCAGGAACATCGCGGTTCGGCAGTTATACTTCGCAATGCTCGTCGTGTTTTTTTTCTTCCTTTCCCCCGCGGCGGCGGCGGAAAAAAGAAGCGTCGAGGGCCCCGTGATGCTCGAGGCGGACCAGGTGACCTACGACAAAGAGGGAGACACCTACCATGCCTCGGGAAACGTCATCATCACCTTCACGGACGGCTTCCTGACGGCGG
>CAZRAC010000103.1:0-2863 GCA_964597995.1 uncultured Syntrophaceae bacterium | reverse complement strand
CGCGGGCGGAGGAAAAGAAGATAACCATCGTGAAGGAAATCCCTGAGGGTCTTCCGCCGGTCAGGGCCGACCGCGACCGGCTGGTCCAGATACTCCTTAACATACTGGACAATGCCGTAAAGTTCACGCCCGCTTCGGGGAAGATCACGCTGTCGGCGGCGGTGGAAGGAGACGACTATGTGCTTATCCGGGTCGAGGATACGGGTATCGGCGTCCCGGTAGACGAAATACCGCGGCTGGGAGAGCGGTTTTATCGGGTGGATAAGACACGGTCGAGGGAGATGGGAGGAACGGGACTGGGATTGTCCATCGTCAAGCATCTCATGGCGGCGCACGGCGGCCGGATGGAGATCGAAAGTCACTTGGGAAAAGGAACAATCGTATCCTTATTATTTCCCATCATGAAGGAGCCGGCATCGCGGTTATGATTCGCTCTCAAAAAGGGGAGTTCGGGCGTTCTATTCTTGCCTTATTCGGCGTTCGTATAAATAACCGCTCTTGCCCGTTTCGTACGTCTTCTGCTTAATTTTTTTCTTCAATGATGCCGCCAGTTCCGAGAACAGGGCAGGGTGGGTGTCGCCGGACATTTTTGTGCTGTCTATGACAGCGATGCTAAGCGTGACGAGAGGCATTCTGGCAGGGTTTCCCCGGCGGTCGTCAACCTCTACGAAACCTCTTTCGACATCTTCTTTCTTGAAGAACTCCAGCTTGTCAGCGTCGAAGGTTTTACATAGTTCATCCAGAGTGCTCTCGCAAATGATCGCCGGGCTGACGATGACAAAATCATCACCGCCGACGTGTCCCACCTTCGCCGGAATCTCTAAACGATTTGCCCATTGAACAAGGGTTCTTGCGGTAAAGCGTAGCAATTCGTCGCCCATAAGAAAGCCGTAAAGGTCGTTATATGCCTTGAATTGATCGAGGTCGAAGTAGAGAATCATGTATTCCTTGCCAAAAAGGGTATCGTGGATCCAACGGTTGATTACGTTGTTGCCCGGCAAGCCGGTCAAAGGATTTAGTCCAATTGCAGAGTGAATCTCCAATTCAATCGATTTGGTCAGCACCTGCTTTAGCGTGACTGTTCCAAGGAACCTGCCCGTACCGTCCACGACCAGAACTGGGTCATACAGATCCTCAGAGGCTCGTTCCATGGCGAGCTTGGCCAACGTTGTGATAGAGATTCTTTCTCCTACGCAAAGGGGGTTCGACTTGCAGACAGTCTCGACCTGTTTCTTTTTGAACAAATCGTATCCGAAAGCTCCGCCAGTTTTCAAGTAAAAGTGCTGGCGCGTGATTAATCCCGCAACGGAATAGCCATCCAGGACTACGACGTGGTCCACATGGGGTCTTTTTTTGAAGACGAGGTCCAGGTGCATGCACTGCATTGTATGCCTCTGAATCGTTTCGGGACAGGTGACCAGGTTGCCGATCGTTGCGTCTGATTCGAGGGCCGATGGGTCGTACTTCTTAACCAGGTGTTCCAGTCTGGTCTTCCAGTCTATCGAGAGTCCGTAAGGCTCCGGCTGGGGGGTGCCGAACAAAAAACCCTGGGCATACCGGACGCCATAACGAACCAGAATGTCCAGTTCTTCCATACATTCGACGCCTTCGGCAATGAGGCCGATATTGACGCTGGAGGCGAATGACACGATCGCCTGGACCAGATTCTGCTTGTAATAGTGTTTGTGGATGTCGCGGACAACGGCCATGTCCAGCTTCAGGAAATGAGGAGTCGAGGCGATGAGCGTAATCAATCCTGAATGTCCCGACCCGAAGTCATCCAGAGCTATATGAAACCCGCGGCCGGCATAATTTGCGATCTGTCTTTCAAAGGCGTCGCAATCATTTATCCGTTTTTCTTCGGTAATCTCAATGACGATCTGGCAGCAATCAATCCCGTAGTTGCGTATGTATGATTCTGTAAACCTGGAGATAAACCTCTGATCGCTGAAAACTGCCGGGCTGACGTTGATAAAATACTTCCAGCGGTTGGACGACTCCTGGAGAGAGGCTATTTTTGCTAGCGCAGCGTCGCAGCATGCCATTTCCAGGTCCCATGTGGCCCCAATTTCGGCAGCTTGCCGGAACATTTTGTCGGGAGATTCGAACGGGGGGACTCCGCGCGACAAGATCTCGAATCCGATTATCGCCCCGGTGAAAAGATCAACAATGGGGTGAAAGTGAGGCCGGACCTGAACTGATGCGATAAAATCCGCTGTCGTATCATCTGACTCGAGTCTAAGTACGTCAAAGAGCTGTGTATCTAACGGTACAACCTGTTCCATAACCGTTGTTTCCTTTCTTGGCCAATTGACAGCGCGTCTTACGCGGCCGGTCGAGACATTTATCCCTAAATCGGTATTCATCGTTAAAATAAGGTTAGTGAATCGTGAAGATATGATGACATTTTATGACCAAGCTGGTGAGAGAAGGAGATTCATCAATGCTTCTTAGTTGTGAGCCGGCTTCCGATTCCCGCACCGCATCGACGGCTTCTCCTTAGAAGGCATGTATTTCCGTAACGATCCAATATGTACATCGGTTTTCAAAGTCTTCGGGATGAAGGGCTTTGTATCGCGTACATATCGCCGATGGTGGTCACTAAGCCGAAGGTTACAAAGACGCACGACCAATGTTTGCGGAAAAGATGGGATCTACTCTGCCCCGTCAAAGCTATTCAAATTGCTATCCTCTTTAAAACGGGTGATCTCAACATCATCTTCATTCTTTAAGAGTGCCTTCGCATTCTGGACGGCCTTTTCCATGTCCTCCTTCGGATTCTTCGATATCTCACCGTGTCCGGGGTATATTGGACTGCACCCCCCAAGTTGGACAAAATATGTTAGGGTAGTCGGCAGGAACC
>CAZRAC010000102.1:0-3153 GCA_964597995.1 uncultured Syntrophaceae bacterium | reverse complement strand
AAATTCAGGATACGCCTCCTACTTTACCTCCGTCCACAACTTTCGGTTATATCTCGTTCGTCTATCGCGGCAACTATATTCCTGACGCCTACAAGTCCTATGTGTATTCTCTTGAACGCATCGGCAAGTATGTCGACGCCGAGGGGAACAAGATCGATGTCCTCACTTGCCGTCTCAAGAAAGAGACGTCCCTCGAACGGGCGAGAACGCGGCAGAGAAATTTCATCGCCTGGTACCTGAACGGCAGCCGCGGCGGTGTTTATAAAGACGCCGCGCTGGTCGCCTTCCATGCCGACCATGCCGAGGACTGGCGCTTTTCCCTGATCAAGATGGATTACCGGATCGGGGAGACAAAGACCGGCAAGTCGAGAGCTACAGTCGATCTAACCCCGGCCAGGAGATATTCTTTTCTCGTCGGCAAAAACGAGAACAGCCACACGGCGCAGGCAAGGTTCGTTGGGTTTCTCGAGAACGATGTCCGCGACCCCACCCTGTCAGCGCTGGAAGACGCCTTCAGCATAGAAAAGGTTACGAAGGAATTCTTTGAGAAATACCGTGCCCTGTTCAACGACCTGAAGGACGCCTTTGACCGGATCCGGGAAGAAAGCGAAACGGTGCGGAAGGATTTCGCGGAGAAGGGCGTCGACACCGTCAATCTTGCCAAAAAGACCCTCGGCCAGATCGTCTTTCTCTACTTCCTGCAGAAGAAAGGCTGGTTCGGAGTCGCGCGGGATGCAGGCTGGGGCACAGGCCCCAAGAACTTTCTCCGGCGGCTTTTCGAAAAGCGAAATTACGACAACTTTTTCAACGATATCCTGGAACCGCTTTTCTACGAGGCCCTTGCCAAGGAACGGGACGGGGACTATTACAGCCGCTTCGACTGCAAGATCCCCTTCCTGAACGGCGGCCTTTTCGACCCCCTCGACGATTACGACTGGGTCCATGCCGATATTCTTCTGCCGAATGAACTGTTTTCCAACCTGGAAAAGACAAAAGAAGGAGACACCGGCACGGGCATTCTGGACATCTTGGACCGTTACAATTTTACGGTCAAGGAAGACGAACCCCTGGAGAGGGAAGTGGCCGTCGACCCGGAGATGCTCGGCAAGGTCTTCGAGAACCTCCTGGAGGTCAAAGACCGCAAATCAAAAGGAACTTACTATACGCCTCGAGGGATTGTCCACTACATGTGCCGGGAGAGCCTTATCAGCCATCTGGGATCGGAACTCGTCAAAGCCGGGAAGGACCTCTTTGTCGTGGATAGGAAGGACATCGAGACCTTCATCCGCTTCGGCGAACTGGCAAGCGAAAACGACCTAAGGGTGTCGAAGGAAGGCCGGGAGACGGGCACCTATTTCTACAAGATGCCGGAATCCATCCGGAATAATGCAGTCCTCATCGATTCGATACTTGCGGATATGAAGATCTGCGACCCTGCCGTGGGCTCGGGTGCTTTCCTCGTCGGCATGATGACCGAAGTCGTCAAGGCAAGACAGGTGCTCACGACCTACGCCGGGGCAGGCAGGGAAAGGAGTCCTTACAACTTCAAACGCCATGCCATCCGGAATTCCCTCTACGGCGTAGACATCGATCCCGGCGCCGTGGAAATCGCGAAGCTCCGCCTCTGGCTCTCCCTGATCGTGGACGAGGAGGATATCAAGGATATCCGCCCCTTGCCTAACCTCGACTACAAGATCATGCAGGGCGACAGCCTCATGGAAGAATTCGAGGGCGTCCGGCTTTTCGACGAACGCCTGATCAGTCCCGTACCCCCAGATCTCAACGAACAGATCGAAGGCGCAAAAAAGGAACGGACCAGACTGCAAAGGGAACTATTCCGGCTCGATTCCCTGGAGAGGCGCAAATCGCCCGAGAAAAAGATGCTCGAGACGGCCATTGAGAAGCAGGCGGCGCTGCTGAAGAGGCTTTCCCGCCATGAGGCGGCGCCTTTAAACTCGGGCCTCTTCGATTCGGAGGTGAAAAGAAAGTCCGATGAACTGAGGGAACTACACAAGGCGTTCTTCGAGGCCTCTCAGAAGTCGAAAAAAGATCAGGTGAAAAAGGTCATCGAAGCGATGGAATGGGAACTTATCGAGACAACGCTCGAAGAGCAGAAAAAATCCTCCGCCCTCAAGAATCTGGCTCGATACCGAAAGGCAAATATCCGCCCGTTCTTTCTCTGGAAATTCCATTTTGCCGAGGTCTTCCAGGAAAAGGGCGGTTTCGACATCGTCATCGCCAATCCGCCCTACGTCCGCCAGGAGACGATCAAGTCGCTCAAACCCGGCCTCGCCTCGGCCTACGGAGATTTTTACAGCGGCACCGCCGACATCTATACCTATTTTTACAAGTGCGGGATCGACCTTCTGAAACCCGGCGGGCACCTCTGCTTCATCTCCCCCAACAAATTCATGCGGGCCGGTTACGGCAGAAACCTGCGCACGTTCCTGAAAACGCAAGCGACACCCAAAATCGTGATCGACTTCGGCGACCTGCCCATCTTCGACGCCACAACCTACCCCGCGATACTGCTGGTCGAGAAATCTTTTTTCCCCTCCACTTCGACAGGGAAGAGCCGTGGTGGGGGTGAATTTCTCGCCGCCACTTTCGTTGACACCTTGCAGCTCGAAAAACCGGAAGAGACCCTCGCCCGTATCGGGTTTTCCATGCCCGTCAACGCGCTCAAGGATGAGGGCTGGAATCTGGAGAGGCCTGAGGTGTTGGCCCTGATGGAAAAGCTCAAGGCTTCGGGAAAACCGCTTGGCGAGTACGTGCAGGGAAGATTTTACAGGGGAATTCTTACGGGTTTCAACGAGGCCTTTGTTATCGACGCTGCTACGCGGGAAAGACTGATCGCCGAAGACCCGAAGAGCGCCGAGTTGATCAAGCCCTGGCTCCGGGGCCGGGACATCCGGAAATGGAAGGCCCAGTGGGCGGGGCTATATTTGTTATATGTGCCGTGGCATTTTGACCTTAAAAAATTTCCTGCTGTATTAAAGCATCTCGTTCAGTACAGGGATAAGCTTGAAAATAGGAATGAATCAGAACGCGGAAGGTACGAGTGGTACGCATTGCAACGTTATGCTGCAGATTATTATGAGATATAACCGAAAGTTGTGGACGGAGGTAAAGTAGGAGGCGTATCCTGAATTT
>CAZRAC010000101.1:0-3374 GCA_964597995.1 uncultured Syntrophaceae bacterium | reverse complement strand
TAACCATGTTACACTGTTACAAAAGTTAACCGTTGATTATTCCGGACGGCAGTGAGGGAATCTAACTAAAAGAATTGAAAGAGGTCTGCGATTGAAGTTAAAAGCATTCCTTTCAGAATTCTCGCCTGATGAAAGAACAACCCTTTATCGATTCGTCGCCTTTCAGGATGTCTTCTCCATCGATTGGTTATCGAACACCGACGTTCTTCCTTCTCACCTCTTGACGGTAATCTCTTTCCTCGAGCGGAAACAATGGATTTCCCCTGTCCGAACCGTCAAAGGCATGTACGCCTGGACGCCAGCTTTTCCCAGAGATGCTCTCGTGGCATCCATCCCCGGCGAAGAAATGACCCGTTATTACAGAGATGCAGTAAACATCCTGACTGGTGTCCTCACCGAGTCGGAGGAAAACTGTTTGAAAATCGCTGAGGAGTGCATCCTGGCTGGACTGCGCGAGTCGGACCTCAATATCCTCCTGAAGGCGGCGCTCCATGAAGAGAAGAATCACCGAACGGCGTCGTCGATCAGGTTCTACGATAATTTGCTGGAGTTCCTGGAAAAAAAAATCTATCAAACGGGCTTCAAACCCTCACGGGAGACTTATCGAATTATGATTACCGCTGTGGAGCGCAGGGCTTCTCTGTCGCTGCTCCACCCGGACATCAAGAAGGTCAAGCCCTGGCTCTTGATGGCCAAGCAATCAGCCGTTCAAAACGAGGATATTGGATCTCAGGTTTTATTGGAACTCCTTATCGGTCAAAACTGTTGGATGCGCTTCCAGTATGACCAGGCCGTTGCCCATTTTGATGAAGCCTGGGAGATGATCAGGAAGGTGAAAGACGCCGGCCTCCAGAGGTTGGGGCAGAAGCTTCGCGGACTATCTCACTGGATCAGGGGCAACCTCTTGGAAGCCATCAAGTACTACGAGGAATCCATCGGCGAAATCGACCACATGGAAGACGACGATTTCTCCCTTATCACGGGACTGCACCTCTCGCAATGTTATACCAATGTCGGCATGACGCAGCGCGCCCTCGGAATCTCAGAGGCCATATACAACCGGGCCTTGAAGAACGAGAACTGGCCTCTGGTGTCATTTTCGCTGGCTAACACAGGCCTAATTCGCCTGGAAATGGGACAGTTCAAGGACGGTCGGGCTTATTTCGAAAAGTCACTGGAGATATCCCGCCGTGAATTTATCCCGATGGCTGAACTGATGGCTGGCATCGGTCTTTCGAACATCGAATGCCAGGAGGGCCGGTATGACCGTGCTGCCGAACATTTCAAGGTGCTGTACAAGCTGCGAAAGTCCAGCTGGTATCATACCCTAAATGCCTCCCATATCTTTGAGCCCGGCTTCATTCTCCATAAAGCGGGACTGTCTCCTGTTGAACTGAACCCCGTCATCCGATTCCTCAATGAAACCTTAAAGGAAAGGATGAATCCTCTACTCCACGGTGTCGTCCGCAGGCTTCAGATCAAATACCTTGAAGACGGTCGAAAAACGAAAGACCAGGTTGCGGAATTGCTGGAGATCGAAAAATCCCTCGAACAAGTAGGTGCCCTCCTTGTACTTGCTAAGGTACGCATCGACATCGCCCGGCTTTTTCTTGAAGCTAGCAACTGGGCGCAGGCCGAAGATTACGCCAGAAAAGCCTGGGAATTCCTGAAGCATACGGCCAAGGCCGCCTTCCCCCCCGACTTGCAACACCTGATTCGCAGTGAAGACCTTTCCAACGAAAACCGTCTTTACGACCTTGTGATCGAGATGGGAGAGGCCCTGACGAACCAGAAAAGCACAGAACAGCTGTTGACGAACATCATTACCTCCATTTCCAGGCTTACCGGTGCAGAGCGGGCAGCCCTGTTCATCGTGGACGACAACTCTTCGGAATTGAAGATCGCCGCTTCGAGGAATCTGACCAAAGAACATCTGATGGCTGCAAGCTTTAAGGAGACCATGGACCTGATCCGGCAGGCGGCTAAGGGCGGCGAAGACAACGTAATTCAGTACGAAAAATTCGAGGAATCGACGATCGAAGTCCGCAAGATCATCATCACGCCCCTGCTGCTCGGCAAGCGGTTGAAGGGCGTCCTCTACCAGGATAGTCGTTTTTTTTCTTTCGATGTAACTCCCGACAGGAAGCGACTCTTGGCCGCACTGGCGTCCCAGATCGCCGTTTCCATAGATCGTGCACAGGCCCATGATGAGATCGCACGGCTGAACGAAAGACTGATCGAGGAAAAACGCTATTACCAGGAGGAAAAGGAAGAATTTCGACCTTTTGGCGAGATCATCGGCTCCGCCGAGGCGGTAAGAAAGTTGCATCAACTGATCCGCAAAGTGGCACCGACGAAATCTACGGTCCTGATCACCGGAGAAACGGGAGTGGGCAAGGAATTGGTTGCCAGGGCAATCCATCGGGAGAGCGACCGCCGCGAGGGACCTTTTATACGGGTCAACTGTGCCGCCTTGCCGGACACATTGATCGATAGCGAGCTTTTCGGCCACGAAAAGGGGGCCTTCACCGGAGCGAACCAGATGAAGCCTGGGCGATTCGAGCTCGCTAACGGCGGAACGATCTTCCTCGACGAGGTATCGGAATTGCCTCTCTCAACGCAGAGCAGACTGCTGCGCATTCTTCAGGAAAAGGAATTCCAACGCGTCGGGGGAACAAAAACGCTTTATTCCGATTTTCGCATGATCGCCGCAACGAACAAAGACCTTTCTCAAGAAGTCGAAAAGGGCAATTTTCGCTCGGACCTCTTCTTCCGCCTCAATGTCTTCCCGATTTTCGTGCCCCCTTTGAGGGAGAGAAAGGAAGACATCCCGGCGCTTGCCGCTAATTTTCTCAAGCTATTCTGCGCCCAGTACAACCGTCATTACCAGGGAATCCCAAGGGCAGAAATGGAAAAACTGATGATGTATCCCTGGCCCGGAAACGTCCGGGAACTTGCGAACGTGATCGAGAGGAGCGTGATCCTTGGAGGACCCAGGATACGTTTCGCGGGGCTCGACTCAAACCCTCAGAGGACGGAGAATACGGCACGGCCCGTGAACCTCAAGGAGGCGGAAAGGAATCATATCCTCCATGCACTGGAAATTTCCCGCGGGAAAGTGGGAGGCAAAGACGGCGCCTCGTCTCTCCTTGGCCTCAAGAGGACCACCCTCATTCACAAGATGAAAAAGCACGGCATTACTATACGAAAGAACGCAGATTGAGTACCTACCTGGCACCCTTTCTGCAAGTAAATTTGTCAATAAAACACTAAAACGAACTGTCCACAATTTCTTGGAAGGAGACGCACTATGCTGCCGGACGTCTTATTGACCGAGGAAGAGAAGGCGATAAAGCAGGAAGTCAGGGAATTCG
>CAZRAC010000100.1:0-3398 GCA_964597995.1 uncultured Syntrophaceae bacterium | reverse complement strand
GGCGCGGGCTCGACCGCATATTCAATAAGTACAAGCCGCAGTTCGTATACCACGCGGCCGCCTATAAACATGTGCCTATGATGGAATGGGTCCCGCTCGAAGCGGTGAACAACAACGTCATCGGAACGTTCAAGCTGGCAAGCGTGGCTTGCAAGCATCATGTCGATAAGTTCGTTCTCATATCCACAGACAAGGCGGTACGACCCACGTCGGTCATGGGCGCAACGAAAAGAATTGCGGAAATGGTGGTGCAGTCTCTAGGAGGAAACGGGACACGGTTTGTAGTGGTGCGTTTCGGAAACGTTCTGGGAAGCAACGGCAGCGTCGTGCCACTGTTTCAGAAGCAGATCGCTTCCGGAGGCCCGGTGACGGTCACCCATCCCGAGGTCACCCGCTATTTCATGACCATCCCGGAGGCGGTCATGCTGGTGCTCCAGGCCGGGTCCATCGGCAAGGGCGGGGAGTTGTTCCTGCTCGATATGGGTGAGCCGGTCAAGATTCTCGACCTGGCAAGGAATATGATTCGCCTGGCAGGGCTTGTTCCTGACCGTGATATTCAGATAGTGTTCACCGGGCTTCGGCCGGGAGAGAAGCTGTTTGAAGAGCTGCTCACTGACGGTGAAGGTATTCTGGACACCGCATATGACAAGATAAAGGTGTGCAACAATGCAAACGGTTTTGACGAAGCAGTGCTCTATGAGGCTATCGAGCAGTTTAATCTGCTGGTGAAGGACTCCCGGGACAACGAGGCTGTTGTCGACGTGTTGAAGAAGCTGGTGCCGGCATTTCAACGGGAAGGCAGTAATCAAAAGGCTGAAGCGGAAGGAAACTATCCTGCAGCAGAAATACATCGGAAGATTGATGCCGGGGACATGGTGCACTGAAAATACTTTCGCCCCCAGATTTGCCCAGTCGTTAAAATCAAGCCTGGTAACCCTATGGAAAATATCGAGAATCTTGAGCCCTCGAAACAGTTGAAGATTCCCGCTTATGTTGCGGGCATTTGGGATAAAACTACCTCCCGGCACGATGCATGGGTCGTGTTTGCGATAAGTGTATGCGCGATCCTGCCTGCATGGCTCAATTACGATATCATTGCACGTGACGGCGCGCATCTCTATGTCCCTGTTGCGAAAATGTTCCTGAACGGTGAGTTTCAAGAAGCTGTTTTCTCACCTCTCAGGCCCCTGGTTTTGCCTCTCTATGAGTTTCTTGTTTTTCTCATGGCAAAAGTGACAGGCTTCGGTCTGGAGACATCAGGAAGGCTTGTGTCAGTAATCAGCTTCCTGTTTGCAGCAGTAGGCATATACAAGGTTGCAGATATTCTCTTTCATGATCGAGCCGTTTCTTTTCTCAGCGTTGTCATGCTCCTGGCAAATCGCGAGCTCATCACATGCTCGGTTGATTGTCTCAAGGAGAGCCTTCTGGTTGCGCTGGTTATCTGGGGTAATTATTTCATGCTCAAGGGCATATCCTCCGATGCCAAACTCAGATATTTCATTGCCGGGTGCGCCATGTTTGTCGTCGGAGGTCTGGTCAGGAGCACTTCCCTCATTTTTCTCATCGCATGGGGGATGTTGTGGGTATTCCATAAGAAACAAGGGGTATTGGTTCGGTTGCTTGTTTTCCTGTTTCCTCTAGTGGCGATCGTGGTTGTGTATCACCTGAACAGTCGATATCATTGGGGACTCCCTTTTTTCCGGAGAAGCTACGGCCTGCATAAATTGACCCGTGTGAATCCGGATGCACTGGTCCTCATGAAACATTCCCTGAACATGATCAGGCAGTTCCTGGCGAAGTGGTACTATGTAATGGCTCTCTTCGGTTTTTTAGGGGTGTATTGGCTGAGAAAAGAAGCGTACACCAAAATATTTTTAGTAATTTTCATCATTTTTTTTCTCGTCTGTACGATAACCAGTTATTTTTTTATCGACAGATACATAATCGCCCCGGTGATGGCCATATACCCGATTGCGGCATATGCGGTGGCCCGATCGTTCCGGTCAGGAAACACATATGGGAAAATACTATCCTGCATAACAATCGCCTTTTGTGTATTTCTCTGGGCCGACAAGGCCTTCACCCCGCCCAGCCCCGGAAAACTGGCCCGGAAAGAGGCCGGGCTGTGGATCCTGAGCCAGATGGGGCCGGAGAAGCCTCTGTTGACAAACAGACCGCGCATCGGCTTTTATGCAGATACCACGCCATATGTATTGTCACGGTTCAAAAATCTGGAGAAAAAGAATCAGATCATTGCAAGGAAGACGCCCTACTGGGTAAAAGACAAGGTTGTCATGTCCAAGCTGAAGGGCGGGAAGGGGCTCACCATGGCCGTGGCGCTTGATCTGGGGGACGAGTCTCAGGAGGTGAAGCTGTTGGCGGAAAAGCTTGCGAGCTGGAAATTGAAGCCTGACAAGACATTCAGGGATATACAGGTATATCTGCCCGGATCTTGACTTCTCCGAAAACAGGATGATAGATGCTTCATGTGGATGACAACTCTTTGATGAATCTGGCCCTGGAAGAGGCGAGAGAGGCGGCCGTAAACGGCGAGGTTCCTGTGGGCGCCGTGCTCGTTATCGGCGACGGCAGGATTTTTGCGGGCCGCAACAGAGTCATTGCAGATTCCGATCCTACAGCGCATGCCGAAATAGTGGCCCTGCGCAAGGCTGCGCGGGAGGTCGGGAACTACCGGTTGCCCGGATCAAGCCTGTATGTAACTCTGGAGCCGTGCATCATGTGCGTGGGCGCCATCGTGCAGGCAAGGGTCAAGCGACTGGTCTACGGCGCAAAAGATCCACGGTATGGAGCGGTGGAATCCATGGTGAGAATGCTTGACCTCCATCTGAACCATAAGCCGGACGTGCATTCAGGAGTTTTGGGAAAGCGGGCCGGAGAGCTTTTGACGGAATTTTTCAAGGTAAGACGCACAGGAGAGGTACCGAAGTGGTCATAACGGGGCCGACTCGAAATCGGCTGTCCCCTTAACCGGGGACCGTGGGTTCGAATCCCACCCTCTCCGCCATGATTTCAAGGACTTACGTCAAAAAACCCTGTAAACAAACTGTAAACAAGATCACTTTTTTATCCCCACCACTTTATTCAAAGCATTCCTCAAAGTGACCGGACTTGCTTCAGCATAAGCGTCGGTCATCTGCCTGTTCGTATGTCCGAATAATTGCCGTACAAGATCTTTGTCCACTCCTGCATTGATCATCTGGCAACCAAGACTATGCTTCGTCGCATTGTATAGTTTTATCCTCGGAACTCCTGCCGAATCACATGCTTTGTTCCATATCCGGTTAATAGTGCTCCTGGTGTAGGGCTTGCCTGTCACCGAATAGGAGACCTTTGCACAATTCCGGCAATGGCAGAGCCTGACAGGGAGTTGATTTCCA
>CAZRAC010000099.1:0-3454 GCA_964597995.1 uncultured Syntrophaceae bacterium | reverse complement strand
GAAGATAGCCGTCCTGTCCTCGGTCGAACTGGTTAATTTGCGTGTTCCCTCTTCGGTGGACGCCGCCGTTCTTTCCAAGATGTCAGAGCGGAGACAGTTGAAGGGAATCATTGACGGCCCCCTCGACATCGACTGTGCCTCATCCAGGGAGAGGGCCCGGAGAAAGGGGCTTGAGAGCCCCGTGGCGGGTCATGCCGACATCTATCTTCTCCCGGATATAGAGGCCGGCTATTCTACCTCCGAGGTCCTGGCTTTCCTTGGCAGGACCACACTGGCAGGGGCGCTGATAGGGACAGAAGTTCCTATTATACTGAATTGCCGCTTCGAGTCTTCGTATTCGCTGCTATTGGACATAGCCCTCGCGTCGCTGCGTTTGCATGGCCGGGCTTAAGCGGGGCAGGTTTTTTCTGCAAGGAACGGTAAGGGATATCACTCTCCTGAAGCGCTACTTCCTGCTATCTTTTTCGTCCAGGCGACCAGACTGACCAGAAGTTTCCCTACCTTCTGTTTGGTCTCCCCGTCTTTCAAGATTCCGTCATCGTCGATCTTCTCATGCGCCGAGGCAACCATAACTTCCGGGGCGTTGAGGGGGTACATATTCAGGCAGACGAAGCACTGCCGAAGGTGGTACTGGGCCCTTGCCGTCCCGAAGATTCCTATGGAGGCGCCCATCAATGCTACAGGTTTTTCGTTGAGGGCATTATCACCGTATGGCCTTGAAGCCCAGTCGATCGCATTTTTCAGCACACCGGGTATGGAAAAGTTGTATTCCGGCGTGGCAATGAGGATTGCGTCAGCCGCCCGGATCTTTTCTTTGAAGCGCCTTACCGATTCGGGGGGTTGCTTCTCGATGTCCTGGTTGAAAGGCGGAATCCCTTCGAGGTCGAAAACCTCCAGGGTCGCCTCATCGGGGACCATCTCCAGGGCGGCAGAAAGGAGAGCCCTGTTGTAAGATTTTTTCCTGAGGCTTCCGGCGAAACCGAGGATGTTGATTTTTCCGTTCATTGCTTACCTCCTGTCCTGGATATGAGATATCGATTGATGTTAACGGTTTTTCCCGCCAATTTCCACGTAAATAATGCAGTATTTCCTGTCGGGGTGAGATCATGAGGTCATGGAATGTCGGGGTGTTTGGCGCCGATGTTCGGTGAAATTCCTTGACAGCGAGAACAATCTTGGGTTGTAATATGCCTAAAGAAGGGTGTAGCTGTCAAGGAGTAGAAAATGGGTTTCTCGAGGAGGGTGTTTCTATCGGCAGTGTTCGGGTCTGGCGCATTTATGGCCGCTGTCAACCCCACAATGGCCGGCGAGGGTCTAGAGCGCCTCAGATACTCATGGAAGAATCTTGAGATAGCCGAATTGATCGATTCCCGGCCCAGACGATCCCCGGGTGTGAGCACGACCTCCCGGGCAGACAGAAAAGAACTCATAGATACCCTGCGGGGGAAGAGGCTCGTCCTGAACGACACGGCCATGGATGTCTGGTCTCTGTGCGACGGTAAGCACAAGGTCCAGGATATGGCTGGGGAGCTCTCCGGCCGTTATGAAGTCGATGTCGCCCGCTGCCGCCTGGATGTCGTTGCCTGCCTTCTTACCCTTAAACGTTATCGCTTCATTGAGATACAATGAAAAGCTGTCTTTCCGCCCCTCTGGAAGTATTCATAGCCGTCACGAACCGGTGCAACCTCTTCTGCGACCATTGCAACGTCTCGACGTCGCTCAACTCGCGGGACGAACTCACCACAGAGCAGTGGGTATCCTTCATTCAGAGGCTCGCAGAGCTAAAGGTCTTCACCCTCTGGATAAGCGGTGGCGAACCATTTCTCAGGGAGGACCTTTTCACAATCATCGGGGAAGTCGAAAAACATCACTTTTCTTACGGTATCAACACAAACGCCACTGCTATCGACGAGGACGCGGCCCGACGGCTGGCGGGACTGAAGCGACTGACGGAGGTGGTGGTGAGTCTCGACGGCTCCAACCCTTCAATCCACGAGAAGTTACGGGGAAAAGGTAGCTTCGCCCGTGCCGTTACGGGGATCGAAAATCTCGTGAAGCATAACATCGATGTTTCTACCTACACAACCGTGACAGGTTACAACATAGACAACGTAGAAGACATCGTCCTCCTGGGAAAATCCCTGGGACTTGCCTACTGCAAGTTCAACGAGATGTTGCCGCTGGGAAACGCCCTCTGCCATCTACCGAACCTCACACTGACCAATGCCCAAAGACGGGAATTGACGGAAAGAATGAAGGGCATCCGGGCCATACACGGCAACTTCGTAACGGGGATGATACTCGAGATGGGGGAGTTTTTCGATAGATTCACCGGCGAGGCTTGCTCAGGCGAGGTCAACGGGCTCTTCGGCTGCGGTGGCGGCATACAAAAGTGTACCGTTCGGCCCGACGGTTGGGTTGTCCCCTGCGACCGTCTCTGGAATTTGAAGGCGGGGAATGTCCTCAGCGAGGACTTTCAGGATATATGGAAAAGGTCGCCTGTTTTCCTCGACATGAGGATGCGCTCCTCCGTGTCCCTGGACACAATGGAGCTTTGCCAAGGTTGCCGGCACAAATCACTCTGCGTCGGCGGTTGCCCAGCCGTGACCTTCGAACTCTACGGCACCGTCTTCGCCGTCGACCCCCTGTCGTGTTTCCGTATCTATCAAGGAGGCGGCTATCCCTACCCGGTCGGTCGGGGTGGTGCCGAGAATGTGCAGGATCGATTATGAAACACCGATTCAAACTTCCTTACGAACCACCCCGGATAATCGACCTCGGCGGGGAGGCCCATGCGCAGAGCGAACTCACTGCTGTAAAATGTCAGCTTGGCGGTTCGCCGTCCGCCGACTGTAACGCCGGTTCCCAGGCCTCGGGGACGAAATGCCAGCCCGGCAGCTCCACCGGCGGTGCGTGCAACCCCGGCTCTTCAGCCTCAGGTACGAAGTGTCAGGGTGGAAGTGCAGCGGGCGGGCAATGTAAGCCGGGGGGTGTGGCCACTGCTAGCTGTAATGAAGGTGGAGCGCCTCGTTGATATTTAAAGTTTTTTCTATTGTCCTCTGCCGGAGACCGCTTTCCAGACGGGGTCGTCCCTGCGAAAGTGCAGGTCGAAGGTCCCTACCGATGAAAACAGTTCATGGACGAACAAAAAAACGGCCTTCTTCAAGTGCGGCGACATGAGGGGAAAGGCATGGATGTGTTGTAAGACCATCTCCGCCAAGGCATGAACCCTGTCCCGGGGTAAAATGTCGAACATATCGGACTTCTTGAGGAAATAGATATTCCGTAAAAGAGACTTCTTCTGTGTATCGTCGGATTCAACTTCACTGAAGGCATGTATCTGACGAAACGGAGAGGCGTAGACGAGGAAGTCTCCTCTTTTGTCTCTTCTGACAACCGGCCCGTCGTCGGAAAGGACGCACTCGAGGGGCGCCGTCGAGGCGACGGTGGTCTT
>CAZRAC010000098.1:0-3569 GCA_964597995.1 uncultured Syntrophaceae bacterium | reverse complement strand
GGCGTGAGCTCGTGATCGAAGATGAGCAGGTTCGCCCCGATCTGGAGCGCCCGGATGACGAGTTCCGAGAGTTTCCCTTTGCCGAGGAGAAACCTGGGGTCGATCTCGGGTCTTTTCTGTATGAGGGTGTCGAATACCTCCACACCGCAGGATCCCGCCAGTTCGCGCAGTTCCGTGATGGAGTTTTCGCTGTCCTCGCCCCCGTTGGTATCCACGCGAACCAGGATGGCGCGGTCCCGGGACTCGACCTTTCTCGTCCCCTGCTTCCGGACGATCTCGTCTTCGAGGGCCTGGATGAAAGAAGCGAAATCGAGGTTCATCCGGCCGGGGTGCACGGGTTCGAGGTGAGACCAGTAACTGCCCTCGGGGTTTTCGGGGATCAAATGGGCGGTGAGCAACTTCTCCGGCAGGCCCTCCGGGTCGACATGGACGGCACAGACGAGGTCGAGGCGCAACAGGGCCAGGTCGGTCAGGTCGTCGCGGGTGAGCGGCTCTCCGGCGAGATGGGTGTGGATGAGCCGCAGCCCCTTCAGGCGGGTCGAAGAGGAACGGTAGGCGTCAAGGCTGGGGATCAGGATTTCCCGGTGATCGCCGACGATCACATAATGGACTTCACCCTGTCGGCTCAGGAGGACGGCAAGCTGCCGGTTGATTTCACGGGACAGTTCGCTCAGGCTTCGCGCCAGTTCATGGGTCAGGACCCTGTCAGGCGGGACTTTTCTCCGGTAGAGCTGTTCGATTCTCCTTATCTGTCCGGCCCTGAGGCCGGAGAGGTTGCCATAGATACGATGGATGTGAGTAACCTCCGTTTATGCGGCACAAAGTGCCGGGGTATCGGGTTCAGGGTCCAGGATCCAGGGTCCAGGGTATGTCCGGGTCTGCATGGTCCGTCTTGTTCGGCCGGTCGTTTCTCTTTTCGTCCCCCTACACCCGGACCCCTTTACCCTCTGCCCTGAGGGAAAGTGCCTCATTTAAACTTGTGCGGGCTGATTCTCCGCTCCATCGTGTCGAGGAACTTCGACCAGGCATCGGTCTTGAAACGCGAGACGAGCTTTTTCGGTCGGCCCGTACCGCATTTCGGGCAGCTCAGTTTTTCGTTGCCCTCATCCATTTTGTGGAAGACCTCGAAGGTGTGGGCGCATTTTGTACATTCGTA
Organism: uncultured Syntrophaceae bacterium; assembly: GCA_964597995.1. GTDB lineage: Bacteria > Desulfobacterota > Syntrophia > Syntrophales > UBA4778 > UBA2207. Next base: position 2,413 of record CAZRAC010000098.1, on the reverse strand, counting down.
ATCGTATAAAGGCATGATCGCAACTCCTTCATTCAGCGCTTTTTGCGATCATCTGAATTATGAATTTTGAATGTTGAATTTTGAATTGAAAAACACGAAAAATTTAAACTCATAATTCAAAACTCATAACTCAAAATTGATCCCTATTTAATATGTCCCATTCCCCGCCCCTTGTCAAGGCCATGCCTGGCGGGGTTTTCGTGCGCTCTGTCACTGAAAGAGGTTGTATTTCAGGATGCAGTAGATTGCCCGGACGCCGTCCTTCCATCCGATTTTCTTCCCCTCGGCGTAGGACCGGCCGTAATAGGAGATACCCACCTCGTAAATGCGAAGCCCCATCCGGGCGACTTTCGCCGTGAGTTCCGGCTCGATGCCGAAGCGGTTTTCCTCCAGCGTGATCGCCTGGATCACCTCCCGGCGGAAGGCCTTGTACCCCGTTTCCATGTCGGTGAGGTTCAGGTTCGTGAACATGTTGGAAAGAAGCGTCAGGAACCGGTTGCCGGCATAGTGCCAGAAGAAGTGGACCCGGTGGGGGCGGCCCCCCATGAAGCGGGAGCCGAAGACGACGTCCGCCTTCCCCGCCAGGAATGGCTCCAGGATGATGGGATAGTCCTGCGGGTCGTACTCGAGGTCCGCGTCCTGCACGATGACGACGTCGCCCGTCGCGGCGGCGAAACCGGACCGGAGCGCCGCGCCCTTGCCCATGTTCCTTTCATGGTAGATTACCCGGTCGACAAGAGAGGCTATCTCCGAGCGCAGGATCTCGCGGGTGCCGTCTTTCGAACAGTCGTCAACGACGATGACCTCCCGTTCCTTCACGGGGGAGGCCTGGACCGCACGGACAATCCCGCGAATCGTCGCCTCCTCATTGTAACAGGGGATGATGATTGAAAGCTTCAATGTACCGCCCTTCCTTTATGTTTTATTTGCGCTCCGCCCTTTTGCTCCTGGCCCCCGTCTTCTTTTGCTTCACGGCCGGTGTTCCCGCCGGGGCCGGCCCGGGGCTGCGGGTCGACATGAGGACGAGGAATATGGCAAGCGGCCACAGCTGAAGGAGGAGACGGTTCAGGGACGTCAGGAGGTGCCACTTCAGGTCGTGGGGTGTGACGACGAGTACGAAAAAATAACCGGCGAGGGTTAAAAGGACGAGGGCCCAGCCCGTGATGATCCCCCGGCGGTCTCCGGGGCTGCCTTCCCGTCCGGCGAGCACGATATACACGCTGAGCAGGATGATTCCCGGTATGGCCGGATTCGGGTGGAAGGGGGCCCGGATATCGGGGATACCCTGCGTGAAGGTGAGGCCTGTCCGGAGGTAACTGATAAGGATTGTCCCGTATCGGCCGGCGTCGCCCAGCTTCTCCAGGATGCCCGCCGGGCTCTGCCCGGCGATGAGGTCGCTTCCCGGGGCGACGGCGAGCTTGAACATCAGGAGAACGACCAGGACGGGGGAGGCGCCCGCCGCAAGCTGGAGGAATTCCTTCATGCCCCTCTTCGGGTCAGCGGACAAGACGGAGGCGACCGGTCGGATCGAGAGGAAAAGGGCGCAGAAGAGAACCCCCTCGTTCTTCGTCCAGGCTGCGAGGGCCGCGAAGAGGCCCGCCATGGCGAGGGCGGTGCCATCCGGCACCGGCTGGCGGTCGTGGAGAAAGAGCAGGGTGACCGCCCCCAGGATGTAGTAGGAAAGCGGCACGTCGGCAAGCTGCGATGCGCCGATGAGGACGAAAAGCGGGCTTGCAAGGAGGACCGCTGCGCCAAGGCAACCCTGGTCCCTGCCCCGGAGCGTACCCAGAGCGCAGGCCAGGAGGCCGGCGACGGAACAGGCGAAAAAGGCCGCAACGACGGCGGGGGCGACAAGGGTCTCACCGCCGCAGTATCCCCAGGCCCTCTCGACGGTGAGGGGGAGAAGCAGCGGGTAGTCCGGGTGCGTCCAGTCCAGCCCGCTTCCGAAATAAGCCATCCAGTCGGCGCCGCTTCGGAACAGAAACCGGGCGTGCATGTTCCATATCAGGAAGGCATCCCACTTCCCGTGGGGCTCCGCGAAGGCCGTGAGGGCGAAGGAAACTGCCGCCGAGACCGCTATGACCCCTGTAACGAGGCAAAGGGATAAACGGGCGTTTTTTTGCCGTTCTTTTTCGGGAGGCGCGAACATTACCGTGAAAGCGCCTTTTCGGAAGGCGAGGAAGCCCAGGGCTATGGCGAGGACAAGAAGAAGGCATTCCCCCAGGAGGAAATATCCACCGCCCTTCATGGGCAGGAACAGGAACCCCGCGAGAGACGTGATCCCCAGCCCCATCCCCCCGCCGAGCGCGAGCCTGAGCATCGGCGGGATCGGGTACTTTTGCGGGGGGAGGAGGAGCAGGCCGGTGAAGACTCCGATTGCGACGGGAAGGAGGAAGGAGGCAATAAGGAGGGC
>CAZRAC010000097.1:0-3671 GCA_964597995.1 uncultured Syntrophaceae bacterium | reverse complement strand
TTCCGGCGTTCGCCGGAATGACGAAACGCGTAATTCTCGACTTTTTACGAGTCCAACAACGTTGTCATAGTGGCCGTTTATAATCGTTCCCGGTAAACAGTCCTCTAAGAGTTTTTCCTACTTTTAGTCTGTTGAGGTAAGGATGCTCTACGGTCGGTATGTCTTCTCCTGCAGATTTCTGGACGAAGCCGAGCTTCCCGAGTATAAAGGGTCGACCTTCCGGGGTGTCTTCGGCCATGCACTCAAAAGGACGGTCTGCGCGCTGAAGCGCCAGGGTTGCGAAGGTTGCCTCCTGCATCCGAAATGTATCTACGTCTTTCTCTTCGAGACACCCTTTCCGGTGGAAGCCAACGGAAAAAGACGACTTTCTTCCCCTCCTCATCCTTACGTGATCGAGCCGCCGGAGACCGAAAGAACCCGGTTTCAGCCGGGAGACTCCTTCGAATTCGCCCTTCTCCTTTTCGGGATGGCGAACGAATACCTGCCCTACTTTATCTACGCATTCGAGCAGATCGGCGGCCTCGGTATCGGAAAACGGGTCAACGGCCGGGCGGCAAGGTTCAAACTCGAAAATGTCAGCTCGGGCGGTGAGCCCGTCTATTCCTCGAACGATGCGACCCTGCGGGCCGGTTCGTTCACGGAGGAGCTGACGGAGGAGACGCTCAGAGAAGGCGTCCCGGCGGACGAGATCGAACTCCGCCTCGTCACCCCCCTTCGCGTCAAATTTGGGAACAGCCTGAGGGCCGAACTCCCTTTCCACGTCTTGGTAAGAGCCATGTTGAGGCGGACATCTTCGCTTCTTGAGTATTACGGCGCCGGTGAACCTTCCCTTGACTACCGGGGCCTCGTCGACAGGGCGAAAAAGGTCGCAATCGAAGAGTCCGCCGTAGAGTGGTTCGACTGGAAGAGGTACTCCAACCGCCAAGACCAGTCCATGCTGATGGGAGGAATGACGGGCAGTATCCAATATGCGGGAAACCTCAGCGAATTCATCCCCCTCATCCGTTTTTGCGAAAAGGTCCACCTGGGGAAACAGACCACCTTCGGCCTGGGGAAAATCAACCTGGTATCCCTCTCCATCGGCGAAGAAGGGCGTCAGGAGGGTAAGTGATGAAAAACATCCTCTTAGCCGTCGTCGGACTCAGCCCGCAGGTCATCACGGAAACGCTTTACGCCCTCCACCAATCGGGCCGCGAGGTGAACGCCATCCATGTCATAACCACGCGCCAGGGCAAGGAAAAAATCAACGCCCATCTGCTCTCACCCAGAGACGGCAGGTATTATCAGTATCTGCGCGAATACGGCATCGACCGGCGCTCCGTAGATTTCGGCTTCGATAACGTCCACACGGTGAAAGACCCTCACGGCATCGAGATCGACGACATCACCGGCGAAGAGGAAAACGAGTGGCTCCTCAGGTGCTGCCTGGAGTGGGCATTCAGACTGACCCGCGACCCGAATAACGCCGTCTTTTTCTCCGTCGCCGGCGGCCGCAAGACCATGAGCGCCTGCCTGATGGTGGCCGCCCAATTCTACGGCCGTCCCCAGGATCGGGTCTTCCACGTCCTGGTCACGCCGGAATTCGAGAGTAACCGGGACTTTTACTATCCTCCGAAGACCTCCATTCCCGTCGAGTTGCGCGATAGGAACGGTCAAGTCTTCATCAAGGAATCAAAATACGCAGCGGTGAACCTGGTGCCCCTCCCCTTCGTCTCGGTCAGAGACCAGTTGTCCGGTGATATGCTCCGCCGCCCCAAAGACCCCGCGACACTCCTCCTCTCCCTCGTCCGGGAAGAACCCCATCAGCTCACCGTCGACCTCACGGCGTCGCGGCTCGTCTACAAAAAACGGGAACTCGACATGATGCCCGCCAGGCTTGCCCTTTACGCCTGGTTCGCCCTCCATAAAAAAGAATGTAAAAAAGAGACACCCACATGCAGGGGTTGCAGCGACTGTTTCCAGAGCGTCTACGATGTCCTGGGCGGGCACGAGAGAATATCGGAACTCTACCGCAACCTCTCCCGTAACAGAGACTTCTACGCCATGCGTGACAAGGGGATCCTGAACCTGGGCAAGGAAGACTTCAACACATACAGGAGCAAAATCCAGAGAGACATCGAGCAGGGATTCGGCCTAGAGGCCCGGCGGGAAATCGCCATTTCGTCGGTGGGCGCCAGACCCAACAAGCGCTACGGAATCACGATCGACCGGGAGAAGATAAAGGTCGTCCTGTAAGTGTATACCAATATATTCACTTGACGTGTAGAGCGCATCATACTAAATTCTTTCAAAAATCATAGAGGAAAGGCGATGAAAGAAGTCAATGCCCTCAAATTGAGGAATAATCTAGGTGAGATCCTGGAACAGCTCACGAAGACAGGCGAGCCTGTCCTGATCAGCAAGGGGAAAAAGGCGAAAGCCGTTCTCATCACGGTCGAGCAATTTGAAAAGCGCTTTCTCGATTATCAGGCGGAGGAGAAAAAGAAGGAATTGCTGGACACCATCCAGGGGTTGAAAGAACGCCGCACCGGGTCGAAGAGCGGCCTTGAGGTATTGAGAGAACTGAGGGGATACGAGTCGTGATATGGGTAATCGATGCTTCGGTGGCGGTGTCGTGGTTTCTTGAGGAAGATAATCATTCTCATGCAGATGCCGTCCTCCGCCGATTGATAGACCGGCCGAATTCCTTTGCTGTCCCGGAATTATTCTGCTTCGAAGTTTTCTCCGTGCTCTGTCGTATTCATCCACGGGGCATAGATGCCTTTACCAAAGGCGTGATACCCCTCATCACGGGCGGCGTTTACCGCCGGCCGATGACGGAAAGCCTGGCGAACCGGGCCATCGTGTACATCGGAAAGGGATTAACAGGGTACGACGCCTGTTATGCCGCCCTGGCGTCTGAGTTGAAGGGAAAGTGGCTCACATTCGACCGTGCGGCACACGAATCGATCAAGAAGGAACGAATTTCCCACGACCTGACAGAAGGCCTTCCCGACGGATGGATGTGAAAAAGCGTCCCTACCGGCGGGTTACAGCGGCAACGTTGCAGAGGTGGAACGAGTCGAAGATACACCCTATAATCCGGCCACTGAGGTGATGGGAGACATCGCCCGGAGGTAAAACCGTGAGGAATGCGGTTCGTTGCTTTCGATAGAGGACCATTCCGCATAGTTCAGTGAATTGCGGGCGTTCCGGCATTATGGGTATTCACTGAGCTGGCTGAAAGGATGCAAGTGATCAAAAAGGAGGTCGTGATGTTCTATGTCTCTCGATTCAACGGGATAGAAAAGCGACAGTATGAATGCGAAGTCGTAACACCGATGTTCCTTGGGGGGGCAGACCCTCGGGGTGCAGAACTTCGTGTCCCCCCTATCAAAGGGGCAATGCGCTTCTGGTGGCGGGCAACATGTGGGATAGAAAGCATTAAAGAGATGGCCGAAGAGGAGGCGAAGATCTTCGGTTCGACAGAGAAGAAATCGAAAGTCTCCCTATGGATCGAAAATATCGATGCTGAGCCAAAGCTTGAAAAACTTCCCGAAGGTACGAAGGTTCCTGTAGAGGGTAAAACCTATAGCGCGTCGATCGTTCATTATCTCGCTTATGGATTTTATGAAAGACTGGACTGCACCCCTGGAGTTAGACAGTTTTGGTTAGGGCAGTCGGACAGGGGT
>CAZRAC010000096.1:430-3765 GCA_964597995.1 uncultured Syntrophaceae bacterium | reverse complement strand
CCAGAGCATGGTATCTTTCGACGGTCACCCGCGATTCCTGAACGTAGGCCGAGCATAGTGTCCTGAAGAAAGATCTGCTCATCACTATGCCGTCTTGGCTCAGCACCCGGAAGAGGGCCTTGGCGATGTCGCTTGCCATGCGGATCAAGCCCTCGCCGGGCTTGTCCTTCTGTAGAATCTGGTGCTTGTGTTCGTAAGTTTCGATGATTTCGACCTGGCAGACGCGCTGCACCGTCGTGTTTTGGTACACCTCGCTCAGTAGGGAGACCTCGAGGCCCCAAGTGGGAGAGATCCGTATTCCTCGGGCAAGGGGGCTGATGAGAGCGAATTCCCCCGAGAGGGCATACCGGAAACTGTCGAGGAATTCCAGGAAAGGATTGTATCCCAAGATGCGTTTCAGTGTCCGGATCAAAGGCGTGTAGAAGAGCCGGGTGACCCGTCCGTAGAGCTTGTCCGTCGCCCGGGCGTAATACCCCTTGCTGAACTCGAAGTCCATGGCCGGATGTACGACGGGATAGAAAAGCCTGGCGACGATCTCCCGCCTGTAATTGACGATGTCGCAATCGTGCAGGGCGATGGCGTAAACGTTCCTGTGGGACAAAATGTACCCAAGGGTCATCCAAACGGACCTCCCCTTTCCGGGCATCTTCAGGTCAAAATCGTTCTTCTTCAGTTCTTTATAGAGCTTTTGCATCCTCGGCCCGTCGTGCCAGACGATTTTCACATCCGCCGAAAGAACGGACATCTTCTCCCGGGCCTCTCGGAACTCCTTTTCTCCGGCCCTATCCAGGGAAAGGACGATGTGCTGCAGGTAATCGACCCCCCGGAGTTCCTGGATGATCCGGGGCATGGCGGGTGTTTCGAATTCGGAAAAGAGGGCGGGAAGCAGCAAGACCATCTGCCTCCGTCTCGAGAACGACCTAAGCTCCGCCTCCAACTCTTCAAGAGGCCTTTCTCTCAGTTTTTGCAGTGTGCCGATAACGCCGTTCTGGAAAAAATCAGCCATGGTACCCTCCCTTCTTCCACAGTTTCAGCAGGTAATCCTTCCGTTCTTCAAATTCCCGGGCCTGCCTTTCGAAATGCTCTTCAGCCTGATCCTGGTTCTTGTCTTTCAGTTCATTGACCAGAGAGGCCACCCGTCCGTAATAGAGGGGGATCATTGTGTCCAGAATCTTGAAGCGTTGTCGGGGGGTGGCGTGGAAGGCGTCGACGTACCGGTAGACGATCCTCACCCAGCTTTCCACAGGCATATAGAACTCGTCCCGGTCGGTGCACCTGGCCAGCTGCCTGACGACCTTGTAATCTTTTCTCTCGATGAATTTTTCCCACATCCCGCCGAAGTTTCTGAAGCCGATCTTGAAGTATTCGATGAGGCTGTCTTGGTCGATCTCGAAGGCAGGGGGCTCCTGCCCGATATAGGAACCGAAAGCCGGAACGTCTTTGGACCCCCGAACACTCCGCCAGTAGTCCTCGTAGCGCTCCATGAGCTGGAACGTCGTACCGACAACCTGGCGGAACATGGGGCCCAGGTCGGCCGAAGGATCTTTTTCTCCGTGGATCTTCACCCCCAGCCTCGACTGGCAGAGTTTGAAACCGCCAACGATGGCCGTGGTGGTCATCCAGATGTCGATTCCGAACCTCGCGACGTCCGATTCCCAGACGTCCTGGTCGAGATAATACTTGATCAGAGGGAGGGACAGGCCGAAGTCTCCGCCGATGGGCTGTCGGATTCTATATCCGTAGAGGGTCCGGGTGAGGTTGTAGGCGATGGTGTTGGTGATGGTGCCGTCGAACTTGTAGCGGTTATAATCGGGCGCCGCGTAATCGTAACCCTGGAAGATAGGTTCCAGGGTGTTCCGTATCCATTCCGGGGTGATCGAAATGAGGTCGGAATCGAAGACGGCTGCCGCCTTTGCCTTGAGGAACTGCGCCACCTCGAAGACCGCCCGCAGCCCGGAACCCTTACCCGGCACCCCCCTGTAAACCGTCACGATCTTTTCGATGTTATAGGAGTTAGCCTCGATGGCGCGGGCGATATCCCTTGTGTCGTCCGTCGAACCTCCGTCGGAAATCAGGATGACCGCCTTGGAATCGCGGTAATACTTTTCCAGGCCCGTCAGGATGGTTTTGACGACGTGCTGAATGGTGGCGCCGCTGTAGTAGCAGGGAGCACCGACGACGATGTCCGCATACCCCAGTTGTTCGACCCTTTTTCGCACGTGATCCCTGAGCGCCGTGGAGAATCTTTGCTGGGCTGTCATGAAGCCTCCTTTCCGACAAACAACAATGTCATGTCCATGACGTTCGTTCCCGTGGGGCCGGTGATGATGAGGTCCCCGGTACGGCGGAAGAACGCGTTCGAATCGTTTCGGTTCAGATAGTCTTCTATGTTCAAACCGAGGGTGCAAGCCCTCTCGTGGCTCCCGCAGTCGACAATCGCACCCGCCGCATCGGAATTCCCGTCTATGCCGTCGGAGCCGGCACTCAGGAGTAGGATATCCTTCCTGCCGCGGATTTCCCGGAGGGCCGCCAGGCACATCTCCTGGTTTCTCCCGCCCTTCCCCTCTCCCCGGACGGTGACGGTCGTCTCTCCGCCGAAAAGGAGGCACACAGGAGGAACAAAGGGCCGCCCAGTCTCCAGTATCTCCTCCCCCTGAGAGATGATCGCCTTGACCACCTCCCGGGCCTCTCCTCTCAGGCGGGATGTCATGATATGGGCGGTCCATCCGAGGGTCTCGGCCTTTTCCTTCGCCCGTTTCAGCAACACGAGATTGTTCCCGATGATGTGGTGCCCGATGTTCCTGTTCGGCTCCTTGGGCGTCTCGGGCACCGTCCCGGCGATTCCCTCGGTGATCAAGGCCTTCACCGGCGTGGGTACCCGCTGCCACAGGCCGTACTGCAACAGGATATCCCGGGCGTCCCGGTAGCTCGACGGGTCGGGAAAGAAGGGCCCGGAACCGATCGTGTCCAGCCCGTCTCCGATCACGTCGGACACGACGAGGACAGCCCCTTTCGCGCTCGTCAGGGCCCCGATCCTCCCTCCTTTCACCAGGGAAAGGTGCTTTCTTACCACGTTCATTTCCGCGATGGGCACTCCACCCTCGAGGAGAAGGCGGTTGGTTTCCTGCATGTCATCAAGCGTCACCGGAGAGATCGGTTTTTCCACGAGCGCGGAACTGCCCCCCGATAGCAGGTAGATGAAGAAATCGTCTTCCGAGAGGGCGGAGAGTTTCTCGATGAGCAAGTCGGCAGCGCGGACGCTCTTCTGTGTCGGAACGGGATGCGAGCCCTGCACCGCCTCTATCTTTTCCAGCCCCTTTCCTTCGTAGCCGGAA
>CAZRAC010000096.1:0-420 GCA_964597995.1 uncultured Syntrophaceae bacterium | reverse complement strand
CGACAAGGCCGCCTGCGATGCGGACACCCAGAATCTTCTCGACGGCCCGGGCCGACTCGATCGCCGCCTTGCCGCTCCCGAAGACGTGAATACCCTGACCGCTACGCAGCGTGTATACGGTTTCCTGGACCAGAAGGGCGTCCGGCTCAACCTTCAGTGCAGCCTCGATGAGGCTGAGCGGCGAGACCGCCTTCAGGGCTTCCCGGTAGATATCAATCGCCACATCTCTCAACGTCATTCAGTATACCCCCCACGGCCTCGTTCCAACCCCTGCTCCCGGGTGAAGAGGCCCTGATCATGTTTGGCAGGTCAACCCGTTCGAAACTGCCGTCAAGATGGGGGATCAGAACGGGAACGTCGACGCGCTCGAGCATGGGGATGTCATTGGCGCTGTCTCCGACGCCGATAAACCGGACGCCG
>CAZRAC010000095.1:0-3789 GCA_964597995.1 uncultured Syntrophaceae bacterium | reverse complement strand
ATCGCCATGGGTTTGTTGAAAGAAGGTGAACGGGTCGTCATCTTGTCCGATATCCTCGGCGACGAGGACCATGCGGGCGACATGGACTTCAAGGTATGCGGGACGAAGAACGGCGTGACCGCCATGCAGATGGACATAAAGATCGACGGCGTGACCTCGGAAATCCTCAGGAAGGCCCTGGCCCAGGCCCGCGACGGGAGACTCTTCATCATCGACAAGCTCGGGGAGGCCTTGCCGGAGCCGAGAAAGGAAATCTCGGCATACGCCCCGAGGATTACGATCATGAGGGTCAAACCGGACAAGATCAGAGACGTCATCGGTGCCGGCGGAAAGAACATCCGGCAGATCATCAGTGAAACGGGCGTGGACATAAACGTGGAAGACGACGGGACCGTCACGATCGCTTCGAACGACGCCGAGGCCGCGGCAAGGGCGGCGCAACTGGTCCGATGGCTGACGGAAGAGGCGGAAGTGGGAAAGATCTACCTGGGGACGGTCAAACGAGTCGTCGATTTCGGTGCCTTCGTTGAAATCCTGCCCGGTACGGAGGGGTTGGTTCACATCTCACAACTTGCCAAGGAAAGAGTCCAGAAGGTCACCGATATACTGAGGGAAGGGGACAAAGTTGCCGTAAAGGTCATCGAAATCGACAAGGTGGGGAAGATCCGGTTGAGCAGGAAAGAGGCACTGGGTGAACACGTACCGCAAGACCGTAATGGATAACGGAATCACGGTAATCTCGGAGGAAATCGACCGTGTCAGATCCCTCTCGCTTGGTGTATGGGTCAACTGTGGTTCCCGCAACGAAGAGCATAAGACCAACGGGGCAGCCCATTTCATCGAGCATATGCTCTTCAAGGGAACAAAGAGGAGGACTGCCTTCGACATCGCCTCCGAGATCGATTCCGTGGGGGGCATTCTCAATGCATGTACCGGTAAAGAACTGACTTCCTTTTACGTGAAGATTCCCGATTACCATCTTCCCCTTGCCATCGACCTTCTGGCCGACCTCTTGAAAGACTCCGTCTTTGACCCTGAGGAAATGGAGAAAGAAAAGTCCGTTATCCTTCAGGAGATCCGTATGGTGGAAGACACTCCGGACGATTTCATCCATGATTTTTTCGGGAAGGCGTTCTGGGACGGCCATCCCCTTTCCCTTCCCGTTCTCGGTACGGAAGATTCCGTCAGAGGCATCGGGAGGGAGACCCTTCTCGACATCTTCAATAGATATTACCGGGGAAGTCGGCTCGTTTTGACTGTGGCCGGGCGCCTCAGGCACAACGAGCTTGTGAGTTTGGTCGGCGAGGCCCTCGGCTCGGTTACGCCGGCGGAAGGAGGAAACGGGCAAGGAGCCCCGACTCCGGTGGCGAAAGTCGCCGTGCTCGAAAAAGACTTGGAACAGGTTCACATGATCATCGGCTCCCCGGGGCATACCTTCTCGGACCCGGCCAGGTATGCCGGTTTTATAATGAACACCGTCCTCGGCGGCAGCATGAGCTCGAGGCTGTTCCAGGAGGTCCGCGAGAAAAGAGGGCTTGCCTATGCTGTCCATTCTTATCTTGTGTCATACAGGGATGCAGGCATGTTCGGAATCTATGTTGGGACCGCCGATGAAAAAGTCGGCGAAGTTCTCGACGTAATCTTTGATGAGCTGCGCAAGCTAAAAGCCGATCTTCTGACCGACAAGGAACTCTTTAGCGCCAAGGAGCAGATAAAGGGGCGGTTTCTGTTGAGCATGGAAAGTACGGACACCAGGATGACGCGGCTTGCGAAGAACGAGATATATCTCGGCCGGCATCTGTCGTTCGACGAGGCGATAGCCAACCTCGAGGCCGTGAGTGCGGAGGAGGTACGGGGAGTGGCGCGCACCTTGCTCAATAAGGACGCAGTTTCGGTCGCCGCGATCGGCAGGGTTACCGAGAGGGACATCACCGCTAATATGCCGGACCTTTGATCTCGAATCGCTTGGCTCTCCGGCTGCTGGGTCCTTTCCTCCACGAGGTATGATGGAAAAAATAGAGATTCCCGTTACGCGGTTGCCGGATAATGAAGATATTCCTCTTCCCTGTTACATAACGGGACAGGCAGCGGGGATGGACATCTTTGCGGCGGTCAGGGACGAAGAGACGATATTTTCCGGTGAAAGAAAGGTGATCCCCTCGGGAATCGCCATCGCCCTGCCCGAAGGTTTTGAGGCCGAGATCAGGCCCCGGAGCGGGCTTGCCGTTCGGTACGGCGTGACCGTCATCAATTCCCCCGGGACCATCGATGCGGACTACCGCGGCGAAATCTTGATACTGTTGATCAATCATGGGCAGGAGCCCTTTGTCGTCAAAAGAGGCGACCGAATCGCCCAGATGGTGGTGCATCGCGTCTGCCGTGTCGTCTGGCACCCGTGCGATGAGTTGGGCTGCACGCAGCGGGGGGCGGGGGGTTTAGGACACACGGGGTGAAAGGCGGTCGGGAGTAGGTGGGCATAGTGAAGGGTTGAGCTATGCCGGAGGAAGAGGCGTTCATGGGTAAGTCTAAAGTTCAAAAGTCCTACCGGGAGATCAACGAAAAAATCAAGAAGGGTAAGGCGGTAGTCGTAACGGCCGAGGAAATGATCGACATCGTGCGAGACCGTGGCGACGTGGAGGCGGCGCGGTACGTCGATGTGGTGACGACAGGAACTTTTTCGCCGATGTGTTCCTCGGGGGCCTTCCTCAATTTTGGCCATACGTCCCCCAAGATCAAGGCCATGAAGGTGTGGCTGAATGATGTGCAGGCTTACGGAGGTCTGGCGGCCGTGGACTGTTATATCGGGGCGACCGAGGTGGCCGAGGGGGACCCTCTCAACAGCGTTTATCCCGGCGAGTTCAACTACGGCGGCGGGCATGTGATCGAGGACCTTGTCGCCGGTAACGCGGTTAAATTGAGGGTCGAAGGGTACGGCACCGACTGCTACCCAGCCCGTAAATTCGAGAAAAACATTACCATCGGAGACCTCCGTGACGCCATCCTGTTCAACCCCAGGAATGCCTATCAGAATTACAATTGTGCAGTCAACATGTCCGACAAGACGATCTACACTTACATGGGCATTCTTCGGCCGCGAATGGGCAACGCCAACTACTCGACGTCGGGGCAACTGAGCCCGCTCTTCAATGACCCTTATTACAGGACTATCGGGATAGGGACGAGGATATTTCTGGGAGGCGCCCAAGGATATGTAGCCTGGCATGGGACTCAGCATAACCCCCGCGTGGAGCGGGGCAGAAACGGTGTCCCCAAGGCGGGCGCAGGAACTATAGCGACGATAGGCGACCTCAAAGTGATGTCGCCGGAATGGCTGGTCGGTGCTAGTATTCTGGGATACGGCGTTTCTCTCTATGTGGGGATCGGCATCCCCATCCCGATCCTCGACGAGGAAATGGCGCGGTACACGGCCGTCAGCGACGAAGACATCTTCACCCAAGTCTATGATTACGGCATGGATTATCCCAAAGGTGAATTGAAAAGCCTCGGTGAAGTCAGTTACAAAGAATTGAGGAGCGGGTCGATCACTATAAAGGGCAAAGTGATCCCCACCGCTCCGCTCTCCAGTTATCACAAGGCACGGCAGATTGCGGGGATTTTGAAGGATTGGATTTCGAAGGGGGCCTTTTTCCTAGGCGAACCGCAGGAGCTGCTGCCGACCGATTAAAAAACAACCGATCTCACGAATTCGAGGGTGTCAAAAGTTTTGGTTGTTGCCAGCAATGTCCGGTTAAGGTTTTGCATGTAAGGTTATAGATCACCAAGGGCTTC
>CAZRAC010000094.1:0-4198 GCA_964597995.1 uncultured Syntrophaceae bacterium | reverse complement strand
GAAGCCCTTGGTGATCTATAACCTTACATGCAAAACCTTAACCGGACATTGCTGAATATAGGTGACGATTAGGCCTGGTCTGTTCGGAGGACGAAAGAGTCGGTCATGGATAAATGGTCGGACAAAAGCGCGCGCAAAAACGAATCTTGTCAATCTTCAGTCAGCTCCGAATATAGTTCAATTAATACAATTAGTTAAACCGTAATACGCTGGTTCTACACCCCTGTGCTTTCGATCGGGCGGACAGCAGAGCTGCTTGATATATCTTATCAGACGGCCTCAACGATTGTGTCGCAATTGGAAAAGGTGGGCATTCTCCGGGAAACGACGGGGGAAAAAACGAGACAAACATTTTGTGCATAACCCGCGTTCGACAGTGGTAGATAAGCGCACGTGATTTTATCGAATAAATATCTGGACATAGGTTATACTCGATTTATAGGCGTTTGCCTACAGCTTTGAGGGGTGGTTTGGATGTGCCGTATTCGCTGCGGTATAGAGCCGCTGTATCGATGGTTCCTTCCCTCCTTCCTCGAGCGGCGCACGAAAGCTGGTCAGTTGGGGAATGACATAATGGTCGAAGGGCCTCTTCTCCGCCTGCTTCCTGGTGTCCACCCGGTACCGGATCGGCCCGTAATGCATGAAGATAATCGGATGATGGCCATCCTGCCGCGTCGGAGTAGCCGTTAAGCCGTACACGTATTTTGCGTGAACACCCTTGAGAACCTGCTCTTCCCTCAGGTTCCCCTTGAATCTGATGTTGATGGGTCTTCCCGAACAGGAACAGTCTGAACAAACAGCCCTGACGCCTGCTTCGGCAAGCAGGCCTACAACGTCCTCTTCACACCCCCTGGGCAGACACAGGTATTCTGGGGTTTCATCCGAACAGGAGATGACACGCGGCTTGCCGTAGGTCGGCAGGCGCAGCGCCTGGGCCTTGTAAAACTCGGGATTCCTGAAGACGGCCAGTCTTTTTAGTGTGTTCAAACCCCGCTGGGAGATCCCTGTTTTTTCGATATAAAGCATATTTGCCTTAACCAACCGTACCTCTTCGGGAAAATCGCTTCCGGACCACCGTATTCGTTCTATCTCCCACGGTTTTTCGGCTTCTTCATCGTCCTTCCGGAGTGTTCCAAGTTCGTTTCCGGGGCTTAACCGCGGAATCAGTCCCGCGGTCTCCTCTGCGGACAATCTTCTAATGGTGACCATGAACCCCCATTGGTCTTCATATTCATAGGGATGGAAGTTTTCATCCACGAAGACGCTGTTACCTTGCTCCCTGGCCGTCTTCTGAAGGGGAAGGGCGATCAGGTTTCCAAAACCGCCCTTCGGCAACGTGTCCTGATTGGGGAAAAAGCGGTCGTAAGATTTGAAGGCCAGTTCATGCCTTCGGCTCATGGCACAGGTCAGCAAGGCGGAACCGAACTTCCTTGCAAGGGCTGCGGAAATAGGATCAACGAAAAAGAACCAGGCATGTGCGCCGTTTCCGGAACGGGAACGTTCCAAGGCCACGGGAATACTGAAAGTGTTACAGACTTCCCTGAGGGCGGTACAGTCTTTCTGCCAATCCTGCCCATCGAAATCAATCGCCAACAGGTGGCAAGCATCGTTCTGAAGCAACGGGTAAAGGCCAACAACGATACTGCCTCGCAGATGCGCTTCGATGACCCTTTCGTCCAAAGGAGCGTAGGACTGGTGGGGACAGACGAAACATTTGTTCGTCGGCTTCCGGCAGAGGCTTCCCTTCCATTCATTCCGGCAAACCGGCGCGTATCCCGCCCTGCCTTCCCTGTTCTGCCATCTCTTGGCATATACGTCCTCCCGCCCCTTGAACAAAGACATGAACAACCGAATCTTCTCCGCTGGATCAAGTCGAAGTGTGGTTCCCGGCGATGGTTTGATCTCCGGCGGTTCCGGCAGCTCATATGCCAAGGACGAATGGTTTTCCGGATTTCGAGGCGGATTCGGTCGCGACGTATCCGCAATCCCTAACCTCGTCCTCAGGATCTCGTTCTCTTCCCGCAACGCTTTGTTTTCGTCAAGTAATGCCCGGTATTTTTCAAGCAACTCGTTGACATTCACCACTGCACTATAATCTTTGGTTTGCTGTTTTCTAATAACAAATAATTATGCGTGATTTTACATAAGATTTTAACACAATACCATGTTTTTTATGAACGCCAACCGACACATGTGATATGCTTTTCTAGGATTTGCTTTTTTGCTATGACTCTGCACTGGACTATTCCAGGACCATCAGCATTACCTACGCCGCAGAGGGCAGGTGAGCTTTTTGGCCGTTAACAGTTATGTGCAGGGGGAGGTTGACCCTTGAGTCAGGAAAGCTGAAACTGATTCGGAAGGAGGTTGGTCGAATGGCACTACGTTCAAAAGAGGAATACATCGAAAGCCTCAAACAAAAAAGGCCGCGGGTCTATATCGGCGGTGAGAAAGTGGACCGTGTCTGGGAGAGTGAGTATTTTAAGACATCCATCAACCAGATCGGCGCCACATATGAATTCGCCCTGGACCCGCAATATCGGGAATGGTCCGCCGTCAAATCTCCACTCACAGACGAAGAAGTTCCGAGGAACTCTCTCCATATTCAGCAATCCTTGGAGGACGCCGTCATCAAGGCCCACCTGACACGAGAGGTGACGAAAAGGCGTATCTGTACTTATTGCCTGTCCAATTTTCTCTCCGTCACCTGGACCTTCACCCACGACATCGACGGGAAATACGGCACCAAGTATCATCAAAGATTCAAGGAATATGTGAAACATCTGCAAAAAAACGACCTCCGTCTCGCCTGGGGGATGATGGATCCCAAGGGAGACAGGCGCTTCGGGCCGTCCAAGCAGGACCCGCCGGTCGACCTGCGGATATTGGAGAGAACGGAGGACGGCATAGTCGTCTCCGGGGCGAAAGTCCATACGACCTACGGCCCGGTGGCCCACGAGGTCATCGCCGTACCCTGCAGGGCCCTCTCCGAAGACGATAGAGACTTTGCCGTTTCTTTTGCCGTCCCCGTCGACACCGAGGGTGTCACCTTCATCTGCAGGCCCGCCCCCGGCCCCAGGCGTCCCGTGAACATGGAAAGTCCTCTGTCGTCGAAGTTCGTCGGGGTCGAGGCGATGACTATCTTCGACCGTGTCTTCGTCCACTGGGAACGGGTCTTCATGTGCGGTGAATGGGATATGTGCGGGAATCTACCGACTTATTTTTCATCCTTGCACCGGCAGTCCAAGTGCGCCTGTTCCGCCGGGCACGCCGATTTGATGGCCGGGACTTGTTCACTGCTGGCGAAAGTCAACGGATTGAGTCTCAAGGTGAGCCATATCAATGACAAAATCACCGACATGATGATGGCGGCAGAAGTTGCCTTTGGGTGTTCTTTGGGGGCTGCCTTGAACGGCAGAATGCATCCGAGCGGTGTCTGGATGCCGAGCGCGTTGATCGCGAACGCGGGGTTACACCACATCAGGTCATCGCTGGGAACGCACATCAGCCATATACACGACATCGCCGGAGGCCTCCTCACGACAATGCCGGTCGAGGCCGATATCGACAACCCGGAAACA
The DNA here is from genome assembly GCA_964597995.1 of uncultured Syntrophaceae bacterium. Taxonomy (GTDB): domain Bacteria; phylum Desulfobacterota; class Syntrophia; order Syntrophales; family UBA4778; genus UBA2207. The sequence goes on along the minus strand of CAZRAC010000094.1, from coordinate 617 downwards.
AAAAAAATGATCGACTTATACCTGAGAGGCAGCAAGGACTACACTACAGAACAGAGGCTGCGAATCCTCGAGCTGGGTAGAGACCTGGCGGCCTCCAATCTGTGCGGGGCCATCATGGGGTTCACGATCAATGCCGCCGGTTCCCCCGTGACGAATAAGATCGCGGTCTCACGAAACTATAACCTGAAAGAGATGGAGGACATCGCGAAAGAGATAGCCGGTATTTAACCCCTCCGACGGAGAAAGGCACCACACGACGGCCCGCCCGCTGGGTGCCTTCTCCGATGGACATCATGCGCGGAAGGATCGGACGCCCTGCTGCCCGGCGGCGGTGTCCGGTCACAGATTAATTTTGTCCATACCTTTCAAACCAAGTATCTTCCTGGCCTCGTCTGGTGTTGCCGGCTCTATGCCGAACTCTTTCGCGATCCTCACGATCTTGGCCACCTGCTCGGCATTGCTCTTCGCCATGACCCCCTTTTCGAGATAAAGGTTATCCTCCAGGCCGACGCGGACGTTGCCGCCGATGAGAAGGGACTGGGTGCAGATCGGAAACTGGGCACGCCCCGCCACGCAGACGGAGAACTCGAAGTTCCCCTCCCCGATCAGCCGCTTCG
>CAZRAC010000093.1:0-4227 GCA_964597995.1 uncultured Syntrophaceae bacterium | reverse complement strand
TGGTCGCATAATCGGGGGCGTCGTTCTTGGCCTTTATCTTGAGAACGATCCGGTTTTCGTCCGTGATCGCGGGCGTCACGTCCAGCTTGAGAGTCGCTTCTTTCCACTGGATCGAGCGGTTGCCCTCCTTGTCGGTAAATACAGAAGGTATCTCAGACCCCTGGGTGATGTACGCAGCGGTGCCGTCGAAGGTGACTACTTTGGGAGCCGAGAGGATTTTCGTCTCGCCCATGCTCTCGGAGGCGGAGATGTCCAGGTCGACAAAGTTCTTCGCAGTGCCGACGATCAGCCCGAAGGTGGGAGAAACCGTCGCCGTACCGAGTGAAGGAAATATACCTGTTTTTGTAAAATCCGCTAGGTTCACGCCATAGGTCCCTCCGGAATAAGGAGATGTCTCGTTCACGGCATAGGTACCCCTGCGGACGCCGAGGTTACGAGTCAGAGGCGTGAGCCCCGAGGGGAGGATGCGGGCGGATTGCCCCGTCCATACGTTGCCAGTCTGAAAACCGGTGCCCCATTGAACGCCGAGCTTCCTGGCAAAAGAAGCGGTCGTTTCGAGAATCTTCGCTTCGATGAGGACCTGGGGTCTTTTCCCTTGCGCCACGTCCTCTTTCAACCTCTCCTCGACGGCCTTCTGCATCTTCTCTCGGGTAAAAACACTGATGACGTTGCCCGTGCGCTTCATGCCGAGGCCGTTGGTGTCGAGGATAGTCTCCAAGGCCTGGTCCCAGGGTACGTTTTTCATGTGGACGGTGATGTTCCCCTTTATATCCTCGCCGGCGACTATGTTTACACCGCTCACCTCGGAGAGGAGCCTGAAGACGCTCTTGATGTTGGCTTCCTGAAAGTCGAGCGATACCTTCTGGCCCGTATATTTGGCCTCCTCCTTAGGCAGGCCGGCGACTGAACCCGGTTTCGCCGCCGTTGCGCCGGTATCCTCAGCCGAAACGACGCAGGCAGCGGCCACCATCATCAATGCCGAGATGCCCGCCATAAGAATCTTAGTTTTCATAATCTTCCCTCAGGTTCTACGCGATGAAGGTTCAGAATTATTTGCTTTGTCTTGGCTTCTTTGCCGTTCCCGCTCGTTCTTTCTTCGACGATAATCCGGTCGTCAAGGACCCCGGCTACCATGCCGTTGTTCCGGCCGACCAAAGTCCCCTTCGAGATGACGTAACTCTTACCCTTCGGGTCTTCTACTATGGCAACCCGCTTCTTTTCGCTGGACATGATACCGACGAGTTTCAGTTCTTCGATGTTATACCGCTGCAAGGGCGACAGGAACGCTGACTGTTCCTTCTGAACGGCCGCTTCCTTTCTTATCAAGGGCTTGAAAGGGTCGACCTTCCCGCGCTTCTCATAAGGAAAGGTACCAGTTTTCTGCGCCGAAATCTCCGCCGCCGACACCGCCGCGCCGTATAAGACAACCAATACGACGAAAAGGTGACCGAAAAACGCAGCAATCCGCTTATTTCTTGCCGGCTTGGGCCTTTTCCACGAAGACATAGGTTTTCATCATGCAGGTTGTTAAAAGTCTTCCCTCTTCCTTGTCGTCTTTGGATCCTTCCATGGTTATGTCAGTCACATTGACGATACGGGGAAGCTTGGCCACGCTTTCCAAGAATCTCACGGTATCATGAAACCCGCCGCTGATGACTACCTTGATAGGGATTTCATCGTAAAATTTCTCCGTCCCCGCAGCAGCCTGGGCCACCGTTTTCTTGTCTGTCGATTTTTCTTTCGTGTCGGCCTTGGCCTCCGTGGGCTTCGGGGGCGGGAGCGGCTCGAAGTGGACAAAATCGAGACCAGCCTCGCGACCGGCCTTGGCCAAAGATGCCAGGAGGCCCGGGATTTCTTTACGCTCGGGAAGTTTGGTCAGGGCAAGCTCCAGACTTTCCCGCATAGTGGCGAGTTCTTTTTTGCCCTTTTGGATTTCTCTCACGATGAGTTGCTTGGCTTCTATCTGCTGTTTAAGGCCCGCAAGCTTGGTGTCGAGGCCCACCTTCTTCTCGTAAAGCGGCTGGAAAAGGAAAAAATAATAAAAGTAACCCAGGAGGATGAAGATAAACGCAAGGATCAATGCCTTTGTTTTTGTCGGCATCTTCTTGATATCGTCCAGGGTTATTGCCATACCTCACCCCTTCTTGAGACTGCAATTGAGGACGAATTTCTGGACCTTCGTATTGGCTATCTTATCCTGCTTCGAGGCACTCAGGTCGACCGACTTGATGATGGGGGAACGTTCCAGGTTGTTCATAAAAACGGCAACAGCCAGATTGTCCCGGGCTATGCCGTCGATGCGCAGGTTGGAACCCGTCTCCGCCAACAAAACCAGCCAGACCTGACCGGCCGGAAGGGTCCGCGCAACCTCGTTGAGGAGCAAAACGGCATCCATCCTGCTCTCCTCAAGGTTGTTGATGACCTCGATCTTTTTCGTGAGTAGATCTTTGTCTGCCCTGACGGAGCTGAACTCAGCCGCCAGCTTATTCAATTCTTTCAGACGTCCTTCGGCGGCATTGACGTCCCTTTCCAATCCGCTCACACTCAAATACATGTAACCATGGAGGGCACCAATGACGAGAAAGAAGGCCCCGAATGTCGCCGCTGCAACAAGAATCTGTCTCTTCCAGAGATCTTTCTTCTTTCGTTCTCTGTAAGGAAGAAGATTGACCTTGATCATCGGTCGTCAATTCTCCGGAGGCCGAGACCGACTCCCACCGCCGCGACCGGCCCTATTTCTTCAAGGTAGGAGGGACGAAACGTTTTTTCATCGCAGACGATGTTCTGAAAAGGCCGAACTATCCGCGTCTCGATATTCAACTGCTGAGTGAGGGCATCGACTATCCCGGCTGTTTTAGCCGAGCCACCGCTGAGGATTATCTCCTTGATGTATTCGCCGCCGTGAGTCGACCGGAAGTAATCGATCGACCTCTCTATCTCGGCAAAAAGAGGCTCTGCGTGCTCCAACGGGTCTAAACGCGGGCTGCCGGCCTGCGAGTCAGTCCTCGAGCTTTCTATCTTAAGCTTTTCGGCCTCGTCGAAGGTCACGCCCAATCTATCACGGATGCTCTCTGTGATGTAGTCGCCGCCCATGGAAATATCGCGGGTAAAGATCGAGCATCCTTCCTTGAGAACGTTGATATTCGTCATGCTCGCCCCGATATTGACCAAGACGACGATGTCGCCTTCCCTAACGTCGTAATTCACCTCGTACATAGTTTCGAGGGCGAAGGAGTCCACATCCATGATCACGGGCGTCAGCCCGGCCTTCTCCAGGACATCCACATAGCTCTGAACGACATTCTTCCTGGCAGCCACAATCACTACGTCCATCTGCCCCGGGTTTCCCTCGCTGTCGCCGAGTATCTGAAAATCAAAGCTAAAATCTTTGACGTCGTCGAAAGGAAGGTAGTTGGCTGCCTCATCATTGATCAGTTGACGTAACTCTTCCTCCTCCATCTTCGAGAAGGAGGCCCTTCTGGCGATGACCTTGTGGCCCGACAGGGAGACGACAACCTTTTTGGACCTGCAGCCCGCGCTCTTGAAAAGCTGACGGATCTTCCCGCAAAGGACGTCGCCGTTCAGGATATCTCCCGCTTCGATGACCCTTCTTTCCAGGGGAAGCTGGGAATAACTCTTAAGGACGTATCCCTCCGCGGAGTCCAGTATCTCGACCAGCTTGAGCGAGCTCGACCCGATGTCAAGACCCACCGAGTGTTTCTTGTCAGGCAACAGACCCCTCAAGTTTAGATTAAGCATCGTACCTCAGTCATCTGTTGTCAACGATTAGGACCTCCTTACCATGAAAGTACCGGGACGATCTACCCCCGAGGCTCATTCGACATGCCGGTAAACGACGTCTCCTTTTTTTACCATGCCCAACTCTTTCCGCGCCACCATCTCGATGTAGCGAGGGTTATCCCGCAAAAGGACGACTTCCTTTTTCAGTCCGTCGTTCTCTTTCATGGTCTGGTTGTTTTCGTCCTTCAATATCTTCAGCTTTTCCTTCATCACATAACTATCCACGAGACCGTTATCGCCGAAGGCGATCAAAAATCCCATAAGGAGAAGAAAGACTATGACGAATCTTCCGACCTTCATCGCCACCCTCGTGGAAAACGCAAAAACGGGAAGTAAAATGCATATATAATAAAAAAAGGTGTGCAACAACCCAGCAATGTCCGGTTAGGAACTTGCATAAGGGGCTCCTGAGCCGGGTGGTTGGTA
>CAZRAC010000092.1:0-4414 GCA_964597995.1 uncultured Syntrophaceae bacterium | reverse complement strand
TTAAACTTTGTCCTATAAATTTCAAAAAAATAGATCACTGCGGATAAAATCGAACGGATAATCTATTCCTCACCAAGAGGTGACAAGATGGCGAAAAAGGAAGACAGGTCCCAGGAGGGGCTCAAAATCGGCCAACGGGTGAAGGCTCTCCGTGAGAAACAGAACTTAACCCTCCAGGATGTTGCCGCGAAAACGGGCCTCGCCAAATCTCTCCTTTCTGAAGTCGAGAGTGGCGAGGTCGTGCCTCACGTCTCTACGCTGCTCAAACTGGCGAAGGTCCTGAACGTAGGCATGGCGTCCTTCTTCGAGGATGGCGAAGCCGTGGAAAGGGTCTCCGTCACCCGTAAGGGCGAAAGGGCGCGGGTCAAACGCAGACCCCACCATCACGAGGGAGAGGTGGATTACGTTTACGAATCTTTAGAGACGAGGAAACCGGGAAAGCACATGGAGCCCTTTCTCGTTGAGTTCATGCCCATGGAGACTTCGGACATGGTCTTCACAAGCCATGAAGGAGAGGAATTCCATTACCTGCTCGAAGGAAAGCTTGAGTTCCGAACCGATGACCGGGTGGAGGTTCTTGAGCCCGGTGACGCGATCTATTTTGAGTCGGACCAAAATCACAGTTTTCGCTCCCTCATCAAGAAGCCGTCCAGGGCCATCGTGGTTGTCTGGGCAAAATCATAATTCTAAAACTTGAAAAATTGCAATTCTGAGGGGACCATGCTGGAAATCAGATTTCATGGTCGCGGCGGTCAGGGAACGGTGGTCGCTACAACTCTCCTTGCCAAGGCCTTTTTTCAGGCCGGATACCAGGTCCAGAGTTTCCCCTTTTTCGGCGTGGAGCGCCGCGGCGCCCCCGTTGAAGCCTATGTAAGGGTGGATAAAGAGAAGATCCTTCTCCGAACAAACGTCAGTTCTCCCGACCACATCGCCGTCCAGGACCAAACCCTCCTGCACAGCATCGATGTGACCCGTGGGCTCAAGCCCGGGGGGTGGATACTACTCAACAGTCCCGCCCCCCCAACCGACCTCCGACCTTTCGAAAAGTACGAGCTCGCGTGGGTGGACGCAAACCGCATCGCCCTCAAACACCACTTGGGCACCCGTACCCACCCCATAGCCAATACGCCGATGATAGGCGCCTTCGCACGGGTCCTCGGAATGCCACCGATAGAGGCGATCGTGGCTGCCATCCGGGAAGACGTACCGGGCGAGGCGAAGGCCAATGTGCGTGCGGCGGAGGAAGCATACAAAACGGTGAAAACATTCAGAACTTCTGCTGTAGGGTAGGGTTTAACAATGGCCGGGTCGAAAGCATCTAAACACGTCGTGCCCCTTTTAATGCCCCGTTCTTACATGTCCACGGAGTCCAACAAGACAGGATCCTGGCGATTCCTGCGGCCGCGTTACGACGAAAAGACGGCCCCCTGCAGCACCGCCTGCCCGGCCGGAGAGGACATCGCACGGGTGGAAATGCTCACTGCGCAGGGCCTCTTCAAGGAAGCCTGGGAAACAATCCTGAAGGAAAACCCTTTTCCCGCCGTCTGCGGCCGCGTCTGCTTCCATCCCTGCGAGGGTATCTGCAACCGGGGGGAGTTCGATGCGCCCGTCGCCATTCATGTGATGGAGCGCTTCCTTGCCGAGACGGCGGTCCGTTACGACCTCAAGCCGCTTCTGGAGCGATGTCCCGCAAAAAAGGAAAAGATCGCCGTCGTGGGCGCAGGCCCTTCCGGGCTGTCGGCTGCCTGTTTCCTGAACCGCCTCGGGTATGTCTGCGATGTCTTCGAGGCCGCCTCCGAGCCAGGTGGAATCCTCAGATGGGGCATCCCGGAATACCGTCTTCCCCTGTCCGCCCTGAGGAGCGAAATCGCTCAGATTGAGAGCGAAGGAGTGCGTATCATGACGGACAAGCGGCTTCCCGCTGATTTCATTGACCGAGCCGGAGACAGCTACGATGCCGTCTTCATCGGGTGCGGTCACGGACGGACCACTATGCTCCGAATCCCCGGGGAAGACGTTGACGGAGTGGAGGACGGGCTCGAGTTTCTCAACAGAATCCGCAGCGGCGAAACGCCGGCGGTAGACGGGGTTTCCGCCGTGATCGGTGGGGGCAACACGGCCGTGGACGTGGCCCGGAGCATCATACGCCTTGGCGGAAAAGCAGTCATCCTGTACAGACGACGACGGAGCGACATGCCCGCCTTTCAGGAAGAAGTTGAGATGGCCTTGGAGGAGGGCGTGGAGCTCAAAGAGCTCCTCGCGCCCGCCGGGATCGTGAAGGACCGGAAAGGGATTTTCATCACCATGAGACCCATGAAGGTCGTGGGTGAGGACGAGGGCGGAAGAGGCCGCGTGGAGCCGGCGCGGGGCAAGACGCAGCAGCTCCTTGTCCAGAGGGTATTCAAGGCAACGGGGGCCGAATCCGTCGACGAGAGGTACAACCCTCCCGATAGGCGGCGGAACGTCCTCGTGCTCGAGAACGGTGTCCTCGTCGACCGGCCGAAGGGACCCGCCGTTTTCTTCGGAGGAGACCTGGTCAATGAAACCAAAAGCGTGACCCACGCGGTGGCGTCGGGGAAGGCTGCGGCGATCGCCTTGGACACCCTCTTCCGTGACGGTTTCAAGGCCGTACCCGGCCGTGCGGCAAGTTGCGCCGTTGGAAACGGAAAGGCCCTCTCCATGGAGGTCTACCTAGGCGGGGAACGCAGTTCGAGAAATCCCCACGTGGTCCGTTTCGCGGAAGTGAACACGGATTATTTCCACTTCGCGCCCCGGATCACCCAGCCGCGACTCATGCGAGAAGAGCGGCTCAATACCTTCAAAGAGATCAATCTCAAAATCTCGGCGACCCTGGCCATCCGTGAGGCGGAGAGATGCTTCAACTGCGGCGTTTGCAACCGCTGCGACAACTGCTACCTCTTCTGCCCGGACCTCGCGGTGATGCGCGAGCAGGACCTTACCGGACGCCATGTCGACTATGACTACTGCAAGGGGTGCGGTCTCTGCGTGGTGGAATGCCCGCGTAACGCCATGACCCTGGAGGAGGAAGAACGATGAAGCGGGTCCTGGAAGGAAGCCATGCCGTCGCCGAAGCCGTCCGGCTCGCAAAGGCGCAGGTGATAAGTGCCTATCCTATCACGCCGCAGACCCACATCGTAGAGATCCTTTCTGATTACTGCTCCTCGGGGAAGTTGAAGGCCAAGTTCCTCCGCGTGGAAAGTGAGCACTCCGCCCTCGCCTCCCTCATCGGCGCCCAGAGCAGCGGCGTGCGGACCTTCACGGCCACATCCTCACAAGGGCTTGCCCTCATGCATGAGCTTCTCCACTGGGCCTCGGGCGCGAGGCTCCCCATCGTCATGGCCGAGGTAAACCGGGCCTTAGGACCGGGCTGGAACATCTGGGTGGACCAGACGGACAGCCTCGCCCAACGCGACACAGGATGGATGCAGTTCTACTGCGAGGACAGCCAGGAGGTCCTTGACACGACCCTTCAGGCCTACCGACTCGCCGAGGAGGTGAACCTCCCCGCCATGGTCGTACTGGACGCCTTCTTTCTCTCCCACACATACGAACCGGTGGATATCCCGGACGAGAAGGACGTGGACCGCTTTCTGCCTCCCTACGCTCCGAAATTTCAGCTTGACCCGGCGAATCCCTGCGCTTTCGGCCAGCTCGTCACACCGGCCTTTTACATGGAGATGCGCCACGACATCGACCGGGCCATGGGTCTGGCGCTCACCCGTTTCACCGAAATAGAAGAGGAATACGCCCGGCTCTTCAAGCGCCGTTACGGCGTCGTGGAGGCCGTCCAGTGCGACGATGCGGACGTTGTCTTCCTGACCTCCGGCACGGTCACCAGCACCTGTCGCCTTGTCCTCAAGACGCTGCGGGAAAAGGGAGAGAAGGTGGGCATTCTGAAGGTCAAGCTCTTCCGGCCGTCGCCGGTTGAACATATCCGCGCGGCGCTCAGATCGGCGAAGAAGGTGGCCGTCATCGACCGGAACTGCTCTTTCGGCGTGGGAGGCATCTTCGCCCAGGAGGTGCGCGCCGCCCTGTGCAACCAACCCGGCCATCCCCTTGTCTACAGCTACATCGCCGGGATCGGCGGGCGGGATGTGACACCGGAGTTGCTGGAGGATATCTACTGGAAGACCAGGAACAGCGAGGCCCCCGAAAAAGACAGCATCTGGACGGGGTTACAGGAGGTGGCTCATGGAACTCAACGCGCTTGACCAGGAGTTGATGTATTCCGGACACACAGGCTGCCCGGGCTGTGGGGCCACCATCGCCATGCGCTTTCTCCTCAAGGCCCTGGGGGACAAGACCATCATCGTCATGCCTGCAAGCTGCTGGTCCGTAATCGCCGGTCCCTATCCCCAATGCACCGTGAAAGTCCCTCTGATCCACTCGGCCT
>CAZRAC010000091.1:0-4444 GCA_964597995.1 uncultured Syntrophaceae bacterium | reverse complement strand
ACAGTTGATGCTCGGCTATCTACCGATGTTGCATCACCCGGACCCGAAAAAAGTATTCATAGTCGGCCTCGGAAGCGGTGCGACGGCGAAGGCGGTCCTGGACTTCCCCGGGCTCCGGTCCGCTCTCTGCGCCGAGCTGGAACCGGCCGTCCTCGAGGCGGTCGGCTTCTTTGCCGCCGTCAACAACCGCGTCCAGGACGACCCGCGATTCAAAGTCAGGATAGACGACGGACGGAACGCCCTCCTGGCCTCGAAGGAAAAGTACGACGTGATAATCTCCGAGCCTTCGAACCCGTGGATCGCCGGTGTTGCGAACCTTTACACGACGGAGTTTTACCAGGTCGGGAAAGCCCGGCTCAATGAGGGCGGCGTCTTTTGTCAGTGGTTCCATCTGTATAGCATGAACCCGGCGGACGTGAAGATGGTGCTGAAGACCTTCTTCTCGGTCTTCCCCCGCGGTACCGTGTGGACCACCGCCGGCGCCGACATCATCCTCCTGGGCTCCGAGTCCGAACCGGCCTTCGATTACGCGAGATGGAACGAGCTCTTCCAAAACAGCCCGTCGGTGATTAAAAGCATGCAGGCCATAAAGATGACGGCCCCCGACACCGTCTTTTCCTATTATCTGGCCGATTCGAAAACCCTCTTTCCCCTGTACAAGAATGCCTACCTGAACACGGACGACCGTCCCTGGCTCGAGTTTTCGGCGCCCCGGAATCTCTATGAACCGACGACGCCGGTCAACATGAGGGGGCTGGCGAAATACAGGGGAGGGCCGCTTCCTCCGGTCAGGGGTTATCCTGCGGGCAGGCCGCTTTCCACCGAATACTACCTGGCCGCAGTCCGGCAGGCGGAAGCGGTCGGGGATGCCGTTCTGCTGGAAAAGGCACTGGAAGAGGCGCTGAGAATCCATCCGACTGACTTCGAGCTGAGGATGTTCAAGGCGCAGCGCCTGATCCGGGCGGGGAAGACCATGAAGGGTGAGCGGGAACTTAGGGAGATTGTTGCCGACAACCCCGGCAAACGTGCCGGCTACGCAGCGCTCGCCCGATTATACAGGGATCAGGGATTCCCGGAACGGGCCGAACCGCTGTACGAGAAGGCGGTCCGCATGGACACGGGCGACGAGGAGTTGAACGGAGAATTTATCGCCTTCCTCAGAAAACAGAAGAGGCTCGACAAGGCCGCCGCGCTCCTTGAAGAACTGCGGAAGGAACATCCCGACGCGGCGCGTTATCAATTCCTGTCGGGCCTGTTGCGGATGGACGGGAAGGACTATGCCGGGGCCTCAAAGTTCTTCGAAGCGGCCCTCGAGAAGAAACCGGGCAGCTACGAGGTCATGAAAAATCTGCTCGCTGCCTACCGGGAAATGGGCGACAACGAAAAGGTCATCCGCCTCGGTGAGGAGCTTGTAAAGAAAAACCCCTATGACCGGGAAGCGGTCGTAGATTTCGGCAAGGCTTTGATGAAGTCCGGCGAGGTGAAGAGAGGCCGCGAGATGCTCGTCCGGGCCATGCAGTTGAATCCTTACGAGAATCGTGAGATAGAAGAGTTCCTGGAGGGGAGAATTGCGCGCCCTTAGACATTCCCCGGCACTGAGGAGGGTTTCCTATGCCAGATACGAATAGCCGGTATCGAAGAAAGGAATGGCCTAAAAATCGTCATGATCAAGAATATTCAGTAATTTGCCCGGGCGGTGGAGACGAAGAAGCAACTGGAGAATCACGAAAGGGAACTTCGGGCCTCCGGCAGGAATTGACCGAAGTCCGGTCGGAGTTGAACACACTGAAAAAGTCCTTCACCTCGGAACACTGCGGTATCGCAGAACAAGAGGGAGCGCATAGACAAGAGACGCTTCTATACTATGAATAACAACAAGCTCACCTGTTGCTATCCCGCTGGCGCTCCATGGCGGTAGATGGAGCGTCCTGTTAGATCGCCATGTTTTCATGGTTCAATGCCGACAAGAATAAGCGGAACCGCCGGTACACCACGGCCTTGACGAACTACATTGTAAAACTCGCCTTCATAGTAAGCGACTCCGGAACTCATCTGGCTTTGAAGGGATTTCATCGGAAGAATTTCAATTCCTACGTCGATTCGATCACCCACATAGAATGCGAGGTGCTTGACGAAAAGGTCATACGCAACAAACGCATACTTTCCGAACTGGACCTCAATGGCCACGCGATCCTTGACGAAATCGGTCTGGTTATAGCTGAAGATAGGCGTCTCTCCGGCTGCCTCTATCTCCTTTTTTTGCTCTTCCGCTGACATCGCAATCGTCTTACGAATCAGCTTTTCATTCTTGGTAACCCAGTAGCTCACCCGACTTTCGTTCCAGGATTGTTTCCGAAGTAGCTGACTGAATGCTGCGTTCATATCTATGGGACTGAATAGGATCCTGCCCTTCATTGTCTTTTCTTTGGAAATTTTGGTTCGGCACTTGTCGGCATCCACTGACGCTACGACTGATTGAATCTCTTTCCAAAGGCTCGGTTTGTGTACAAGAAGGAACTCAAGTCCATTTAGATGAGAATACGTCTCGGCGATCTTCATCAACGTTCCTTTCTATACTTTGTCCTCTTTTCAAACAAGGTCATCTGCTTCGGATCCTTTCTCTTCCAGGGAACGGCTGTAAGGCTGTTCCCGGCTTCCACAGGGTCATACACAGGCCTGTCCATGGGGCGGGTCCGCAATGTGCCTTCCATTTCCTGCCGAATTCTCTGTCGTGCAAGTTCCACATACTTGGAAACAGTCTCCGCTCCAACGCCCCGACGCCCATGACGAATAGCAGCGATCACCGATGTTCCGGTTCCAAGGAATGGATCAAGCACCCAATCTCCCTCATTGGTAAGAGAAAGCACCAATCGTTCAATCAACTCAACGGGGAATTGACACGGATGTTCTGTTTTCTCGACATGGTTGCTTTTCACATTCGGAATTACCCATAAGTCCCCGGGGTTCTTGCCGAGTGGGTTGCACGAATACTGGCCGGCTTTCGGTCCTTTGAAATACTTCTTCCCAGGGTATTTTTGGGGTATGCGCACGGGGTCGAGATTAAAGACGTAATCATCCGATTTCGTAAACCAGATGATTGTTTCATACCTGCCGGAAAAGCGGCGGCTACAATGCAAACCATGCTCGAAGTGCCAGATTATCCGGTTACGCATCCTTAAACCAAGACCTGAGAAAATCGGATGTAGAACGGTGTCCAAAGGAATGATGGCCCCTCTGTCGACGTAGTTTCCCACTTGCCAGCAAATACTGCCTTTTGGGGACAAGGCGCGCACGCACTCGGCGATGACTTGGGCCTGCTGTTGAAGATATAAATCAAGATGAAGCCTCTTTTCGTATTCTTTTCCGATATTATAAGGGGGCGAAGTAACAACAAGCTGGATTGACTCATCTGGAATTGTCTTTAATAGATCAAGACAATCGCCGGGGTAGACGACAATCGATTCCGAGACGGCGAACCTGTCTGCGATCTTGTTATTCTGATTGAACAACGTCCCAATTATCGTTTTCATTTTTAGTTCCTTTAGACCTTTGAAAAACGGCCCCTCATGTCATTCTGACGAAAGTCGGAATCCAGAACCGCTTGAAAACACTGGATTCCGTGTCAAGCACGGAATGACGGAAAGGCGATTTAATTACAAATTCAAAGGTCTCTCCTTTTCTTTTTGGCTGAGGCGTGGACATACGGCGTCATATCAACCGGAAAGAAGGTAACGATCCTGCTGGCCCTGCTCTTATGGAGTATTGCCTTTTTCTTTCTGGAACACCTTGGTATAAATAGACTATAGCACATTGGGAATACCCCTTACATATTTTTTGTATTTGAGTAATCCCCCAATATAGATGTAAATAAAGGGCGTACCCATTCCCCGGCATAAACAGAGGCGGCAAAGGGCAACGGTGAGGCACTAGCAAAAAAGTTCCATAGGCCGTCATATCGACGAAAGTCGGTATCAATAACTATCGGAAAATACTGGATACCCCCGTATTAGAGCCTGCCCCGTACTCGATACGGGGGCATCCAGAAAAGCAGGAGGAATTCCGATGTCAGGTGCGAATAGCCGGTATAGAAGACTGGAATGGCAAGTAGCGGCAATATGTTTACTCCTCATCGTGATCACGCTCATTGTGGCTGTTCCTTCCCCATGTCTTGCCGCAATCAAGGTCTTCGAGAGGGAATACACCTACCAGGCAAGCGAAGCGGACAGCAAGCTATCGAGCAGGACCGTTTCTCTTGCCGAAGTGAAGAGACTCCTCCTCGAAGAACTCGGCACCTACCTTGAGAGTATCACCGAGGTCAAGAACTTCCAGTTGACCAAAGACCAGATCACCGCACTGACCGCCGGCATAGTGAGAGTAGAGGTATTGGACGAACGCTGGGATGGCAAAATTTACTGGCTCAAGGCCAGGATTGCCGCCGACCCTG
>CAZRAC010000090.1:0-4496 GCA_964597995.1 uncultured Syntrophaceae bacterium | reverse complement strand
TTTTATCCCGCACAGCGACAGGCCGAACGTATCTTTCGCAAGCCTTACGTCGTCTTCGTGAGTGCCGGCAACGACGGAACAGGCGCGCTCACGAGCATAGAGAGGATAGCCCTCGGGTACAAATTCAAGAAGGTCTACGAACCGGTCATATCCAGGAAAAAGCTGACCGGTGAAGACCTGGAGAGATGCCGGGAACTGGGCAAGATTCTGGCGGGCGGTTGCGCTGCCGGTATTTACTGAAAAGGTAGAAGACGGACGGAACATCGTAGGCCCGTCATTCAGAGGAGCAGGACCTTATTCGGTGTACATATTGGGTTTATCGGCATTCTACCACGACTCCGCCGCGGCGCTTTTACAGAACGACGAGATTCTCGCAGCGGCGCAGGAAGAACGCTTTTCGCGAAAAAAACACGACCCCGGTTTTCCCCGCAACGCGGTCCGGTACTGTCTGAAAGAGGCCAATCTTTCCCTGAAGGAACTTGACGCAGTCGTTTTCTACGACAAGCCCTTTCTTAAGTTCGAACGCCTCCTCGAAACCTACTACGCCTTCGCCCCGAGGGGCCTGGCATCCTTCCTTTCCGCGATCCCCGTCTGGGTCAAAGAAAAGCTGATGCTGAAAAAGCTGATCCTCGACGAGCTCTGCCTGATCGACGCAGTAGACAGGAAGGGCGTCAAGCTGCTTTTTCCCGAACATCATCTTTCCCATGCGGCGAGCGCCTTCTACCCCTCGCCCTTCGAAGAGTCGGCGATCCTGACCGTCGACGGCGTTGGAGAGTGGGCGACCGCTTCCATCTGCCGGGGGGAGGGAAACAGGATCACGATACTCAAGGAGCTGAGATTCCCCCATTCGTTGGGCCTCTTCTATTCGGCCTTTACCTACTATCTCGGTTTTAGGGTCAACTCGGGCGAGTATAAACTCATGGGACTTGCCCCTTACGGGGACCCGAACTCCGAACGGGTCCTCAAGTTCGAGCGCCTCATCGAAAAAAACATCGTCCATATCCTGGAGGACGGGTCCGTATGGCTCAACCAGGATTATTTTGATTATGCTACCGGCCTGAGGATGGTAAAAGACGACAAATGGAGAAACCTCTTCGGTTTTCCCGCCCGTGACCCGGAGAGCGACCTTTCCGCAGAGCAGTGCGACCTGGCCCTTGCCGTCCAGAGGGTGACGGAAAAAATCGTCTCCCGGATGGCCGCCGAGGCGAAGAGACTGACGGGCTCCGGCCGCCTCTGTCTGGCCGGCGGGGTTGCGCTGAACTGCGTGGCAAACGGCAGGATACTGAAAAGCGGCGTCTTTGACGACATCTGGATTCAGTCCGCCGCGGGGGATGCGGGCGGCGCTCTGGGTGCAGCCTATGCGGCTTATCACATTTACTTCGGTAAACCCCGTCTTGCGGACGGGGTGAGAGACAAGATGGGGGGGTCTTTTCTTGGGCCTGAGTTTTCGGACGGCGAGATAGAGGCGGCGGTCAAGAAATACGGGGCTCACTACAGGTGCTACTCTGATTTCGACGAGCTCTGCGCGGCGACGGCGCTCCTTCTGCGGCAGGGCAATGTCGTCGGGTGGTTTCAGGGTAGGATGGAGTGGGGGCCGAGGGCTCTGGGGAACCGGAGCATCCTGGCCGACGCAAGAAACCCGGAGATGCAGAAGAAGTTGAACCTGAAGATCAAGTTCCGGGAGGGGTTTCGCCCCTTCGCTCCCGCGGTCCTTGCGGAGGACGCGTCCGACTATTTCGACATCGACAAGGATTCGCCTTACATGCTTTTGGTGGCCGACGTGAGGACCGACCGGCGAAATGAACTGCCTGAAGATTATCATTCCCTTCCCTGGCGAGACAAGCTCTACTACCTGCGCTCCGACGTTCCTGCCGTCACGCACATCGACTGCTCCGCCAGGCTGCAGACGGTCCACCGTGAGTCGAACCCCCGGTTCTGGCAATTGATAAAGAGATTCAAGGAAGAAACAGGCTATGCGGTGCTCGTCAACACGAGTTTCAACGTCCGGGGAGAACCCGTTGTCTGCACACCGGAGGATGCGTACAGGTGTTTCATGCGGACGGAGATGGATTACCTCGTCATCGGTCCCTATCTCTTCGCGAAGAAGGAACAGCCGGTATGGGAAGAAGAGAAGGACTGGCGTGAAGAATTCGGGGTCGATTGACCGCTTGTTTGTGATGTTTGCGACGTCTATGCTCAGACAGAGGGTGTACGTAAAGCGATGAAAGACGAAGAATACAAGACCTTAGAGACGATGGGTATCCTGGCCTTTTTCTGCCTGGTGCTCGGCATCGCCTTCGACCTTTCCGTGCTCATATATGTTTCCGCCTGCCTCCTCTTTATCGGTCTCTTTGTCAAAGGCGTTGCCGCGGCTATCGCCCGGTTGTGGATGAGGTTTGCCTATGCCCTTGGCGCTCTCAACACGAAGATAATCCTGACCGTCACCTTCTTTTTGATTCTCACGCCCATCGCCGTCCTGTACCGGTGGAAGCATGGAGATTTCTTGAGTATCCGGGAAACACCGGTGAAAACACTATGGCATGAAAGGAACCATGAATACCGGGCGGAAGACCTCGAGAAGCAGTGGTGAGCAATGATCGCGAGGGGCGAGAGGAGGAAAGCCGTATTTGAAAAGAATTCTAAGCCGCGAGAGTTTTATCCGTCTCCTGCTTGTAGTCGTCGGCATCGTCGCGGCGCTCCTGGTCGGTGAATTCGGCCTCCGCGCCTACTATGCCATAAACGGCAGTGACGGCAAGTACTACGTCTGGCCCCCGAACATGCAGAAGGTCTTCCGACCCACCCCGGGGACTATGCCCGGGGTAAGCGGCCCCACTGTGTTCCGGGTCAATTCCGACGGTGTAAGGGGGGACGAACTCACAGATGATTTTGAGTACAGGATCCTTGCCGTCGGGGGCAGCACTACGGAATGCCTCTTCCTCGACCAAGAGGTGTCGTGGCCCTATGCCCTGCAGAAAAAGCTGAACGACCTCAAGGGACCCAAGGTCTGGGTGGGGAATGTGGGTAAGGCGGGGCTGAGCACGAGGGAGCATTACATGCACATGAAGTATCTTTTGCCCCAGTTTCCCAAGGTCGACGCCGTGGTCATCCTTGCCGGGTTCAACGACCTAATCCGGCGGCTGATAGAAGACGAAAAATACGACCCCCTTTTCTTGCAGCACTACGACTATTGGGAGCCTCGCCTCATCAGGGGTGCCTTTTGGGAGACGCCCTACTACAAGGGTAAGTACAGATTCCGCACCGGTTATTACGACGAGACGGCCATCGGGAGCCTCGTGGTGAGATTGAAGTATCTTTATGCGAGGCGTGAATTGATTCAAGACGAGTCTGGTAGTATATTCATCAACTTCCGCAATCTGAGGAAGAATGCGAAGGAGTTCGTAGACGACCTGCCGGACCTGAGCTCCGGCCTCGAAGAGTATGAAACCAACCTGGGCCGTATCATCGATATGGCCCAGGCAAGGTCAATCCGTATCATATTCATGACCCAACCTACGATGTACAGGCCGAATATGACGCAGGAAGAGAAGGCCCTCCTGTGGTGCGGTTGGATAGAGAGCATCAAGTCGGGGAGGTACTACTCCGAGAAGGCCCTGGCGGCGGGTATAAAGAAGTACAACGAGACGCTCCTTAGGGTTTGTCGCACCCGGGGAGTGGAATGCATAGATCTCGCGGCTGTGATACCGAAAAACACGACGGCATTTTACGACGACGTCCACTTCAACGACCGGGGGTCCCTGATGACCGCGGAGGTCGTCGCCCAATACCTTAGCCGCAAGGAACCCTTCAACAAACGGTAAAAATTCCCGTCGGCTTCCCCTCCTGTCATTCCTGCCACGCGTACAGCATCGCGAGCGCCCGGTCCGTCTCGTAGGTCAGAAAGCCGTTGTCGTGAAAAAATTTTCGCAAGGGTGCGACCTCACCGTGGACCTCGATCCCCAGGTGTCTTATCCGTTTCAGGTATTCCGGCGGGCAGTTGTAGAATATCTCGTATTCCGCCCCTTCACAGTCCATCTTCAAGAAATCGCATACCTCCAACCGATTATCGTCGAAGATTTTTTGGATAGTCGTGCATGAGACTTCGATACGATACCCTTTGTCGCCCTTCGGACCGTCATCGGCGATCTTGGCTACCGTCGAAAAACCTTCGATAGAATCGGTTACCATCGTCACTGTGGCTTCATCCTTGCCGACGGCCTTGTTGAAGGGGAAGATGCGGCAGTTTTCATTCAAGGAGATGTTCCTCATCAATTGTGCGAAATTGGCCGGCATCGGCTCGAAGGCGTAAATGGTAGGGTTCTCGAATCGGCTTGCCGCATACAATGAAAAATAGCCGGCGTTGGCCCCGATGTCGAAGACGACGGGCGAATCAGGAACCTCCGTCTTGAGGCCGTGCATGTAACATTCTTCCATGAAAATTTCTTTGAACGTATGGAGAAGCCTCAGGGGTACCTCGAGACGGACGCCCCTTCTTGTCT
>CAZRAC010000089.1:0-4616 GCA_964597995.1 uncultured Syntrophaceae bacterium | reverse complement strand
TCGGTTGGATCGACTTCGAAGGTGGTTTCAATCCTAAGACAACATCCGTGTTGGATTATGATAGCGGACTTTCATGGGTTTGTCTATCGATTGGTTTGTACACGGAAGAACGCGGAGAGGCGGTTTCCACACGGCCTGACCGCTTTCAGAAAAATGCCTCCGAAGGGCCGACTGTTTGCTGGATATAGTTGCTCTTTATGGCCGGTGTGTTGTAGAGTAACTTAATTATTGAGCGACTAAGCGACTATCCCAAACGAGCGTTCCGCGGGCTTCGGGACGGGAAAACGAGCACTGGCCATGAATCTTCTTCTGATATTTATCATAGGCATCGGTCTTGTCGCGTTTTTGTCGCTTTTCTACTCGGCACTGTCGAGGAGAAGGGTAGAGAAGAGATTGAACAACGTCCTCGAGAGCTCCCCCGCTCCCACTTTTGTAATCGGTAGAGACCACAGGGTCATCTACTGGAACCGAGCGATGGAGAAGCTGACGGGGGTCAAGGCAGAGGATGTCATCGGCACCAGGGGACACTGGCGGCCTTTTTACAATACGGAAAGGCCCTGCATGGCGGACCTGGCCATGGACGGAGCAGCGGAGGCTGATTCCCGCCGGCACACGGGAGAAGGTGAGAATCCGGCAGGACAGGACCGAGTCGAGGTAAAGACGGACTTCTTCCCGAACATGGGAGCCGGCGGCCGGTGGATACGGTTCACGGCCGCGGTGATCCGGGACAGCCGCGGCGAAATAGACGGGGCGATCGAGGTCCTGGAAGACGTAACGAAGGAGAAAGAGGCGGAAGAGAACCTGGTAAACCTGAAAAAACTGGAATCCCTCGCCACCTTCGCGGGCGGCGTAGCCCGGGATTTCGATACCCTGATCTCTACCATCCTGCGCGGCATCTTCCTCGCGAAGCTTTCCACGCCCGAGGAAGACGAAACCATGGAGCAGGCACTGACGGCCGCGGAAAAGGCCAGTCTACTCGCCAAGGAGCTCTCCTTCAAGTTGGTGACCTATGCAAAAGGCGGACACCCCCTGAGAAAGACGGAAAGCCTCATCCCCGTCCTTCAGGAGGCCCTTCAGAGCATCCCACCCGAATCGGGAGTAGAATTCAGCGCTTCCATCCCGGAGGATCTGTGGCCTGTCCGGATTGACAGCACCCAGATCAGGCAGGTATTCGAAAGCCTGATCATGAATGCCGTCGAGGCCATGCCCGACGGGGGGAAGTTGGAACTCCGGGCCGAGAACACGGTGATACGGGGAGGCAACTCCACCGATATCAAGCCGGGGAAATACATCAAGGTCTCCTTGAGGGACACGGGCAGCGGGATAGCGAAAGAGCACATCGACAGGATATTCGACCCCTATTTTACGACGAAAGCGGAATCCGGCAAGAAAGGCCTAGGGGCAGGGCTCGGTCTTTCCGTGTGTCGTTCCATCATCAAAAACCACGACGGCTATATCCTGGTGGAGTCGGAACCGGGGAAGGGGTCGACCTTCCACGTCTTTCTGCCTTCCTCGGACGAGGAAGCAAAACCCGCGGTGAAGGAGAAATAAGAAAGGGTTTTGAGGAGTCGGGTCAGAAGGTGAACGAGACGGAGACGGCCCCGAAATTCTGCGCCTCCCTTTGGGTGTCGAATTCCTTTGTCCGGTGAACGTAGGAATAGGTTATCTTGAACCGGTGGATGATCATCCCGATGCCGCCGATGATGTCGGCGACGAAGGGTTTCTTGCTTACGCTGTGGCTGTCCCGGAAGGTATTCCCGTCGAGGAAGATGTTCCTGGCCACGGCGTTTCCGTTGACGGCGAAGAAGAGATGGATGCCGAAACGGCGCGAAATCCGTGAAAACCGGGGGTCGGTTTCGTCCACGGGGGCGTTGCCGCCCGACCCCGGCCGTATCAGATACGTCCCAAAATCACTCGGGACGTTCCAGCCGAAGCGGACCTGACCGCCCATATTCGCCCCCGTGTAAATATTCCCCGCGGCGACGCCCGCGTGGGGAATGAAGTCGAACCCCAACCCACCAAGGCCGCCGGCCTGCAACGTCCTCCATCTGCGCTCATAGTAGACGTTCAGCACGGGCTCGTCGTGGAGTTGATTAGACCACCCCTTCGGCTCGGGCGAATCCGTCCACTTGTGAACCTCCTTCTGGCAGTCCTCTGCGTAGGAGTGACGGCCAACGATGCCGAGGTCCAATTCGACGGTATCCATCCGAGACCGGCTCCTGCTATGAAGCCCGAACCCCAAGTAGGAAATCCCCGCATAAGGACGGTCGTCCGGGATCAGGTCGCTCCGCTCCTTGTCCTCCGGAGTGTACATGTTCTGACCAAGGGATAAGGAAACCGTGCGCACGTCTCCCGCATTGTTGACGAAGGGCAGCCTCTCCATCAGCCGCAACATCCACGCCGGCCCACGAACGATGTCCCGGTACTCTGTGAGGTCTCGGGAGGCCCAGGAGATCTTCGTCCCATGGGTATAGTAGCGGTCGTGGTTGTCGAAACCGAAGAGGTCGTTTTCCAGGTAGAGGGTGATGGTGTCCGACTTCCGCGCCGCGTCGCCTTCTGCAAAGGACTGCGAGGGGAGAAAAAGAACGATAAAGACAAGGATAAGGCGCCGTTTCTTCGTCACTTTTTCAACGTGCCCCCTTCCCGAAGAGCACCACCCGCACCGTCCGAAGCAAGATGTCGAGGTCGAGCAGAAAGGACATGTTCTTCAGGTAGTACAGGTCATACTGGAGCTTCTCCAGGGCGTCTTCCTTTGTGGCGCCGTGGCGGTAGTTCACCTGCGCCCACCCTGTGATCCCCGGCCGGACGGTGTGTCGCAGGCTGAAGCAGGGAACGGCGGGGTTGAATTCCCGCACCTCCTCCTCCATGAGCGCCCGTGGCCCGATCAAGCTCATCTCTCCCTTCAGTACATTCCAGAGCTGGGGCAGTTCATCGAGCCGGAACAACCTCAGCACCTTCCCCACTCGCGTGATCCGAGGGTCGTCTTTATGCCCGGCGTACGCGCGCTCGTTCTCCGAACCATACCGCATGGTCCGGAATTTGTACAACGCGAAAGGCCTTTCCTGCCGGCCGATGCGCTTCTGGACGAACAACGCAGGGCCCGGTGAGTCAAGTCGGACTGCTATGCAGAGGAGGGCCATCACGGGCAGCGATACAACCAGGCCGCAGAGAGAGAGGGAGACATCGACAACCCGCTTCACCCTGCGCGTGTAAACGCTCCGCCGCGCACCTGACATGGTCGAGTGCGTAAGCCGGAGGTCGCTTATGTGACGGACCGGGATCTTCTCCGCCACCATCTCGTAGAACGCGGGCATCTCATAGACATTGACGCCGGAGAACTTCGCCTCGATGAGCTTCTTGTACACCCCCGGCGGGATGGCGTGGGTGACCGCCAGGATGACCCTGTCGACCTGCTGTTCACGGACGAGGGACGGCAAGAGGTCGCTCCCACCAAGGACCGGCACGGTCCCCACGGTGCCTCCCCATTTCTCCTCGTCGTCGTCCAGAAAACCGACGACTTCGTAGTCTCTTTTCCCCTTCACCACTTCGTAGAACTCCTGCCCTGCTTCCCCGGCGCCAAGGACGGCCAGCCGCAGCGGCCGCCCCGCCCTCTCCCGGACCTGCTCGAACACGAGCCGCCAGGCCATACAGAAGAAAAAGATGAGCACGCCGTCGAGGAAAAAGATGCCCGGACTGTAGAGAGGAACCCGGAAGAGAAAAAACATCGCCGCGATGAAGATGCTCGCGACCACGACGGAAGCGCCGAACCGGATGACGAAGGCGCCACGGCTGAACCGTTCCTCCAGGTTGTAGAGGTCGAAGACGTAGAAGAAAAAGAGATAACTGACTACGGAGAAGGCCTCCGCCGGGCCGAAGAATCTACCCAAATCGAAGAAGGACCCGAACCGGAGGGCAGGGGCCGTATACAGGGCGGCCACGATCAGCACCGCGTCGCCCGCCAGGAGGGTCAGCTTTTTGAGGAAGGCGTTCTTCAAAGAAGATTCTCTCCGCTTTTATGAGGGCCTCTTTCACCGGTTGCGGTTCCTCGACCCTTTTATACCCTTGAGGCGGATGTGAACAATCTATGAGAGGGTACCGCCCATATCTGCGGCGAGGCAATCTGCTTGAGTTCGTTACCCGTGTATACCACCAATCCGCCGCGCCATCTGTCGCCTAAGACGGACGCGATTTCTCTCAACCCTGCTACGTCCTTGTTCACGATAACTTGACGGGATTTAACCTCCATGGCCACGAGACCGCCCGCCGACTCAAAGATTATGTCCACCTCCAACCCCGAGCGGGTCCGGTAAAAATACAATTCCCCCTCGGCGGCCGTCGTCTTAATCCACTTGACCAGCTCACCCACCACCATTGTCTCATATATCTCGCCCGTCACCGCCGTCGGTATGCCGGTCAATTGTCTGAGCAATCCGATGTCGAGCCAGTAGACCTTCGGCGTCTTGATTGCCGTACTTGTCAGGTTGACGTGATAAGGGGGCAGAAGAAAGGTCTGGTAAGAAATCTTCAGGTACTCGAGATAGCGCCGTGCCGTGTCCACGCTCACTCCGGTGTCTCTGGCCAATTCCGAATAGTTCAATAGACGGCCGGACCGGAGC
>CAZRAC010000088.1:3811-5059 GCA_964597995.1 uncultured Syntrophaceae bacterium | reverse complement strand
CTGGAGGAGGAGGGAGTCTTTGAGGAAGACCTACCTCCGCCGGCCGGACCTGCTGGAAAAGGTGAGTCTGACCGAAGGGGACAGAAAGATGTTGGACGAAATCATGCTCGGCGAGCAGTGTGAGGGTTGAAAAGAAGAGAGATAATATACCGTTTTGTCGTTTGGTCGGGAGGCATGGAAGATGAATCAGGTAGAGATGATAGAAAAGGAGCAGATGCGCGGTGATATACCGGGCTTCAGGCCGGGTGATACCGTCAAGGTCTACGTCAAGATCGTGGAGGGTCAGAAAGAAAGAATCCAAGTGTTCGAGGGTGTCGTGATCCGCAGGAAACGGGGAAACAGCCGTGCCGCCTTCACGGTCAGGAAGGTATCGTACGGAGTCGGTGTCGAAAGGACTTTTCCTCTCCACTCCCCGGTCATCGACAGGATCGAAGTGGTGACGAGGGGCCGGGTGAGACGCTCGCGTCTGTACTACCTCCGTCAACTGAAGGGCAAGGAAGCAAGGATCAAGGAACTGGGAAGAAGATAAACACCCTTCTTCACAAAACAAACATTCCTGTAAAGGGTTCTCCTTTTGATGACCCGTTTCGAACTGCGAGCCCGTAGGCGTGGTTTTAAGGTCATCGCCGGTGTCGACGAGGCGGGTCGAGGGAGTCTTGCGGGTCCCGTTGTTGCGGCGGCGGTGGTATTCCCTGCCGATTACACCAATTTCGACATACGGGATTCGAAGCAACTTTTAGCCGCGAAGCGCGAGCGGCTGTACGAGGTCGTAAAGCAAGACGCCCTCGCCGTGGGCATCGGCGTCGTGGAGCCCGCCGTGATCGACAGCAAGAACGTGCTGCGGGCCTCCCTGATGGCCATGAAGGAGGCCGTAGCGGGTATCTCCTTGCCCGTCGATTACCTCCTGGTCGACGGCAATTATCCCCTCCAGACCGTAATTCCTCAGGAAACCATCATAAAAGGCGACAGCCGCAGTCTTTCTATCGCCGCCGCTTCGATCATCGCCAAAGTCTCCCGTGACCGGATCATGGAGATGTACCACCGGCAGTACCCCCAGTACAATTTCATAAAGAATAAAGGATACGGCACCCTGGAACACCGGGAGGCCATCAGAAAACACGGTTTTTGCAAAATCCATCGCCGGACTTTCAAGTGTGTCCGGGAGTATGCCGGACCCCAGACCAGGATACCCTTCCCTGAAGGGGATGAGGAGTAAATGGAACCCGCAGGAGGGGAAAGGATCCGGAC
>CAZRAC010000088.1:0-3801 GCA_964597995.1 uncultured Syntrophaceae bacterium | reverse complement strand
CCGGCAAACGGGGCGAGGATGCGGCCGTAAGTCACCTGACCGGTGCCGGATACCGGATCATCGAAAGGAATTATCGCTGTCCCTTCGGTGAGATCGACATAATAGCCAGGGACGGGGAAAGCCTTGTGTTCGTGGAGGTCAAGAGTAGGAGGAGCGGCAGATACGGCGGCCCCAGGTTGGCGGTCGGCCTCAAAAAGCAGCAGAAGCTCTCGCTGCTTGCCCAATTCTACCTCAAACAAAAGCGCCTTTACGGATGCAGGGCCAGGTTCGATGTTGCCGCCGTGACGGTCATGTCCGGCGGGGAGAACCGGGTCGAGCTCATCAAGAACGCCTTCGACCTGTGTTATGGATGGTGAAACAAGGGTTTGAAGTTCCGAGTTCGCTGCCCGGCTTTTGAGAACGAATAAAGATGATGGAAGAGAAAACGGGAAGACTCTACGTGGTCGCCACACCCATCGGAAACCTGGAAGATATCACCCTGAGGGCCATCCGGGTTCTCAAGGAGGTGTCGCTCATAGCCGCCGAAGACACACGGCGGACGAAAAAACTCCTCAACGCATACGGCATACAGACGCCTGTCGTGAGCCTCTATGACCATGTCGAGAAGAAGAGGAGCGACATCCTCATCGCCCGTATGAAAGAAGGAAAAGATGTGGCCTATGTCTCCGACGCCGGAACACCCGGTATCTCGGACCCCGGGTACGTTCTCGTCAATCGCTCGCTTGCCCGCGGCATACAGGTTGTCCCGGTCCCGGGTGCCTCCGCAGCTATAGCGACTTTGAGTGTCGCCGGTCTTCCGATGAACAGTTTCGTGTTCATCGGTTTCCAGCCCGTGAAGACGGCCAAGCGCAGGCTCTTGCTGGAATCGTTGAGGAATGAAAAGAGGACCATGATCTTTTACGAGTCCCCCCGGCGCATCATGGGGCTTCTCAAGGACCTTCGCGATGTCTTGGGAAACAGGACGGCAGTCTTTGCACGGGAATTGACTAAGGTTTTCGAAGAGATCCGGCGAGGTAGCCTCGACGAGATCATTGACGGCCTGGAAGGCCGGGAACTGAAGGGTGAGGTGACGCTTGTCGTGGCCGGCGGAGAGACAGGAGACAACGCCGCCGGAGGAGAAAAGATCCGCACCTTGTTTGAAGAGTTGAACATGGGGGGCGAACATCTTTCCGCCAAGGAGTTGGTCCGGGAAATAGCCTCAGCGACGGGTCTGCCGAAGAAAGAGGTATACAGGGAGGTATTGAAGTTGCTTGAGGAAAGACGTTGATACTCCGGCGAAAACCCTTGAACTGTCGGTATGACTGTGATACTCACGCCGGGAAAGATTCCGGGGTTTTCGATGATCACGGCAGGAGGTGGGTCCCTTGGTGGATAGCGGCGGTGAGCCAAAGAAGATATATGACCTCGTCGATGTAGTTGAACAGGAGCCCGAATCTCCTACGGAGGGGGAAACAATCGGGACGTTTCAGGATGAGCGGCTCTTGCAGGAAGTGCGCAGCGTCGCCGAAAAGGTAGCCAGAGAACTTTTCCCCACCATCGCAGAGCGGGTCATCCGCGAAGAAATAGAAAAGCTGAAGAGGAGAAACGACTGACAACGATCCCAAAGGCCATCGGTCCGAATATGCTTAGATTACGAAGTGCAACGGTCTTTCTGGTGTTGCTTCTCTGTTTTTTTATCGGTTGCGGGAAGAAGACACCCGGGGCCGTCCGTCCGGAGGAGAGCAAGAAACCCGTAGTCCGCCTCATCGCGGTGCTTCCCGTCGAGAACAAGTCTTCCGACGCCCAGGCAGCCCGGATTCTCAGGGAAAGGATACTCGAAGAGATCTTCTTCAAGGGATACCCGAAGATTCCTCTTTCCGTGCTCGACGAGAAACTTTCCGGGTCTTACAAGAACGGCGCCAAGGTCCCGCCGAAAATCGTCGGCGACCTTCTGAAAGTAGACGCCGTTTTTTATTGCACACTGGAGGAGTGGAAGACCACATATGGCCTTGTCTCTGCCCGGACCACCGTTTCGGCCCGGTTTGAGATGCGCGATGCCAAGACGGGGGAAACGATATGGAAGGCCCGGGGGAAAGAGACGAGGAAGAACTACGACCTGACGCGCAAAGGGCAGGAAATGAAGTCCTTTTTGGACTACGAGCCGATCGTCGCAGAAATTGTCGATAAAGCGATGGTGAGTTTTCCGGACGGCCCAGATTTCGTCGGAAGACCGCCGGCCAAAGGAGGTTGCTGGTTATGGAAGTGGTTCTGAAAAGAAAGTTTGAGCTGGTGCGGATCCTCCGCTCATTTTGCCTTCTTTTCTTTCTCCTGCTCTCGCTGTTTCTCTGTCCTGATGCCGAATCCGCAAGGAAACCCGTGGCCGTAAAGATGGGCCGGGGTGAAGCTGTGGTGACCGCCCTCCAAGGGACGGCCAAATTGGCCTCGGCGGACGGCGGATGGCGCCTTCTGAAGACGGGGAACACCCTGAGAGGGGGCGATCAGGTGGTCACGGAGGCCAATTCAAGGCTCGAAATCACGTTGCCCGACCGTAGCTGCCTGCGCTTCGCGGAAAATACCAGCTTCAAGGTCGTCCAGATCGACGTCAACGAAGAAGCGAACAGACGTACCGTGCGGGTGAACGTCGCCCTGGGGAAGACATGGACGAACGTGAGCAAGACGTTTCGTGTAAAGCCGAGCATCGAAGTCTCCTGTGAGAACGCCGTTGCGGGGGTCAGGGGGACGATATACAGGATGAACGTGAACGACGACCGGTCGGTTCTTGTCAGGGTTTACGAAGGTGAGGTGGCAGTTTGGGGCGGTGGGAAGGCGACGGAACAGCCAACGACGAAACCGGGACCGCCGGAAAGTGTATCCGGCCCCATTTCCGTGCCCGGTCCCCGGAAAGTGACCATGGAAGAGTGGGTCAAGATTGTCGGAGCCATGCAGCAGATCGCCATCAGCCCGACGGGTGTTCCCGGGGAACCCCGTTCATTCACGGAAGAAGAGGACCGTGAAGACTGGGTGGACTGGAACAAGCAGCGAGATGCCGAGGCCTTCGGCTCGGACGAAACATCTCCGCCGGAAACCGAGAGCAGCTTTTTCAACTGGTTTAAGTAGACCGGACGTGCTGAGAAGGCGTGATTAATATACCGAACATCTTGACCTTGTCGCGCATCATCATGGTGCCGGTCATCGTCATCCTGCTGATCCAGTCTTCTTTTTTCAAGGCCCTCGTCGTTTTCGTGATCGCGGGAATCACCGATGGGTTGGATGGATTTCTTGCCCGTGTCCTGAACAAGAAAACGGTCCTGGGTACCTATCTCGACCCTATCGCCGACAAGGCGCTGATCATCAGTTCTTTCGTCACGCTTTCAGCGTTGGGGATCATCCCGAGCTGGTTGACCGTCATCGTAATCAGTCGGGATTGTATCATCCTGGTCGGCATATTCATCCTGGTACTGATGGCCGTACCCTTTGAAGTAAAGCCCGCATTGATAAGCAAGATAACGACGACCCTGCAACTGCTGACCGTTTTCCTGGCACTGGGCTTTAAGAGTCTTTTACTCGACATCGACCTTCGTTCCCATTACCTGGACGATGTCATTTACTGGGTCACGGCGCTTTTCACGGTGGCCTCCGGTATCAACTACATTTCCATCGGGTTGAAATCGGTCAACCATGTACCGTCGTCCGCAAAAAAGTGATATTTCTCTTGACATAACAGAGTTTTATTGTTAGTAGAGAGCGCAAGTTGGGCGGATAAAAGCTGTAGGCACGTAGCTCAGGGGGAGAGCGCCATCCTGACGCGGTGGATGTCCAGGG
>CAZRAC010000087.1:0-5438 GCA_964597995.1 uncultured Syntrophaceae bacterium | reverse complement strand
AACCCCTGTCCGACTGCCCTAACCAAAACTGTCTAACTCCAGGGGTGCAGTCCAGAAGATGAAAAAAGTTATGGTAGTTATGATCGCAACTCTTTTTGTGTTTGGCATTTCGTTTTATTTTATAGCCGACCTGGCGCGGGCCGAGAACCCAGCTGTGTGGGCGGCAAAAAAGGCTGCGGGAAAGATAGATAAGAAAATCGAATCCAAGAAACAGGCTAAAAAAGAAGCTGAAGAGAAGAAAAAGAAAGAGGAAGCCGATGCGATAGCCAAGAAAGAGGCAGATGAAGCCTTTGCGGAAAAACAGAAACGGGATGCCGAAGATATAGCCGCGTGGAGGGAAGAGAAGAAAGCCAAAGGCGAACCCCAACATATGAGCAAAGAGGAAATAAAGAGGCGCAAAATAAACAGGCAACCGATTGTTTACTGATACGTAAAACTCACGTTGCGGTAGCCCCGGTGCGGCCTCTCGTAGGAATTAATCGAGAACGGTACGGTTGAATCGCTCCACAAAGCCGTTGGTCCTGGGTCTGGCCACCTTGGTGCGGCGATGCTCGACTCTGCGCTCCCGAAAGCAGGGATTGGCTTTCT
This sequence comes from uncultured Syntrophaceae bacterium, assembly GCA_964597995.1. Lineage (GTDB taxonomy): Bacteria > Desulfobacterota > Syntrophia > Syntrophales > UBA4778 > UBA2207. Next base: position 4,850 of record CAZRAC010000087.1, on the reverse strand, counting down.
CCAGAAAGCGGATCTGCTCCTCGGTGAGGTCGACATCCTGGCCGTTCTTCTCTTCTTCGAGCCGCAGGAGCCGTTTATAGCGTGTCACGAGGTCTTCTTTTATCCAGATGTTGCGGACCGTGCTGGGGCTTACGAAGATGCCCTCTAAGCGAAGATTATCGGATACGCGGACCCGGTTCGAACCCAGGCTGGATGCTTCAGAGAAAGGGCGATTATCTTCTCTCTTACATCGGAAGGCGTCTCATTGGGAACGCTCTTGGGGATCGGAGGCCTGTCCATGAGGCCGTCAAAGCCCCTTTCCTGAAAGGCCCGCTTATACTCGTAGAACAGGCTCCGTCAGACGCTGTGGTGACGACATGCCTCAGACACGTTACAGATTCTCTCTGCAAGTTGTAGCAATGTGAGTCTCTTTTGTGCTATCTTCTTCTCGGCGGTCATACTCTCAAGCCCCAAAGTTACTCACTTCCTGACGACCATTTTTGGCTCAATTTATCGCGACCAGAAACAGTTTGCGAGGGGAGAGGTATTTCTATGCGTCATAGAAGACGCAGGGTATGCTTATGGCGATGTCGCCGAAAAGGTCGAAGGCCTTACGGCGCGGAGGTCTTGATAACCCTGACACCGACATGACCGGGGTGATGAAAGCGTCTCAGGGGAGCGCCGCCTTGAGGCCCCTGGCGAAGGAGAAGACTACGTCGGCAAGGTCGCGCCTGCCGCTGTTTTCTTCGATCAGCTTGACGAAGGCGCTGCCTACTACGACGCCGTCGGCGAGAGGCGCGATCCGGCGGGCCTGCTCGGGCGTCGAGATCCCGAAACCGACGGCAACGGGGAGGTCGCTCCTTTTGCGGATTCTTGCAACGTCACGGCTGATGTCCTCGATTTCCGGCCTCGCCGTTCCCGTGACGCCGGTGACGGAGATGTAATAGATAAACCCGGAGGCCTTTTTTGCGATTTCTTCGACCCGGTCGTTCCCGGTCGTCGGGGCGACGAGGGAGATGAAATCGATCTTCTCCCTGTCCGTGTACCGCCGTAGTTCCCCCGATTCTTCGGGAGGCAGGTCCACGACGAGTATCCCGTCTACCCCGGCCTCCTTCGCCTTCAGCGCGAACCTCTCGTTTCCGTAAGCGAAAATCGGGTTGTAATAACCGAAGAGGACGATGGGTATTTCGCTCGCCCTGCGCAGGGCCGCGACCATGTCGAGGATGGCGTCGAGGGTGACCCCGTTCTTCAGTGCCCGCTGCGACGCGGCCTGGATGACCGGGCCGTCCGCCGTCGGGTCGGAGAAGGGCACACCGACCTCCAGGATATCGACACCGGCCTTGTCGAGGGCAAGGAGGACCTCTTCCGTTTTCTCCAGCGACGGGTCGCCTGCCGTGACATAGGCGATAAGGGCCTTTTCATTTTTCGCCCGGAGCGACCGGAACGCCTTTTCGATCCGCTTCATGTCTGTCTTCCTTCCATGCTTTCGGCGATCACGGCCGCGTCCTTGTCTCCGCGGCCCGAAAGGTTGATGACGATGATCCTGTCCCTGTCGAGTCCGGGGGCCAGCTTCATGGCGTAGGCGACCGCGTGGGCGCTCTCCATGGCGGGTATGATTCCCTCGAGGTGCGAGAGCTCCATGAATGCCTGTACGGCCTCATCGTCAGTGACGTTGACGTACCTGGCCCGGCCGGTCGCATGGAAATAGCCGTGTTCCGGCCCCACGCCGGGATAGTCGAGTCCGGCCGCGATGGAATAGGCGTCCCGTACCTGGCCGGAGTCGTCTTGGAGGAGATAGGTCTTGTTGCCGTGGAGGACCCCCACCCTGCCGGCCGAGATGCTCGCGGCGTGAAGCCCCGTGGCGATCCCCTTGCCGGCTGCTTCCACGCCGACCAGGGACACCGCCGTGTCTTTCCTGAAGGGGTAAAAGAGACCCATCGCATTGCTCCCGCCGCCCACACAGGCGATGAGATAATCGGGGAGCCTTCCTTCCTGCCTCAGGATCTGTCTTTTTGTTTCCCTTCCGATGACGCTCTGGAAGTTGCGGACCATCATCGGGTACGGATGGGGCCCCGCCGTCGTGCCGATCACGTAAAAGGTGTCGCGCACGTGGGCGACCCACTGGCGCATCGCCTCGTTCATGGCGTCTTTCAGCGTCGCCGTCCCCGAATGGACCGGGACGACCTCGGCTCCGAGGATCTTCATCCTAAAGACGTTCGGCGCCTGTCTGCGGATGTCCTCCTCGCCCATGAATACCCGGCATCCCATCCCGAAAAGGGCCGCGACGGTGGCCGTGGCGACGCCGTGCTGGCCTGCGCCTGTTTCGGCGATCACCAGTTTCTTTCCCATGCGCCGCGCAAGTAAGGCCTGGCCCAGGGTGTTGTTGATCTTGTGGGAGCCGGTATGGTTCAGATCTTCCCTTTTGAGATATATCCGGGCGCCGCCGAGTTTTTCCGTGAGCCTCCGGGCGAAGTAAAGCGGGGTCTCCCGCCCCGCGTACTCTGCCAGGTACCGGCGGAAGTCCGCCCGGAAGTCGTGATCCCTTTCAGCCTCGCGATAGGCCTTCTCGAGCTCGATCAGGGCGGGCATCAGCGTCTCCGCCGCATAACGTCCCCCGTACGGCCCGAAGTGGCCCTTTCTGTCGGGTAATGTTTTTTGCATGATCGGTCCTTTTTAGAGTTTAGCGCATCCTTTACCGAATATCCTCTTTTTTTCTTTCATCGCCACGGCGTGGGCGACGGCGATGACCGCCTCCACCTTTTCCGGGTCCTTCTTCCCCGGATAGGCCTCGACCCCGCTGTTGACATCGACGGCGAGCGGCGCGACGGCCTCGATCGCCGCAGCGATGTTTTTCGGGTTGAGTCCCCCGGCGAGGATCAACGGCACGGCAGCGCCGATGGTCCTCGCCGCTTTCCAGTCGGCCTTTTCCCCCGTGCCCCCGTGACGCCCCGGGGTCCTCCTGTCCGCAAGGAATGCTTTTACGGTGTAAAGGCTCAGATCTTCAAGGTCGATTCCTTCGTCCGGGAAAACGGCCTTTATCAGGACTTCCGGGGCAAAATGCCGGCAGTATTCAGGCGGTTCGTCGCCGTGGAGCTGGATGAAGTCCAGTTCACAAAATTCGGCTGTTTCTTTGATTTCCCGGATGTCGCGGTTCACAAAAACACCGACCTTCGCAACCCCCCTCGGTAAGGCCTTCACAATATCCCGCGCCCTTTGGGGCGCCACGAACCTGGGGCTTGCCGGGTGGAAAATGAACCCGAGCGCGTCGGCGCCGCTTTCCACGGCATGAAGCGCGTCCTCCGGGTTGGTGATACCGCAGACCTTTATCTCCGTCACTTTCCCGCCAACTCCCTGAGCTTGGCGCCCCTGTCGCCCGCCCGCATCAGCGTCTCGCCGACGAGGAAGGCGCGGATACCGGCCTCTATCAAGAGCTCGACGTCGGCCCGGTTCTCGATGCCGCTTTCACTGACGACGATTCTACCTGGAGGGAGCAGGGGAGCGAGTCTTAGGCTTGTGTTGATGTTCGTCGTGAAGGTCTTCAGGTCCCTGTTGTTGATCCCGATGATCTGGGCGCCCGCGGCGGCCTCTATCTCTTCTTCTCCGTGTACCTCGACGACCGCGGAGAGGTCGAGTGCCCGGGCGAGTCGAAGGAGCCGGTCCAGTTCCTGCTTCTCGAGGATGGCGGCGATGAGGAGCAAGGCATCGGCGCCCAGGATACGGGTCTCGTAAACCTGGTAGGCGTCGATGATGAAGTCCTTCCGCAGGACAGGGAGGCCACAGGCCCTTTTCACCGTCGCGATGTAGGCGTCGTCTCCCCCGAAAAATGACCTGTCCGTAAGGACGGAGACCGCGGCCGCGCCGTGCGCTTCGTAGGTCCGGGCAAGGACGGAGACGTCGAAGTCCTTGCAGAGCAACCCTTTTGACGGCGAACGCCGCTTTACTTCCGCGATGATGGCGCAGTCCCCGCTTGTGAGGGCTTTGCCGAAGTCCCTCGTCGGCGGCAGGTCTCTCACGAGCTTTTCGAAAGTCGGTATCGACCCGATTTCTTTTAGACGGGCGACTTCTTTTTTCTTCGCTTCTACGATTTGGTCCAGAATCATCTTTTGTACTCGACCATCGACCCCTATCCTCAACTGTTGCTCATCTCGATAAGGGCCATGAGCTTCTTTATCGCCTTGCCGCTGTCGATGCATTCCTCCGCCACGGCGATGCCCTCGCGGATGTCCTTTGCCTTTTCCCCGGCGACGATGGCGAGCGCGGCGTTGAGGAGGACGATTTTTCTCGGCGCGCCGTCCTTCCCCGTGAGGACGTCCTTCGTAATCTGCGCATTGACCGTGGCATCGCCGCCCAGAAGGTCCCTGCCGTCATATGCCTCACCGAAGTACGTGACGGGGTCGATGTTGTAAGTGGTGACGATACCGTCCTTCAGCTCGGAGACCCGCGTCTCGGCGGTGACCGTGGCCTCGTCGAGGCCGTCGAAACCGTGGACGATGAAAGCCCGTTTTGTCCCGAGGTTTTTGAGTACCCCGGCGAACATCTCCGTCAGTTTTGAGTCGTAGACGCCGATGAGCTGGGCGGTGGCCCCGGCGGGATTCGTCAGCGGTCCCAGCATGTTGAAGATCGTCCGGATGCCGATTTCCCGGCGTGGACCGATGGCGTATTTCATCGCCCCGTGAAGCCTCGGTGCGAAGAGGAAGCCGATCCCTATCTGCTGGACGCACTCTTCCACGACCTCCGGCGAGGCGTCGACCTTGACACCAAGGGCCTCGAGGACGTCGGCGCTCCCGGAGCCGCTTGAAACGGCACGGTTGCCGTGCTTCGCCACGGTGATTCCCGCCGCAGCGACCACGAAGGCCGCCGTCGTGGAGATG
>CAZRAC010000086.1:0-5455 GCA_964597995.1 uncultured Syntrophaceae bacterium | reverse complement strand
GGGGCAGGCTTAATCAAGTCCGGCATGATGTTTTTGGACTTTTTACGGGGACGTCCTGCTTGATTTTTCGTTTTTTATGTGTTCTTTTGTCGGAAAGCTTGGCTGATAACATTGGTGAGTTTGCCGGCAATTCAAGAATATCCATTCGGTCAACTGATCAAGGAGGGTATCATGCAATTCCTGGTTTTTGGTTACGACGGCAAGGATGACAAGGCGATGGAGAGACGGATGGCCAAGCGGGAGGCGCATCTCGCCGGAGTGGCGAAGATGAAGGCCGAGGGCAAGGCCCTGTACGGCATAGCCATGCTGGACGACGAGGAAAACATGGTTGGCTCCGTCATGGTCATGGATTTCCCTTCCCGTGCAGAACTGGACGGCTGGCTCAAGGTGGAGCCCTATGTAGTCGGCAAGGTATGGAAGAGGGTCGAGGTGTTCAAGGCGAAAGTGCCGCCGATCTTTTTACCCTGATCATAAATCGAGTCGCCTTCTACAACCTGAGGGGAAACATAATTATCCCGTCACGAGCCCTCTCGGGGCGGACTCAGACTGCCGGGGATTAGAGTTGAAACTGAGCGAGAAGGAATTCGACAAGGTCGTCAGGCGGGCCGTCAACCGCATCCCAAAACCGATCCGCCGTCATCTAAAAAACGTCCTGATCACCGTCAGGAAACGCCCTCCCAGGGACATGCTGGAAGAGCTCGGCATCCCGCCGGATGAACCCCTGCCCCTCGGTCTTTATGTGGGAGCATCGCTCCTGGAGCGCTCCGAGACACAGCCGCCTCTTTATCCCGACAGTATATTCATCTTTCAGGAACCCCTCGAAGAGATGTGTGGAACGGTCGAAGAACTGGAGCGGCAGATAGAGATCACGGTGGTGCACGAAGTCGCCCATTTCATCGGCATCGACGATGCGAGGTTGGCGGAGTTGGGGTACGATTAACATACTTCCTTTTCCCCCGACATCGAGAATACCTGTGCGGAGGAGTAAAACCTAAAAGCAAGGCTATTTCAGGATGACTCCGCTTTCGCTCGCGCCGGGGACGATGATACGAGACTGTTCCTGACGCTGCATCTCCTTGGCTTCTTCGATCATTTTTTCCATGAAACTCTGCATGGTCTCAGGAAATTTCTCTATCGCCTCATGGAGGTTTTTCGCCTCGATGGGGAACTGGATTGGAAGAGGGCCGTGGGGCGAAACCAGTTGCGTCTGCCCGAAAAAGATGATTTTCCGGCTCTTGTCGACTTCCCCGTTTGTCTTGACCGGGGTAAGCTGACGGATGGCGGCGACCCTTATGTCGGTAAAGACTTCTTCCTTATAAAGGTTCTGCTGGTTTATCCTGACTTTTTGAGGGGTTCCTTCGGGTGTGGTCATAAAAAACTCCTGTGTAGTCTACGGCCGCTTCCTCGGTTCCGGCCTGTTCCGGGTGACTTAGCACAATTCACCCCAAATGTCACCTTCCGAGCGCTCCATCACAGCGGGCAGCATCTTTCAGGGGAAAGAAAAGGCAATGCGTCCCATTAGTTCACAAGAAGGCAACAAACCACATGGAAAACAGTCGGAGGAATTCGATGAGCCGTAAAAAGATTTTCCCTTTTCCGGCAGAGAGGTTCGACACATTCGAGAGTGTCCTCAAAATCGACACCACCTCACAGAGGCATCTTCTCCATGTCGGCGACGAGGTGGAGCAGGTCTGGGCGGCCTGGGCGCTCGGCCTTAAGCTTGGGGCACATATCACCCCTGAGCTCGTCGAATGCCTGAAGACCTGCAGGTTTCCCGGAACCCGCCGTCACTTTTTGGTGGTCCTCGCAGGTCTGGGTGAAAGGGAGACGCTGGAGAAATACGCTGTTAACGACCCTGCGCCCCTTGTCCGGGCCACGGCCTGCCGCTACCTGGCAAGGACGGCAGAACCCGGGAACATGCGGATAGGACGTTTTCTCCTCGAGCGCCTCCGGGAAGATGCGTCTCCCGAAGTGCGGGAAGCGATCCTCGAGGAGCTGGACCGGGGTAAAAACGGGACGGGGTCCGGTCAGGAATGACGGCAAAGCGGGTCAGATGTTCTTTGAGATGTACTTGTACATCCCCCTGAATACGCTCTCCAGGATATCGGGGGCGATGAAGTAATCGGGCATCTCTTTGTAGAAATACTCATTTGTCGCCTTGCTCGCCGCGTCGATGTCGCCGTTAAACTTGCGATACACGTCCTCCATGTAAGCCTTCCATCTGCGGCCCTCCCGAAGAGTCAGGTCGATGAAACCTCCCGCTTCCTCTCCGGTGATGTAGCCGTAATGGTCGGCGCAGAGATAGGCGACCGGGTAGACCTTCAGTTTTTCCAGACTCTGGAGATACTGGTCCATGTTCGTATTCATCGACGGAAAAGACGTATCCCTGTATGGAATGCCCCCCGCGTCGGAGGCGAACATCGCCTTCAGGTTCGGTTCATAAGCAGAGATGGAACAGTTGGTATGGCCCGGCGTGTAGATGATCTCGAGGAAGGCACCCCCGAGCTCTATTCTATCGCCCTCTGCAAGTGTCTTTCCCTTGATGTCGTCACGCCAGTCGATGTCGTAAGGCGCCAACTCACTTTCCAGGCCCACATGCTTCGCGCTCAGCCTACTGAAGCTGTTGATGACCTCGATAGCCTTGGGCATCGCGAGCGTCTTCCAGGCCGGCTCCGAAGCGCAGACTTCGATAGCGGGATAAGCCCTCTTGAAATACGGAATGATGCCCACGTGGTCGAAATGGGAATGGAGGATAAGAATCTTATCGATCTTTTCGGCGTCGATTCCGAACTCCTTCATCTGCCGGAGAACATCCGGTAAGATGTAACTGAGTCCGCCGTTGATCAGTATCGAGCTTGCCTTGCCTTCGAGTACGTAAACACCGGCCTCCTCACGGCCGAGGTACCAGAGATTGTCCGCGACCTTTCCCGCCTTGCGAAACCTCATGATCCTTACCCCCTTGCTATTCACTGAATATCGTTGAATATAGAGTGCGTCACACTATATTCAAGATGACCGACGATGGCAAGGGAAAAGGTTGTATGGGCCGACCGCAGCCCCTTTTTCTTCAAGACGATTGGCGACCGAAAGGCGGCGTTCGGAGGGGAGGGAACATCCGGTCGATGCGGCAGCCCCAGGCATAGTTTTCTTCCACCAACCGCGCGCTCCAGCATTCGCCGCACCCTTTTCTCACAAGGTTCGCAAAGGCCCCGGCCACCCCGAATCGCACTACGCTGTTCGAACGGTCGCTGCGGTCCAGTTCTCCGCACGAGAACAGCACGCCCTCCGGATCCATAGTGCAAAATACCCTGCCTGCGGCACATGGGGGTTGGGTCCATTCCGGGAATCGGCGAAAATGGCGCAGGCTTGACCAGCTGTTCCCCACGCCTCGCTTCTTACGCTTCAGTGTCTCGATGTGCGCGAAGACAGACCGAACGCTTGGCCCGTCGAGTTCCCACTCCGAACCGTCGCGCTTACTTCCCCGAAAAAGACTATTGAGGGCTGGCTGGAAGACAACGGGAATCCTTAGAGGCTCGGCAATGTCAAGCAGTTGTTCAAGCGAAGTAAAGTTGTGACGACCCACCGTACAGGTGATCTCTACCGGAACACCTGCCTCCCTAGCGGCATGAGCACCCGCCAATGCCGCATCGAAAGAACCGTCGCTACGCATCGCGTCATGGATGTGTCGTGGACCATCAAGGCTAATCTTGAGTTTGGCCAGCTTGCGGACGGTATCGACCTTCCGCGGCACCAAAATCCCGTTGCTATGCATGGAGACCCAGACGCGGCGTTCGACGAGCCACTGCACGATCTCGTCCACGTGCCGATGGGTCAGCGCTTCGCCGCCGTCGATGCTCACGTACCGCATTCCGAGCTTGTAAAACTCAGCAAGCGCCCGGAAGATCTGGTCGCGCTTGAGCTCATTGCGCATCGGCGTATGGCGGTCGCAGTACCTGCAGGCAAGGTTACAGAGCCAGGTTACCTCGAACGTGAGACTGAGGGGATACGACCGCATCCCGAGTCGGGCGATCGCCCCCCTTGCTATGACGGAAGGATGCATCATGATGTTCAGAATTCAAGTTTACGCTTATTGCTTTTATTCCACTGCACCATTATTTCTATTATTTCAGGAAAGACGAAGCGAATCCTCCGAAATGTAATGCGGGGAAGTGTTCTAACACAACCATACGAAGGAGGATATTTTTTCCATAGCACATTATCGGCAAAAAGTAAAAGGCAAAAACCCTTGGTAGAACTGAGGAAGAAAAGACAGGGTCAACAAAAGCTACATAAAGATGTTCAGAAAGTAGGCTCGATAAAAATTTCAGAAAAGCGACAGGCAGCCCTGCCTTTTTCGTCTCTGTTTTACGGATGTCCGACGGAAATCTGCTATCACAAGTGAAATGCACTTTTTCAACGAATACAGCCGGAGGCAGTTGACACCCGACTGGACACTTACTGTGAGGTCATATCCGGTTCAGTGCAGTTCGAGGCGGTTGGACGAAGCCGAGGTGGTATACTAAGCTGTTTATGCGCAAACGATTATCACTGCATTACTTCACTCATATGCCAAAAGTATTGCAGACTGTTTCTCTCCGCGTTGCGTTCCCTGGATTAGAGGTCTTTCAGAAGTTTGTTTGCAGGCAGATTTTCAATAGTGTTCCGGAACGTTTCAGATGCCTCCAATAAGGCAGAAAATACCGGCGTATGGGCAAAGGGCATCATGTTGATTCCTCTGAGCTCCAAGGCATCGATGACATGCTGCATCGTCAGCGTGTGAATATCGCGGGCCGGTTGGAATCCCCGTTCCCCGTCTTTCTCGGCGTCCGTAACGGAGAGGATGTTGCTCTGCGTCAGCTCGAAAAGGATTTCATTGACAAGGCGGACCGGTATTTCAAGCTCGTGCGACAGCTGCCGGGCGGTCAGGGGGGCTTCCCCCCGGGCGAAGTTCTGAACGATGCGCTGCGTAACCTGAAGGGAAAGCAGGGTCTTGAGGCGGCGGCTGGCCTGCAGTGCGTCGGATTCAAATTCATAGGTGTCCACATTCTGGAGGGCAAAGGACAATTCGGCGCCGTAGAGGACGATCAACCAGCTCAGTTGGAGCCAGATAAGGAAGAGCGGTAAAGCGGCGAAACTGCCGTAGATTGCATTGTTTTTTGCAACCCCGATCTGAAAGGTGATGTATACCCACTGCGCAAACTCAAAGATCGTGCCGGCAATGATGCCGGCCAGCAGAGCCGAGGTAAAGCGTACCTTCGTATTCGGCATGAAGATGTAGAGGAAGGTAAAGAGTCCCCACAGAAGTGTGTAGGGAAGCAGTTTCAGGAAAAACATGACAATGGAGCTAAAAGCGCCTAAGAATGAAATGCTTTCAAGGACCAGGGTCACCTGCGTGACGACATGGACTGCACCCCCCAAGTTGGACAAAATATGTTAGGGTAGTCGGCAGGAACCA
>CAZRAC010000085.1:0-5665 GCA_964597995.1 uncultured Syntrophaceae bacterium | reverse complement strand
GCTAAACATCGCCGGTGAACTGGCGGAGGCGGGGGTGAAGATACTGGGGACATCGCCCGAGACGATCGACCTCGCCGAAGACCGGGACCGCTTCCGGCGCATGATGGAAAAACTCGGCATCCCGATGCCCGACTCCGGCATGGCGAGCACGCTGGAGGAGGCCCTCGAGATCGCCGGGCGCATCGGTTATCCCCTCATGGTCCGGCCGTCGTATGTCCTCGGCGGCCGCGGCATGGAGGTGGTCCACGACGAAGAGATGCTCAAAAGGTACGTCGCCGCGGCCGTCGGCGTGACCCCGGAGCGTCCGATACTCGTCGACAAGTTCCTGGAAAACGCCGTCGAGGCTGAAGCCGACGCCATCTCCGACGGCACCGACGCCTTCGTTCCCTCCGTGATGGAGCATATAGAACTGGCCGGCATCCATTCGGGCGACTCGGCCTGCGTCATCCCTCCGATCAGCATCCCGGCAAGACACATCGACACCATCTGCGAATACACGCGGAGGATCGCCGTGGCCTTCAACGTCGTCGGCCTCATGAACATCCAGTACGCCATCTGCAACGACGTCGTCTACATCTTGGAAGCCAACCCGCGCGCCTCGCGGACCGTGCCCCTCGTATCCAAGGTCTGCAACATCTCTATGGCCCGGATCGCAACCCAGGTCATGCTGGGCAAGAAGCTCGCGGACTTCAACCTGAAGAACCGGGCGATACCGCATTTCGGCGTCAAGGAGGCCGTATTCCCGTTCAACATGTTCCAGGAGGTCGACCCCGTCCTGGGACCGGAGATGCGTTCCACGGGTGAGGTGCTGGGGCTTGCCGACAGTTTCGGCCTCGCCTTCTACAAGGCGGAAGAGGCCGCCCAGCAGGTCTTGCCGAAGGAAGGGACCGTCTTGATAACCGTGGGCCAGAAGGAAGACAAGAACGGCGTCCTGGAGGTCGCCCGGGAGTTCGCAAAACTGGGGTTCAACATCAAGGCCACCGAGGGGACACGCCGTTTTCTGCTGGAAAACGGGATAGAGGCGGCACACATCCTCAAGATGCACGAAGGCCGTCCCAACATCGTGGACGGGATCAAGAACGGAGAGATCCAGCTCGTGATCAACACGCCGAGCGGCCGACTGAGCAAGCACGACGATTCTTACATCCGGAAGGCGGCCATCAAGTACAAGGTACCTTACATCACCACGATCGCCGCCGCCGTGGCGGCGGCAAAGGGGATCGCCGCCCTGCGGAAAGGGCACGGGAGGGCCAAGTCCTTGCAGGCCTACCATAAGGATATAGAATAGAATCAGGTGTTAGGTTTCAAAAAGAGGATATTCGAGATGAAAGACATCCGGGACAATTGCGGGGTCTTCGGCATCTATTCCAACGCCCCCTGCGCCCTCGACATCTATGACGGTATCGACTTCATCCAGCATCGGGGGCAAGAATACTGCGGGATAGCAACCTTCGACGGCCACATCCGTCAGGTCACGCACCACGGAAAGGTCGTGACGGCCTTTACGGACAAGGAGATTCAGTACCTCACCGGAAACTGGGGGATCGGGCACGTCAGCCTCTGGGAGCGGCAGCCCATGTCCTGGCAGTCGAAGCTCGGCGACATCTCCGTCGCCTTCAGCGGGAACGTCATCAACGCCGATGAGCTCATCCGCCGGATGAAGGAGAAGGGCCATGCCTTCTACCGGGGTTACAACATCGAGATCATCGCCAAGATCATCATGGAAGCGGAGGACGTCGTATCGGGCCTGACCGAGGTCGCACGGACGATAAAGGGGGCTTACTCCCTCGTCGCCCTGACGGCAGAAGGCATTTACGCCGCCCGCGACGTCTTCGGTTTCCGTCCCTTGATCCTCGGCCGGGACGAGGAGCGCTATGTGGTCTGCTCGGAGTCGCGGGCCATCCAGAACATGGACATGGAGGTTGTCCGGGACGTACACCCCGGCGAGGTCGTCCTGCTCAACGACGGGGGCTTCCACTCACTGAAGCAGCTCGCGTCACCCAGGAAGGCGCACTGTGCCTTCGAATGGGCCTACACGGCCAGCATCGATTCGGTCATCGACGGCCTTCCGGTCCAGGAGGCGCGAAACAACCTAGGCGCAAGCCTCGCCCAGCGCGACATCGAAGAAGGCGACACCGGGTTCGACATAGTGGCGCCCGTCCCCATGTCGGGAATCGGCCACGCCCTCGGTTACCATCGCCGTTCAGGCATAACCTACCAAGAGGTATTCCTGTACAACCGATATGCCGACCGGAGCTACACCCAGTCCACCCAGCGGGCACGGGAAAAGATGGCGAAACGCAAACTTTCCGTGCTCTCTTACGCCGCCCGGGAAAAACGTATCGTCCTGTGCGACGACTCGATCGTCCGGGGGACGCAGATCCTCAACAAGGTCAAGGACCTGAAAAAGGCCGGGGCGAAAGAGGTACACGTACGGATCGCCTGCCCTCCCCTCCTCTATCCCTGCGATTTCGGGGTCTCCACTCGCTCCTCCGAGGAACTGGCGGCCAGACATTTCTTTAAAACGGGGGATATCGGGTCTTTGCAGAAGCAGCGGGAACTGGAGGCCTGGATCGCGAAGGAGATCGACGCGGACTCGGTGAAATACAACAGCATCTCTTCCTTCGTAAAGGCCCTGGGAATCCCCAAGGAAGACCTCTGCCTGAAGTGCTTCGACGGCGTCGTCCCGCTTTAAAGGCTGAAGCATGCCGGCGCTATAAATTGAAGAGGCCGTCCCCGAAAGGGGCGGCCTCTTTGCTTCCCAACTGCATTCATCCAATCATATGACTCCGTAGCCTATGAGCAGCGCGAACGTGGTCAGGATCAGGCCCATCCACAGCAGCACCATCGTTGTGTACCCCATGATATCCCTGGCGGAAAGACCGGCGAGACCAAGGAGCGGCAAGGCCCAGAAGGGCTGGATCATATTCGTCCACTGATCTCCCCAGGCCACCATCATGGCCGACTTGACCATATCGATGTTCATCAACTTCGCAGCCTCGACGGTGATGGGACCCTGGACGGCCCACTGGCCTCCTCCGGAGGGAACGAATATGTTTATCAGGCCCGCCGCCCAGAATTGAAGCATGTAAAAGGTCTCCTTGGTCGCAATTGCCACGAACCAATTGGCAATCACCTTGGCGAGACCGGTGCCGATCAGGAGGCCCATGATACCGCCGTAGAGGGGGAACTGCAGAGCGATTCCGCCGCAGGATCGGATGGCAATGTTCACGGCCCTGACATAGTTTATCGGCTTTTTATGCAGGATAACACCGGCCATGAAGAAGATGAAGATCACGATGTCTAGGTTAAGGTCCAGACCCTTGGTAGAGAAGTGAAGATAAAGATAGATCAGGCCCATCAGGGCAAAGATGATGTTGACTATATAACTATGGTCCACGTGATCCGCCAGGGTGGCGTCCACAGGCTTTTCAACCTGTACGGTTTCACCGAGAAGTTCCTTCGCCCGCTCATCGGAAAGGCTGATGACATCCTCTTCCTTGGGGTGGATAAAATAGAAAAGAACTGGAATCGTGAAGAGCAGGAAAAGCGCTGGCATGAGATTCCAGGATGCCAGGATCGTGTCAGATACCGGAGTGATATGGCCCGTCACCTTTTCAATCAGGTTCTGGGGGTGATTCGGGGTTGCTATCAACAGAGGGATGGAGCCGGAAAAACCCATGTGCCAGATACCGAGACCAGTGTAAGCTGCCGCGATCAGGAGGGGGAAATCCGATTTCTTGGTACGGTTCGCAATCTCGAGGGCAAGGAAACCGCCTATGATCAGACCAAACCCCCAGTTGATCAGGCCGCCGAGGCTTCCGACAAAGGCCGTGATCATGGCACCCCTGACAGGTGTGGAAGCAAAAGATGCCACCCAATCGAGGAACTTCCTCGCCGGTCCTGTCAGGGCCAGGCAGTAGCCTGTCACCAGGATCAGGATCATCTGCATCGCAAAGGCGATGATTCCATACACACCTTTTCCCCATGTGGTGATCACCTTCATGAATCCCGCATCGGTAAAGATCAACGCGAGGATCGCTGAGAGAAAGGTCAGCAGGATGGCGAAAAGGTAAGCATCGGGCAGGTAGTGCCGCATGACGTACGTGAAAAATTGAGCAAGTTTTCTAAGCATAACCGCACCTCCTATGGATAATGATAGTTTATGATAGATCTGTGATCAAAAGCGGTCGCAGACCAAAAAACCCCGCTGATTCATACCAACGGGGTTCAATCGCCATCCATCCATAAACACTCCTATGTCAAGGAGTTGAAAAAAAGGTGTTTTTATCCGAATCCTTGAATGAGACCTTTGAATTTGTAACTAAATCGCCTCGCTGTCATTCCGTGCTTGACACGGGATCCAGTGTTTTCAATCTGTTCTGGATTCCGACTTCCGTCGGAATGACATGAAGGGTCGTTTTTCAAAGGTCTCTGAATCTGGACGGTTTCTCTCTACTAAATTCCGGTCGAATAGTCAACCCATAAAAACTCCTGCGTCGGCTGAGCCCATCCTCTCTCGCAGTCGCCCGCTTTCGTGCTCAAGCGCCCCTGTGGAGCCGGATCTCATTGCGGACCGGCAGGTTGCCGTCAAGGTCCCGAACGATCCCTTCGACCAAGCGGTACTGGTTCTCTTTGTGCACGATCCCCCGGAGAACGACTTCCCTCCCGTCGAAGAAAACGTTAAGCGTGGGGATAACGACCTTCGGATTCGTACAGATTGCCGCCTTGATCTGGGCCGCAAGCGCGCGCCCCGACAAAAGGTTCATCCCCTCTACCGTCGCCGACCGGTCGCACTTTTCCAGCATTTCGACCAGTAGGTCTGCGATCTCCTCGAAGGGCTGTTTCTCCGTGTTGAACACTACGTCGTAGTGTTCAACGTCATGCCATTCTTTACCAAAATGCGCCCGGATATAACCGGCCCTCGCCCGGTCTATCCTCTGGATGAGCCGCTCCGCCGTCTTCCGGTCCACGCCGTCTTTCGCTATCACACGCCCTATCCTTGTCTCTAGCGGTGCCGTCAGGCGAACCCGAAGGACGTGGGGGATCCCCTCGAGGAGAAAATTGCCGCCACGGCCGATGATGACGGTACGGTCTTTCAATGCATATTCATAGACTGCGGATTCGATCAGAGCGATGAACCCCCTGTACTGCATGTCGTAGCGTTCCCACAATGTGGGCGCCGCCTCGTCGAGTTCGAACACCATCTTCCTCCACCGATCTCCGACCTTTCCCATCTCCTCGAGGATCCGCTCTTTACCCACGTACTGGTAAGCGAGCTTTTCGGCGACGGCGGCCCCGACCTCCCGGCCGCCGCTCCTGAATTCCCGCGAAATCGTCAAGACCGCCATGCTCACGCCTCCGGTTTTGTCCGGTCCGTCTCACAAACCTCAGCGGCCGGTTTTTTCATGAAACGTATCCACAACTTCCCTGCTACGATCACGCCGACGGTGAAAAAGGCCTCCACGCCGTATCGCATAGCATCTGAGGGGTTCAGGAGTCCGACGACAAAGGGGTCCGTCATGATCATCTCTCCTCCCACACGGCCGAGGATCGCCGCACCGATGTAGACGATGACCGGATACCGGTCCATCAGCATGGAAAGGAGGCTGCTGGTGAAGACGACAAAGGGGATGCTCAGGCCGAGGCCGAAGAGCAGGAGGAA
>CAZRAC010000084.1:0-5680 GCA_964597995.1 uncultured Syntrophaceae bacterium | reverse complement strand
GATATATTCTCTTGACTTCAGTGCCTTATTCCAGGTAAGTAACGCAGCGAAGGCGCTAATGCTCGGTCAGGGGAGCGGAGTGAGATTGAAGTAACGGTTTGGTCGACTTCCCGGATTTCGGGGATAAAAAGTGAGATTTGTCAGTCATCAGCGGTTGGCCCCAGGGCCAACTTTTTTATATCTGTGAGGTAGGTGGGTCTGTGAAAGAGAAATTGTCGATACTGCTCGAAGAGGCGGTCAAGGTTTCTTCCGAGAAAGGTCTCTTGAAGATAGAAGAAACGCCTTCTCCCGGAATAGAGCCGACGAAGGAGGATGCCTTCGGCGATTATGCGTCCAACGTAGCGATGGTCATTGCCTCTAAGGTCAAGATGAACCCTCGTAAGGTTGCCGGGATCATAGTCAACCATCTGGACGACCGGGACGGGATACTGGAGAAGGTCGAGGTTGCCGGCCCGGGGTTCATCAATTTCTTCCTCCGGGAGGACGTGTGGGTCGGCCTTCTTGAAGACGTCGAAAAACAAGGGGACCGCTACGGCGAGTCTTCTGTCGGTGGGGGGAAGCGGGTCCAGGTGGAGTTTGTGAGTGCCAACCCTACGGGTCCTCTCCATATCGGGCACGCCCGGGGCGCCGTGATCGGTGACGTGATAGCCAACACCCTCAGGGCGGTAGGGTGCGACGTGACAAAAGAGTACTATATCAACGACGTCGGCAACCAGATGAACACGCTCGGTCTATCCGTCTATCTGCGTTACCGGGAGTTGTTGGGGGAAAAAGTCGATTTTCCGCCTAATTACTACCAGGGAAAGTACATTCAGGATCTCGCTGCTCAAGTAATAACAATACAGGGAGACAAATTTCTGAACGCCGACGAGAAAGACATCCTTTCTTTCTTTGTCCCCTATGCCGCCGGGGCGATAATGGACGGCATCCGAGAGGACCTGCGCTCCTTCGGGGTGGTTTTCGACAACTACTTCAGCGAACAGGAGCTCTACCGGGACGACGGCGTCGCCAGGCTGATCGAGGAGCTGCAGGAAAAGGGCTTCATCTACAGGGAGGGCAACACCCTCTGGTTCCGGACGACCGATTTCGGTGATGAAAAGGACCGTGTCGTCGTCAGGGAAAACGGGGAACCTACTTACTTCGCCGCCGATATCGCTTACCACCGCAACAAGTATGAGCGGGGTTTCGAAGAGATCATCGATGTCTGGGGGGCCGACCACCACGGTTATCTACCCAGGATGTATGCGGCCATCCAGGCCCTGGGCAGGGAGAAAGATACGTTGAAGGTCGTCCTTGTCCAGCTCGTCAATCTCCTGCGCGGCGGAAAGCCGGTGGCGATGTCGACCCGTTCCGGCGAGTTCGTGACCTTGAGGGAGGTAGTAGACGAAGTCGGGAAAGACGCGGCGAGGTACAATTTTCTCATGCGCCGGTCCGACAGCCACCTGGACTTCGACCTGGAGATTGCAAAAAAGCAATCGAACGAAAACCCGGTTTATTATGTCCAGTACGCCCATGCCCGGATATGCAGCATCTTGAAGAACGCCCATGAGCGTCGTTATTCGGTCCCCCGGTACGGTGAGATAGAGCCTCAGCTGCTCAAGCTGCCGGAGGAGATTATGCTCATAAAATACATCAGCCGGTATCCTGAAGTAGTGGAAGGAAGCGCCCAGGCGCTCGAGCCGCACCGCTATACCTTTTACTTGAATGAACTTGCGGCGGTCTTCCACAGTTACTATAATAAACACCGTGTCGTCGGCGAGGACGCGGCATTGAGCAGGGCAAGGCTGTTCTTGGTGAATGCCGTGGGGGTTGTTCTGAGGAATGCCTTGAGGATATTAGGTGTAACGGCGCCCGAGAAGATGTGATGCACCCATGGAAATCCGGAGACCGAGAAAGTTCGAACTCAGACTGGGCAAGGTCGGTTTCGTTCTCTTTACTTTCGGGGTCTCCTGCCTCTTGCTGATCGCCTTCGTCCTCGGGGTGATGGTCGGTAAAAATATCGAGACGTACCCGGAGAAGATCACAGGGGCTATCCCTGGCTTTGTGCGGGAAAAGATCGCAGCCGTGCCTGTCTCACCGCAGATCGCGGTCGGGCCGGAGGACGTGAAAGAGGCTGTAAAAGAAGACGGGGACGTGAAACTGACGTTCTACGATAATCTCTCAGCGAGGAAGGAGCCCGGAGACGGTCGCCCAGGGGATGTCGCGGCGGAGAAGCCGGAGACGGCGAAGGGTGCTGCGCAGAAGGAAAGACCGGAGGCCCACGAAAATTATGTCTTGCGGGTGGCCTCACTGAAAGACGAGGAGAAGGCAAAGGAACTGCAAAAGAAGCTCTCCCTTATGGGGTACAAGTCGTCGGTGGAAGTGAGGGAACTGAAGTCGGGCACTTTTTTCCGCGTCATCGTAGTCGGTCTAGGGGCACTGGACGAGGCCGAGAAGGCGGCGGACCGCGTCCAAAAGGAAACGAAGGCGAAGTGCGTAGTCGCCAAGGAGACAGGCCCATAGCCGGTTAAGCAAGGAGTTTAGAGGCTGACAAGCCGAAGAGGTCAATCTTAATGCCGGAAGCTGACATCTAAAGGTTTTTCGTTATGTTCGAAAGTCTCACCGATAAACTGGACCAGGTTTTCAGGCGGCTCAAGGGCCGCGGCCGACTGGACGAGGAGAACGTCCGCCAGGCGTTGAAAGACATCCGAATGGCCCTTTTGGAGGCGGATGTCAACTTCAAGGTGGTGAAGGAATTCACGGAGGACGTGAGACAACGGACGGTCGGACAGGACGTCCTGGAGAGCATAACGCCGGGCCAGCAGGTGGTCAAGATAGTCCATGACCGTCTCGTCGAGTTGATGGGCGGCGGGAGCAGCCATCTCAGGCTTGCAAATCGTTTTCCGGCGCCGGTCATGCTGGTTGGGCTCCAGGGATGCGGAAAAACGACGACCGCAGCCAAGCTCGCGTATTACTTGAAGAATGAGGAAAGAAGGGTGTTCCTTGTTTCGGCCGATGTATACCGACCGGCGGCGGTAGAACAGTTGAGGGTGCTGGCCGATAAGGTCGGGGCGGGTTTCTTTACCTCGACCGACGGGATGGACGCCGTGCGGATTTGTACCGAGGCCGTGAAAGAAGCCGAGAAGGGAGGCTACGATACGGTTATCATCGACACGGCCGGTCGTTTGCATATAGACACCGAGATGATGGATGAATTGAAGAGGATCCAGGATGTCGTCCGTCCGTCCGAAATACTGCTGGTTGCCGACGCCATGGCCGGTCAGGATGCCGTTTCGGTCGCGGAAAAATTCGACCAGCTTTTGGGGATAGACGGAGTGATCCTGACGAAGATGGACGGCGATGCCCGGGGCGGGGCCGCACTTTCGCTCAAGGCCGTGACGGGAAAGCCGATCAAATTCGTCGGAGTCGGCGAGAGGGTAGATGCCCTCGAGGTATTCCATCCCGAGAGGATGGCCTCCCGGATACTCGGCATGGGCGATGTCCTTACTTTGGTCGAAAAGGCCAAGGCGGCCATCGACGAAAGAGAAGCAAAGGAGCTGGAGAAGAAGATCCGGAAGGATACCTTCACGCTGGAAGATTTCAGAAACCAGCTCTTGCAGGTCAGGAAGATGGGTTCGCTGCGGGATCTGATAGGCATGATACCGGGCCTCAACAAGGTCAAGGCGGTGAAGGACCTTGCACCCGATGAGAAAGACCTGGTGAAGACGGTCGCCATCATCGACTCTATGACGAGAAAAGAACGATTGAACTACCAGATCATAGACGGTCGGAGGCGGAAAAGGATCGCCCGCGGCAGTGGGACGACCGTTCAGGATGTCAACAGACTTCTCAAGAATTATGCGGAAGCAAGGAAGATCATGAAGAGAATGACCAAGGGCGGGGTGAAGGCGCTCCGGCGAGGGAATTTCCCCTTCCCATGATAGAAAAGTTATGCTAAATTACAACGTTGTTCGATTGGAGAATTCTTCAGGAGGTGGTGACAGGAAGGAATGGCGATTAAAGTAAGGTTGGTGCGGGTGGGCGCGAAAAAGAAGCCCTTTTACAGGATCGTCGTAGCGAACTCCGAATCTCCGAGAAACGGCAGATTCATCGAGATCGTAGGCAATTATGACCCCAAGAAAGAACCGGCGGAAGTCAACATCAAGGAAGACCGTGTCAGAGAGTGGTTGTCCAAGGGCGCCATACCCACGGTAACAGTTTCAAGTCTACTCGAAAAGAAAGGTATCCAGGCTGGAATGAAGGCCCAGTAGGTTTTAGCAGTCGGGCTCTCTTGCTGAAACGCTCATAATACTACGAAGCGAACCGGTATGGTATCGGTGGAGGTGCTGACGATGAAGGACTTGATCAAGTACATTGCCCAGGCATTGGTCGATAACCCGGACGCCGTGGAGGTTTCCGAAGTTTTAGGGGAGCAGACATCGGTGATCGAGCTGAGGGTCGCCAAGGAGGACCTTGGTAAGGTCATCGGCAAAGGTGGGAAGACGGCGAAGGCGATGAGGACAATCCTCAGCGCCGCTTCCGCCAAGATGAAGAAGAGGGCAGTCCTGGAGATAGTCGAGTAGGTCGTGGAACTTTTTATCCTCGGTCGGGTAACGACATCCCATGGTCTGAAGGGTGGTATGAGGGTATTTTCATACCTGGAATCGGATGGAACGCTGGCGCGGCTCACCGAGGTGGTTCTCCGAAAAAAGGGGGAAGAGGGAAGGGTGTTTAAGGTCCGCGGTGTCAAGCCAAAGGGCAAAACATTCATCCTGACGGTGGAAGGAATCGAAGACGCGGAGGCGGCCGGACGTTGGTTCGGCGCCGATGTTTTTGCGTCTTCCTCTATACTGGAAGAGCTCCCGCCCGGCGAATACTACTGGAAAGACCTGATCGGATTGAGGGTCGTGACGGAGGAGGGGCGATATCTGGGGCGTGTCGAGGATATAATGCCCACGGGCAGCAACGACGTGTATGTCTGCAGAGGAGGGGAGAGGGAGATTCTTCTGCCCGCCGTTGAAGATGTGGTCCGCAAGGTTGACATCGATGAAGGCACCATGGTGGTCAAGCTGTATAAGGGTTTGTAAAACGGATGGTCAGGTTTGACATACTCACGCTCTTCCCTGGGATGTTTGCGTCGACCTTCGAGTCGAGTCTCCTGAAAAAGGCCCAGGAGAAGGGGCTTATCGAGATAAGAGTCCACGACATCAGGGAGTATACTGAAGACAGGCATCGGATGGCCGATGACTATCCCTACGGCGGCGGAAGTGGGATGGTGATGAAAGTGGAGCCCATAGCCCGCGCCCTCGAACATATCTTCCCCGACAGGGAATCAGCCGTCGTGATCATGCTCTCGCCGCAGGGAGAGGTCTTCAATCAGCGAACGGCCTTAGAGTTGTCGAAGGCTTCCCGTCTGGTCATGGTCTGCGGGCATTACGAGGGCGTGGACGAGCGGGTGGGAACCCATCTGGTCGACAGGGAAATTTCGATCGGCGATTACGTCCTCACGGGAGGAGAGGTGCCGGCCATGGTGGTTGTCGACGCCGTTGCCCGTCTGGTACCCGGGGTGCTGGGAAACAGGGAATCCGCCCAGACGGATTCTTTCTCATCGGCGCTCCTGGAATACCCACAGTTCACGCGGCCCGCTGAATACCGGGGCTGGCGAGTCCCGGAGGTGCTGCTTTCCGGCAACCACCGGGAG
>CAZRAC010000083.1:0-5811 GCA_964597995.1 uncultured Syntrophaceae bacterium | reverse complement strand
GTGGCCTTCGTCTTCGCCTGGGTGAATTACCGGGGCGCCTCCGAGACGGGGAAGATAGGAAATCTGGTTACCATCACCAAGGTCATCATTCTCGTTGTCTTTGTCGGTTTCGGGTTGGAGCTGATGTTCCGCACGCCTGACTGGCCGTCTCACTTCGAGCCTTTCATGGCGAAAGGCTGGGGCGGAGTCTTTCAGGCAATGGGTCTCACCTTCATCGCCTTCCAGGGTTTCGAGGTCATCTCCCAGAGTTCCGAGGAGATCGAAAACCCCCGGAAAAACATCCCGCGGGCCGTCTTCCTTTCTTTGGCGATCGTCGTGCCTATCTATCTTCTTGTCGCCGTCGTGGCCCTGGGGTCGGTCACCCCGGACGGGTCAACCCCGTGGGACTACCTGGCAAGCCACAAGGAGCTTGCCCTTGTGGAGGTGTCCCGGCAATTCTTTACCGGTGGTGGCGTCATGATCCTGGTGGGCGGTCTGATCTCCACTATGTCCGCCCTAAACGCGACTATCTATTCCTCTTCCCGCGTCGCCTTTGCAATGGGACGGGACCGCAATTTCCCCGCCTTCTTCAGCAAGGTCAGCGCGAAAAATTTCACCCCCCACTGGGCCATCCTCGTATCGCTGTTCATCATCGTGCTCATGTCGGTCTCCCTTCCCATCGAGGATGTGGCAAGCGCAGCTGATATAATGTTCCTGCTGCTCTTCCTCCAGGTCAATATCGCCATGATCCGCCTGCGGAAATTACGGCCCGACCTGGACCGTGGCTTTATGGTTCCGCTGTATCCCTGGCTGTCGATCATCGGGATCGTCATGTTACTCTTCCTCGCTATAGATATGTTTCAGTATAGTTATAAGGCCTGGGTTGCCGCGGCGACATGGATTCTCGCTGGGCTTGCCGTGTACAAGGGGTACGCCTCCCACCGGGAGGTGCTCCATATACAAAAGGTACAATCCTTGGAGCGGATTGAAAAACAGGAGTACCGTATCTTGGCCTGCCTTTCCAGTCCGCGGACTGCGGCCAGCCTGACGCACGTCGCCCTGGCCCTTGCAAAGAAGCACCAGTCCGAGATAGTTTTCCTGAACGTTGTAGAAGTCCATGAGGGACAGCAGCTTGCCGCAGGGATCGCTGAAGCCCGGGCGGACCGGCCCTTGCTGCTGGAGGCCGAAACCATGGCTGCGGAAGCCGACGTTCCCGCCCGTACTATCGTCAGGGTCTCGCACCGCCTCTCGAAGGGGATCGTCGATACGGCGAGGGAAGAAAACTGCAATTTCATCGTGATGGGAAGGCAGCAGAATCCGGATTTCTTTGAACGGGTCTTCTCTTCCTTCATCGACACCATTCTCTATGAGTTGCCGAGCGAGATTGCGATCCTCCACGGCGCCTTTCGCGACGGGGATGTCAAAAAAATCGTGGTTCCCTTCGGCGTCGATATCCACAGCCGCTTGGCCATGGAGTTCTCGTCCGTGCTGGCTGATTACTTCAACGCCGATCTGGCCGTCACGGTGGTGTTCGACCCGATGATGACGAAAGCTGAGCAGGAAGCCCGGCTGGACCGGGTCTACGAAGAAGTCCGCCGGAGCACCCCAACGGCGTCCGTAGAGGTCATCCGTAGGCGAAGCGTGCTGGCAGCTATCGTCAAAAAATCGAAGGAGGCGGACCTGATGGTCATGGGCGGGAAGACAGGAGATTTCATCGAGCTCCTTTTCGGGGCGTCACTGACGCGCCAGATCACGGAGCAGGCTGGATGTCCGGTACTGTGGTTGAGGGAATATGAAGAGAGGGTCTCTTTCTGGTCTTCTCTGTTTAAACGTAAGGCGGCGGGAGGAAAGCGAGATGAGTGAAAATCTGCAATCTCTTTTTCTGGAACTCACTAAAAAACTGGTGGCTTTTTTACCGGCCCTGTTCATGGGCATCCTTCTGATAGGCATAGGATGGTTGCTCGGTTGGTTCGTCAAGCGTCTGGTAGTTCAGTTGTGCGTAATCGTGAAACTGGATCGTTTCCTGGCAAGGTTCTCCTGGGGGAAGGCCTTTACCAAGGCCGACGTGCGGTACGGGCTCTACAGATTTATCGGAAACGTTTTCTTTTTTATGATCTTGCTGATTTTCTTCGATTTCGCCCTTATTGTTTGGAACCTCAAATTCTTGTCCGACCTGCTGGCGGGGGGAATCCTGCTCCTGCCGAGAACCATCGCAGCGCTCCTTATCTTCGGTGCCGGATGGCTGATTGCCGTCTGGACGTCCAGGGCCTTTCAAAAATTCCTATCGCGCGAACAGATTCCCGATGCGACGGCGATCGCCTTTTTCACGAAGGTGGTGCTCATCGTTCTTTTTTCCGCCATCGCCCTTTTCGAATTGAACGTCGCCCGCGAGATCATACTGATCGGCTTTACCACGATATTCGTGACTTTGGGGGTGCTCGCCGTGATTCTGACCTTCATCCGGGGGCGGGAATGGGTCGGCAGGAATCTCCCCAGCCCGGAAGATGACACCTGAGGGGCCGGGCGTACCCGGTCCCGGTCCTTAAATCAAGGACCTTCCTGCCTTGTGGAATCCTCTTTCACGACCCGGAGGGGTGGCGCCTTTCCGTCCTTTCCCTCGCCCATGTACAGCGTGACGTGGGGAAAAGGGATTTCGATGTTGCGCTCGTCGAATCGTTTCTTGAGCCTCCGGTTGAACTCGCGGGCGACGCGCCACTGTTTGCCGGGAAGGGTGGTGGTTCGGGCCTTGATGATGACCGCCGAATCGGCAAACTTATCGAGCCCGAAGACATCGATCGGCTCGATGATATCGTCCTTGAATCCCGGGTCTCTCCTCATCTCTTCGTCGATTTCTTCGACGATCCTCATGACCTCATTCACGTCTTCCCGGTAGGCGACCCCTATATCGAAAACGTATCTCGAGTACTCCTTCGTCATGTTGGTAATCACGACGATTTGACCGTTCGGGATGTAATGAACGTTCCCCGCAACATCTCGTAGCACCGTTGTCTTCAGGCTTATCTTTTCCACGACCCCGCCTTTACCCCCGATTTCCACGATATCGCCCACCCGGATCTGGTCTTCCAGGAGGATGAAAAAGCCGCCGATGACATCTTTCACCAGGGACTGGGCCCCGAACCCTACGGCAAGCCCTCCTATCCCGGCAGTGGCTAAGATGGGACCGATGTCGATGCCGAGTTCCCTCAGAAGCGTGATGCCCGAAACCGCGATTATGATGAAAATAAGGGCATACCTGATGACATTACCGAGGGTCCTTGTCCGCTTCTGGAATTCCTCGTCCTCGTTCTGCCTCGTGATCAGACGGGTAAGCCCGGCGGAAATCCTTTTTACCAGCCTTAACGCAACCCAGGTGAGAATAAGAATCACCGCTATGCGCAATATGCCTTTCACCATTGAAAGGCTGAGCAGCTCATCCAATAATCTATGGATATCCATTGTAACCCCCTTTACATGTAATTATGAACCTTTGGATGGGCCTTTTCACTCTATCGAGGTAATTCCGTGCTGAATGGCGAATTTGATGAGGCTGGGGATGTCTTTGATGTCCAATTTTGCCATCAGCCGGCTTCGGTACGTCTTCACCGTTTTGATCGAAAGGAACAGCATATCGGCGATTTCTGCGCTGGTCTTGCCCTCTACGACGAGTTGGAGGACTTCGCGTTCCCTCTGACTGAGGGTCGACAAGGGGTCTGTCAGGCCTTCTTCCCGGTTAAGGTAGGCCCCTACCATCTGGTCCGATACCTTGTTGCTGAGATAACGTTTGCCCTCGTGCACCGCATAGATCGCGGTAACCAGTTCACGGCCCGCAGCTTCCTTCAGCAGGTATCCGCTTGCCCCCGCTTTCAATGAGCGGAGGATGGGCTCCGTCGAGGAACGCATCGAGAGCATGATGACGCGCGTTGACGGATGGTACCTGCAGATCTGCTCGGTGGCTTCGATGCCGTTCAATTCCGCCATGACGATATCCATGATCACTATGTCGGGCTTGAGTTCGTTCACTTTCTTCAACGCTTCGCGACCGGTTGCGGCTTCGCCGACTACTTTGATGTCCCCCTGTGCTTCCAAAAGATAGCGAAGTCCGTCGCGAACGATCGCGTGGTCGTCGGCAATCAGGACGTTGATGTTCATAGAGGCACCTCTACAGCGATCTCCGTACCCTTCCCGGTCCTGGATCTGACTGAGAATCGACCCCCCATCGACTCGGTGCGCTCGGACATGCTCATCAGACCCAGGCACCGGCGTTCAGGGGACATGCGGGACTTTTCAGGGTTGAACCCGACCCCGTCGTCGGTTATCTTGATCTTCAATCTGTCTTCGGCGACGCTTATTCTTATCTGTATCTTTTTTGCTCGGGAGTGCTTGCTGATGTTCGTAAGGGCCTCCTGAACGACCCGAAAGAGGTTGTTTTCTACGTAGGCGCTCGGCCTGGGGTGTATTTCATCGCCTTTCATCATCACTTCGATCCCGGTCCTCATCGAGAAGCGCTCGCTGTACCACTGAATGGCAGCGATCAAGCCGTAATCGTCCATGTCGGGCGGCCTCAAGTCGGCCATCAGGTCGCGGGTAAATTCCGAAGTCTGCTCTACAAGCAGCAGCGAGTCGTCCAACAGACAATTGTGACGCGCCGTTAAGCTGTCGCGGCTGACCGCCGACCGCAGGATGTTCAGGTTTATCCCCAAGACGGTCAGATTCTGTCCTACCTGGTCGTGGAGTTCCCTCGCTATCCTCTTCCTTTCCGCCTCCTGGGCCTCGGAGAGTTTCGCGGAAAGGATCCTGAGTTGTTCGCTTTGCGCTTTCAGCATCTGTTCGGCCATGACGCGGCCGGTCACATCCTGGGTCGTTCCAAAGAGACCTTTGATCCTTCCGTTCCGGTCATACTCCGGCTCCCCCCGGACGAAGACATAGCACAGTGATCCGTCGGGGAGCAAAACCCTTAGTTCAACTTCCGATTGCTTTCCTGCGAGGACAGACCGGGCGGCCTCTTCGTATTTGGGCAGGTCATCGGGGTGGATGTATCTTCTATGGTCGATCCGCAACGGCGTATTCGGCATCGGTTCGAGCCCTACGATGCGGAACATCTCTTCGGACCAGACGGACAGCTTGGTGTTTATGTCGTACCGCCAGTTGCCGATGTGGGCGAGAAACTGGGCTTTCGCCAGGTCGGCGGCGAGCTGCCTCAGGGCATGGTCGGCCTTTCTGCGTTCTGTGATGTCTCGGCCGATTCCCAATCTGCCCGTCGGAATACCCCGGTCGTCGTATTGTGTCGTCACAAGGAATTCTACCGGTATCCTGTCCCCGTTTTTGTGGATCAGGTCCGCCTCATAGGGGGGCGTGTCCTCGCCGTGCATGCCTCTCTTGAATCGGTCTATCGTAGACCTGATGACTTCCGGGGCTGCTATGTGGATGAAAGGCAATCCGATCAGGTCGTCGATGGAATAACCTGTGACTTTTTCGAACCTCGGGTTGACGTAGGTGTACCTGCCTTTCTCGTCGACCATGAAGATCAGGTCCAGGGTCGACTCGACGAGGTTTCGGTATTTCCCCTCGCTTTTTCTCAGTTCCTCTGCCTCCTTGAGGAGGCCGATATTGGCCCTCTCCAGCTCTGCGATTTTCTGCCGCAGCGAAGAGACCTCTTCTATGAGCTCATGCTTGGCCTTGTTTTTTGTCGGCATCTTCGTGCTGCCTCAACTCTTGGAGTTCTGATATCTATACCACAAACCCGTCGATTTGAAATACCTCTTGCCATAACACGTCAATTTTTCAACCTCGGCATACTCCATTTGTCATCCTTGGCCTACAGACAGGGCTTAA
>CAZRAC010000082.1:0-5867 GCA_964597995.1 uncultured Syntrophaceae bacterium | reverse complement strand
CCAACCACCCGGCTCAGGAGCCCCTTATGCAAGTTCCTAACCGGACATTGCTGACGAAAAATGTCATTTATCGATTTGAAATATTTGAAGACAAGAAAAAGAAGCTGGAAAGAGAAATAGAGATGAAAAGAGAGCAGATGGAGAGAGAAATAGCGGAACTGTAGAAGCAGGTGAGCGCCTTTCCCAGGGAACTGGAAGCGGCAGTCAACAAGGCGGTGAAATAGGCAACGAAAAGAATCATAAAGGAAACAACGGTGAAAGAACAACTGCTGCGAAAAGAATTTGAGGGAGAGAGAAAGGTGTTCATCTCCCGTATCGAAGCGCTCGAAAAAAACCGTGGATGCGCAGGCCGAGCAGGTTGCAAAACTCTCCGCTCAGCTCGAAAAATCGTACCAGAAGGTCGAGGATATTGCAGTGAAGGCTATAGAGGGGTCGTCTAATTTAAAATCTCTTTCTAATCTGCAACAGATGATGATGTCGGGCCAGGTTAAGAAACAGGAATGAGTTAGGCATCGAACACCCGAACCCATAGGCCTGACGTACCGTCTCACGCCCTTCACCCCATGCCTTGACATCGGTGAAGGGCGTGTTTAATTTATGGCAAGAATGTTGAGTTCTTATGGTGCTATGGTGTTTAGTTCGTCTGACCCTAAAGAAGGGGTAATCATGAATAACCTGAGTCAACTTATCATCAATTGCGCCCACGACATCGCTAAGGAGGTCGGGTCACGGGCGATTTTTCTCTATGCCGACGCCTGCAAGGACATCGGGGCTTTGGAACTGAAGCGCGAAGGCTTCGACATGATCCTGGTCACCAAGGACGGCTCGAACCTGCCGGAGGCTCTCAAGAAAGAAGCAAGGACGATCACGGTTCCCAACCTGAACCTGACACGGGTCGGGCAGATGAAGATCGCCATCACCAAAGGGATTGCAGGGGGTCTGCTGAAAAAAGGCGACAAGGTCGTGTGTCTGACCGGTATTCCCAAGTTCGGTTACGTGGACAGCGTTTCCGTGATCGATGTCGGCAGGGAGTTCGAGATTCTGACGGCCGAGTACATAAGCGATATTTTCGAGGGAGTCCAGCCTGAAGCTTTTGAGGCCGTTCTCAACATCGCCCTCGAGCTGGCGGCGCAGGGACGGGAAGGGCGTCCCATAGGTACCATCTTTGTCATCGGGGACCACGAGAAGGTCTTGCAATTTTCGCGGCAGATGATCATGAACCCCTTCATGGGTTACAAGGAGGAGGAGAGAAACATCCTCAATCCGGCGCTCTTGGATACCATAAAGGAGTTTTCGGCCCTCGATGGGGCTTTTATCCTGAAGGATAATGGGGTGTTACTGACAGCGGGGACACACTTGAATGCCGCCTTTGAGGGAAAAGATTTTCCGAAAGGCCTCGGCAGCAGGCACATCGCCGCGGCAGGCATCACCAATGTGACCAATGCGATCGCCGTCGTCGTCTCGGAATCTTCAGGAACCGTCAGGGTGTTCAAGAAGGGAAAGATATTCGTCAGCATAGAAAAGCCGGTGGAATGATGTAATAAAGGAATTGAGTGAAATGAATCAGGAGGATCTATATGAGGTTTGAAAAATTGACGTTGAAGGCCCAGGAGGCCTTCCAGGAGGCCCAGAGGACGGCGGAGCGGCTCGGACACCAAGCCGTCGATGTGGAGCATATTGTGCTCGCTGTCATCAAACAGCCAGAGGGGACTGTGGAGGCGGTTTTGAAGATGCTCGGCGCCAATCCCGGGGCCGTCGCCAGGGACATAGAGAAGATGCTGGAGAGGATACCGCGGGTGTCCGGAGCAGGTGGCCAGGTGTACATCGCGCCCCGATTGAGCAATATGATGGAAAACGCCTTCAAAGAGGCGGAAGCCATGACGGATGAGTACGTCGGCGTGGAGCACATCCTGATCGCCGCCGCGGAATTGAAGCAGGACCCGGTAGGACGGATACTCCAGTCCGCCGGTGTGACAAAAGATAAGATCTTGAGGGTGCTCGTTCAAATCCGGGGGACTCAGCGTATAACCGACCAGAATCCCGAAGAAAAATACCAGGCCCTGAAGCGGTACGCCAGGGACTTCAACGATCTGGCCCGTAAGGGGGCTTTTGACCCTGTGATCGGCAGGGACGAAGAAATAAGGCGCGTCATGCAGGTCCTATCCCGGCGTACGAAAAACAATCCCGTTCTGATCGGGGAGCCGGGCGTGGGTAAGACGGCGATCGTGGAAGGCCTGGCGCAGCGCATCGTGAACGGAGACGTCCCGGAAAGTCTGAAAGAAAAGCGCGTCATCGGGCTGGATATGGGTGCCCTGATCGCCGGAGCGAAGTTTCGGGGAGAGTTCGAGGACAGGCTCAAGGCAGTCCTCAAGGAGGTAACCGAGTCCCATGGTGAAATCATCCTCTTCATAGATGAGATTCACACAGTCGTGGGGGCGGGGGCAGCCGAAGGGGCTGTCGACGCGTCCAATATGCTCAAGCCCGCCCTTGCCAGGGGGGAGCTGCGCTGCATCGGTGCCACGACGATCAATGAGTATCGCAAGTACATCGAGAAGGATGCCGCTCTGGAGAGACGGTTTCAGCCTATCCTCGTGAAGGAACCCACTGTCGAAGACACCATCGCCATCCTGAGGGGGTTGAAGGAGAGGTATGAGATTCACCATGGCGTGCGGATATCCGATTCCGCGATCATCGCGGCGGCGACGCTCTCGAGCCGTTACATCACCGACCGTTTTCTGCCCGACAAGGCCGTGGACTTGATCGACGAAGCGGCATCGCGCTTGCGGATCGAGCTGGACAGTCTGCCGGCGGAAATCGACGCCGTTGAAAGAAAGATAATCCAACTCCAGATAGAGAAAGAGTCTCTCAAGAAGGAAGAGAGTCCCAGCGCCAGAGAAAGAGAGGCAAAGATAGATAAAGACCTTGAAGAGCTGAGGGCGACTAAAGAGCAGATGATGCAGCACTGGATGAGAGAGAAGGATGTTATCAAGAGTATCCAGGAGCTCAAGAGTCAGATAGAAGAATGCAAGAACGAGGAGATAAACGCCCAGCGTGTGGGCGACCTGGAGAAAGCGGCTGCGATCCGGTACGGCAAGTTGATTGAACTCAATAGGAAGCTCGAAGAAGAGCAGAAAAGGCTTGCCGAGGTACAGAAAGACAAGAAGATGCTGAAGGAGGAAGTGGACGAGGAGGATATAGCCGAAGTTGTTTCCAAGTGGACAGGTATCCCGGTTACGAAGATGCTGGAAAGTGATGCGCAGAAACTCCTCCACATGGAAGAGAGGCTGAAGCAGCGGGTGGTCGGCCAGGACGAGGCAGTGAGGCTGGTCTCGAACGCCCTCAGGAGGGCCCGTTCCGGGCTGCAGGACCCGAATCGCCCCCTCGGTTCCTTCATCTTCATGGGTTCGACGGGCGTCGGCAAGACGGAACTCGCCAGGGCGCTGGCGGAGTTCATGTTCGACGACGAACAGGCGATAGTCCGGATCGACATGTCCGAGTACATGGAAAAGCACTCTGTCGCCAGAATGATCGGAGCGCCGCCCGGTTATGTCGGCTATGAAGAAGGGGGGTACCTGACGGAAGCGGTGCGCAGAAGGCCTTATTCGGTCGTTCTTTTCGACGAGATCGAGAAGGCCCATCCGGATGTCTTCAACATCATGTTGCAGATCCTCGAGGACGGGAGGTTGACCGACGGACACGGCAGGACGGTAAATTTCAGGAACACGATCATCATCATGACCTCCAACATCGGTGGCGAGTTCGTCCAGAACTTCACGATGAGCGAGGAGGAGAGGAAGCTGAGAACCCTCGAGGCCCTAAGGGCGACCTTCAGGCCCGAGTTCTTGAACCGGGTGGATGACATCGTGTTCTTCCGGTCCTTGTCGATCAGCGATATAGAGAGGATCATCGAGATTCAGATCGACCGGCTCCAGAAAAGGCTCGAAGACCGCAAACTGACCCTGGAGTTAACCGATAGGGCCAAGAGGTATATAATAAAAGTCGGTTACAGTCCCGTTTACGGGGCAAGACCTCTGCGCCGGGCGATTCAGAAGATAGTCCAGGATGCACTGGCCATAAAATTGCTGGAAGGTGCATTCCAGGAAGGCGACTACATCGTGGTCGATATAACGGATGAGGGTGAGGTTATTTTCAGCAAAAAACAGTAAGAACGGCTCGTTGTAATCGGGTCTTAAAATCAGTATAATACACCGAAAAAAGAAGGAGGTTTTTTTAAGCGTCATGAACAGCCTGAAAACGGCCTTGCTGTTGGGTGCCCTCACAGGTCTACTGATGTTGATCGGCGGATGGATCGGCGGCCGCCAAGGTGTTGTCATCGCCTTTTTGTTCGCAGCAGTAATGAACTTCGTGAGCTACTGGTACTCCGATAGGATCGTGCTGAGAATGTACGGGGCAAATGAGGTCACGGAGAGAGAGGCCCCTGAGCTTTATGCCTTGGTGAGGAACTTGGCCCTGAGGGCGGGTATCCCGACCCCCCGTGTCTGCATCATTCCCAGTGATACGCCCAATGCCTTCGCAACGGGGCGAAACGAAAAGCACGCTGTCGTCGCCGTGACCGAAGGGATACTGCGTATCTTGAACAGAGATGAGCTCGAGGGCGTCCTCGCCCATGAGATCTCTCATATCAAGGACAAGGACATACTCATCGGTTCGATAGCGGCGACGATCGCGGGCGCCGTCGTCATGCTGGCCAATATGGCGCAGTGGGCCGCCATTTTCGGCTTTGGCGGTAGAGACGAAAACGATAAGGGGGGCGGGGTGTTCGGACTCCTTTTGATGGCGATCCTCGCTCCGATCGCCGCGACGATAATCCAGATGGCCATTTCCCGGTCGCGGGAGTTTCTGGCCGACAGCGAGGGGGCGATGCTCTCCGGTAAACCCCTTGGGCTTGCGAGCGCCCTAGACAAGCTGTCCAGGGCAGCTCAACTGATTCCCATGGAAGCCAATCCGTCTACGGCGCATATGTTTATTGTCAACCCCCTGACGGGAAAGTCTTTGATGAACCTCTTCAGCACCCATCCCCCTATCGAGGAGCGGATCGAGCGACTAAGAAAGATGCGGATGGCGGTTAGGTAATAGTAGATGTTGGTTTGACGGGACGGTAATTGCCGTCAGGCAGCGCGGTTTCGACTGCTAAATTGGTTCGGGCATACACCTATGAGAGACTGCCGTTGTAAAGCATGGGTAGTTTTGTGCCTGACGGGTGCCATCTTGGCGTGTCCCTGCCGCGGCGTTGCAATGGCCGATATCTACAAATTCGTCGATGAAAGCGGTGTGACCCACATCAGCAACGTGCCCACAGACCCCCGGTATCGTCTCTGGTGGAAGGAGGCAACACCGGAGGAGCGAAAAAAGGCCTTGAAATCCCCAGTTTATGAATCACTCATCGTTGACGCCGCACGGAAGCATCGCGTCGAACCCAACCTCGTGAAGGCCGTGATCAAAGCGGAGTCCGATTTCAACCACAGGGCCGTATCGAGGAAGGGGGCGAGAGGACTCATGCAGCTTATGCCCGCGACCGCATATCGTTTTAGCGTCGGAAACAGCTTTGACCCCTGGAGCAACATAGAAGGAGGGGTCCGCTATCTGCGCCATCTGTTGGACCTTTTCCAGGGGAACCTCGAACTGGCCCTGGCAGCTTACAATGCCGGCGAAGGGGCCGTAGCGAGGTATAACAATACGGTGCCGCCTTATCCCGAAACTAGGACTTACATCCAGCGGGTCGTGCGTTATCTCGAGAGATACCGGATCGACGGGAAGAAAGGACAACAATCGAATTGAGAAATAGGAAAGGGGCGATGTCAATTTTTTAGTTGAAATAATCGTAGCTCCCACGTCCTGTCATTATG
>CAZRAC010000081.1:0-6107 GCA_964597995.1 uncultured Syntrophaceae bacterium | reverse complement strand
ATCGTTTAGAGTCTGCAGGGCTCGATGTTATGGATTACGATAGCCGTAATGGATTTTATCGAATACGGCTCCAGCCAGGAGAAGTAGAGAAGCATAAAGATATTCTCACAGATGTTATAGCAGATGCCTATAATGCCAGTAGCCGTGACTGATATGAACGTCGAAAAAATCGTTCGGGAGAAATTCAGGGAAACCGGCTCTCCGGCAAAAATCCCTCTTTTGCATAATGGCACTTTCACTGCCACGTTAGTAACCGGAGGAGTCAATGTAAGCAATCTTGGAACACAGCCCTTCCTCCCTTGGACAGTATTCCAAGAGGCTCTATCATTGATAGTCAACAACGGCGGAAAAGCCGAGAGAGGAGATGCCATGCAATCACGACTCGGCGATCCAAAGTTACCCATTAATTCCATCGAAGGTCATATTGCTCATACCATCTACCAAAAAAGTGTGGGGGACAGTGTATTCCGGCGTATTACTCCAATCGCGTGTATTCTTATTTGGGCTGGCATCTGCATCCATAAACCGGGAGAGCTGGCTATCGATATCTCACTTAGATAACAATATATTAGGTGATGTTATGGCTTATAAAGGGATTTTCTGCTTGGAGGGCATTTGGGATAACGACTTAAGAAAACAATCTACTGTGGAACCAATATTATTGCTCTTAAAGCAGCGGCTTGGCATACCCTATATTCATAGAGACTGTGCCACTGTTAACGAACTCGAATTCTATCTCTCGAAATTTATACAAGCAACTTACAAAAAATACCCTATCCTTTATCTCGCCTTCCATGGAAAAGAGGGAAACATCATGATCAACGGTAGGGAGTCGTATTCGCTTGATGAAATGAGTCATTATTTGAAAGGCAAGTGCAAGAAAACAGTTATCATCATTGGCTCGTGTAATACTATGGACATAAGAAAACAGCACCTGAAATCTTTTTTATCAAAGACTGGAGCACTCGCTGTATGCGGTTACAGAAATGACGTCGATTGGATGCGTTCCACGGCTTTTGAACTTCTTCTGCTATCAGAGCTGCAGCATAATATCTTTGACGGGCGAGGAGTAAAATCAATTGCTGAGAGAAGTAATCGTCTTGCCAAATCTTTCAGGCTTCCTGATTCCGATAAAAATATCGATTTTAAGATGGTGTCTATCGCGGACTTGTGTTAGCCCTGATGCCAATAATTCAACTATTTAATATTACTGATATTATTTACCTTTAGATGCTGTGCTTGTGACCGCGAAGGTGATCCGGTCAACGCATAATTCAAAATTTTTTTTGATCTCATGTTGCCACAGGCGGATCACCGTCCAACCCATTTCTCGAAGCTTTCGGTGATTTTTAATATCCCGCTCCCGGGTCTTTGATATTTTCTCTTTCCAGAAGTCGGATACATTATCCTCCCAAAAAGGGAAACGGTATCCGTGCCAAAAATCGCCGTCAACAAATACGGCGACCCGAGCCTTGCTGAAGACTATATCAGGCTTGCCGGGCAACTCTTTGACATGCTTGCGAAACCTCAAACCTCTCTTGTGAAGCGCCGACCGAACCCGAACCTCCAGGCCCGTGTCTTTCCCTTTGACGCGGGACATGCAGTAACGACGCTGCTCAGGTGTCAAATTATCAGGCATCTCTTGTCGCCTCGATCATTTCCTTCGTGAATTACGGTGCTTCCGAGCGGCATCCATACCACAGAATTCACAGAAATCACACTCTGCACACCTCACCTTATGTAACAGGTTCTTTGGCGCTGAAGTAGGGTCTGATAAGAAACGCCGGTCGCGAATTTTTTTTGCTGTGTCTGCAACCGTTTTTTTAGCTTTATCAAGCGCCTCTTGATCAAGAGGAACGGGCAATTCCGACTTTGAAAAATCCTCAACATCGAGATAGCGCACCAGACCTTGTTCCGGTTCATATTCCAATTCTTTTTTGACTGCAACCGCATATAAACCCACCTGAAGCTTCATTTGCTCTTCGTCGAGTTTCTGATGCATATCCGAGTCAGGATCCCCGGACTTGAAATCGATGAGCGTGACTCTCGGAGGATCATCTTGTCGTACGATATCGATTGCGCCGGAGATCAACGCCCCACCGCTCCCGTCCTCGTATTCGATCACACTCTCGAACTCCTTTTCAGGTTCGAAAGTGAGCTGTTCAAGTTCCGTCGCGTAATGCCGCACATATTTAGCTACGATTGCTACGCCCTTTTTGCGCATATTTAATGCGGGCCCGCCGGTTGTATACCTGAGATAGAAAAGCCCCCGTTCGATAAGCGTTTCTATCTCCCGTCTTAAAGCAACTTCGTCCCGCGCCAGGGCGGCCCACTTCTTCGGGTTGGAATGCACCGATCTCATCAAATTATGAACACCCCGTCCATAACCAAAGGCTTGATCAATAGTCGGAGAGAAACCAAGAACCTTTCTGAGATAAAAGTCATGGGGGCATTCCAAGTAATATCTGAGATCCGAAAACGATGTTGCAATGCGGAGTTCCCGCTGGTGTTCCTTCGGTGCGTACCTGAGTTCGTTCAGGAGATCATCCGCTTGGTTCGTTACCATTCCACCGGATTGAGAAATCAATTCCTGCAACTCTCTTATGAACTTGGAAGTCCGATCACCTGATCGACTGACGAAAAGAAACCGTTCCGCCCGGGTAAGCGCAACGTAAAGCAGCCTGCGCTCACCATCATGGTTGTCATTATCCGCCAAGCCAGCTACATCTATCTCATCGACAATGTCGCCCGAAAGGGGCACCTTGGGTTTCTGGCGCGCCTTGCTGCTGGGGAACCGGCTTGCGTTCACATCGGCGAGAAATACCGCGGCAAACTCGAGCCCCTTTGATGCATGGATAGTGCTGATACTGACCGCATCAGGCTGAACCATGAGAGGTTGCTCTTCCACCCTCCCTTCTTCAGCGCCGAATTGACAGAGCCCGATAATTTGCCATGGATAATCCTGAATGCTGGTCCAGCCCGGGGTCTCTATGCCTGTAATGAGACGACTCAGCGCCCCCAGATGAAACAACGCCGCTTGGCCGCGCCCTTCACACGTATCCCAAGCATCCACCTCGGCTTCAGACAACAGCATATGAAAGATCTGCTGAGGGAACACTCTCCGCAACTCTTTATGTGAGGATAAGAATTCCCGAAGTTTTGGTGTTTGTATGCGCTCGGGTTGATCAAGAGTGCGGTTCTCAGCGATACGACTTCGAACAGCCTTTGCCGCAAGGAGGAGACGCTCTTCGACTTTGTGGTCGAATGCGAGTCCGGCACATCGAAGAGCTCGGGCGGCCTCGTGAAGGACGACCGACGATGTGGGAGCGCATTTCAGCACCGACTGAATCCTGTTGGGCAGGCTTTTTGGATTATGCGGCGAACCGATAAACTCTTCACTGCCCGCAGTGATTGCAAGCGCCGACACGAAAAGAAGGATTTCCGGTTGTGAAAAAAGATCCGGTCCCGCCCTGACGACGCATGGAATACCCTCGGCCTCCAATGCCTCCATGTAAGTACGGACATCCGTCGAAGAACGGACCATGACGGCAACGTCCGACAGCGTCAAGCCTCGATGGGTACCGTCCTTTTTATCATGAACGGCTCCTTCGGCCTCGGTCGGCACTAAAATCTTAATTGCTTCTGCAATCCACGAAGCCTCTTGGAACCTTCCGGGAAAAGAAACCAGCGCAAGGTGGGAGTGATGGTGGTCCATTCGGTTCTTATTCCCGTGCTTCATCGGAGCGGTTTCCATCGAGCGTATTCTGCCGATGGTGCCGGACCAGCGGTTGGCAAGGTCTATTATTCTTGGAGTAGATCGAAAATTTTCCTCAAGATCGATCACTCTTGCATTCGGATCGGCTTTGAACTCCTCCCACATCTCTCCTATGATTTCAACCTTTGCGCCTCGAAAGCCGTATATGGATTGGCGGTGATCACCTACTGCGGTCAGTCGTCCCGAATCCCCGACCAATATTTTGATAAGTTCGCGTTGGACGGGGTTGATGTCCTGTACTTCATCCACCACAAGATGTATCTTTTGCTCCGACAATTGTTCAAGACGAGCCGTATCGGCGCGAAGCCGCCGGATAAATTCACTTTGAGAGGTGCTGAAATCGAGAAAACGGCGGCATCGGAGATATGCGTAATAACGAGCGGCCGACAAGGCAAAAGCACGCGATTCGGGTGTATCGCCTACATCGGTTATAAGCCTTGCCTCCTTGCACCACTCGGATTCTTTGGGCCCCAGCTCATACGGCGGTTCGCCCGGCGGCAACTCCACTTCAAACCGATTGTGCTCGTGGAGCTGATCATAGGTTTTGATGAAGGTCTCAAGGGTTGCATACTGCCCCTGTCCGCTTGCATCTCTGAGGGCTTTCAAACCGAGCAAACCGTGAAACCCTCTCAGGATCAGAGCGGCCCTCGCCGCCTCATCAAGGATGTCATAGTTATGATAGTCATCCGGCCAGTACTCGCGGATTTTTGCGAGGCAGAATCCGTGGATGGTCCCCACATACATGCCTCCCAAAGGCGACTCTTCCCCTGACGGTGTGATCTTTTCAATCCAGTACCGGATGCGGAATTTCATTTCCTCAGCCGCACGATCGGTGAAAGTGAACGCAATAATATCCTTCTTGGGCACATTTTCCACGGCGACCCACCAAGCTATGCGGCGCGCCATCACTTCCGTCTTCCCTGAGCCCGCACCGGCAACGACGAGCACCCGCCGTTTACGTGAGGTGACGGCTTGAGACTGTTTCTCCGTTAGTCTTTCAAGCAAAATCTCTCTGAGGTCCGACATGATGCCGTATCTCCTTAACAATTCAGTCGCTTAAAACAAATATTGCATCTCTGAGACTCCGCAAAATGTTACTGCTGCAACAATTCATTTTCAAGGTCCGATCGAAGAGTACACCGGCAAAATAATCCTTTGTTAGATTCGTGTGTTACTCGGCAGGGCTCTCCGAATTACTGCGGCGTGGGCTGCGATGAAAGGCGGCGGCAGGGCGTTGCCGATCATCAAAGCTATAGCGATCTTACCTCGATTCACCGGGAACTTGTATCGCTTTGGAAATCCTTGTAGAAGCGCAGCCTCGCGCATTGTGATCGCACGATCCTCTTCAGGGTGTAGAAACCTCCCTTTCGAAGGGTTGAAGCACCCGCTGGTAATCGTCGGCGCCACATTGCCCCATGCCATACGACCGTACACATCTTTAAATCCGGTGCACCGTTTGTGGCACTCAAGCAGAAACTCCTCGGGCAGATCTCTGCGACTCCCTCCATTCTTTGGTATCCGCCGTATGATTTCCATCACCCTGGGCGTACGGTTTTCAGGCATATCATGCAAGGGATCGCCGCTTTCTCCTGCTTTCGGCAGCCGACCTATGGCCGCCTTCACGGTTTTCCGCGCATCGGCCTTTTCCGCAAACGGGATTTCCACATCCATACCGGCCAAGTATATCAACCTGCGCCTTCTTTGCGGCACGCCGAACTCAGCGGCATCCAAAATCCGATGGTCTCCGATGTATCCGAGTTCCTTCATCCGCATACAAAACACCCTGAATCTCTCGTCCTCGGCGAGGCCCGGAACATTTTCCATCATTACGGAGCGTGGTCGAATCTCCTCTACAAAGTGCAAGAACTCCATCAAAAGATCGTTGCGCGGGTCATCTACACGTACCGCGCCATTGAGCGTTCTCATGGTGGAAAATCCCTGACACGGCGGACACCCGGCGAGGAGATCGAGTTCCCCTTTTTCCAGACCGAGAGCATTGAGCACCTCATTTGGATCAAGATCTCTGATATCCGCTTGCCACACTTTGACTTCGGGGTGATTTGCTTCGTAAGTTTCTACGGACAAAGGATCGACATCCACCGCGCCCAATACCCGAAACCCGGCAGTCTTCAACCCGGTGGTAAGACCGCCGCAACCGCAGAATGAATCGAAGGCCGTGGGTTTTTTCCCCACCTTGCGAAACCGACTCCTTTTTTGTTGCAGCTTGCCTCTCATCTGGACAGCCTCATGAGCATTTTCTACATCTCCAGCGTCTTCAGCACAGCCCGGTCGACGTCGCCGTAAAACACCACGTCCAGGCGTTCGATCACGT
>CAZRAC010000080.1:2944-6143 GCA_964597995.1 uncultured Syntrophaceae bacterium | reverse complement strand
GGGCATCCAGAACATATTGAATATACTGGATTCCGGCGTTCGCCGGAATGACGAAACGCGTAATTCTCGACTTTTTACGAGTCCATCAGTCATGCTTCTGTCAAACAATCATATCGTACAAATCCCGCCAATCCGGATTACTCCTTTCAATCAACTCCAGCTTCCACTTCCTCTTCCATTCCTTCAATCGCTTCTCCCGTTCGATAGCGGATTCCATACTTTCGTGCACTTCATACCAAACCAGGCGATGAACACCGTAACGTCTGGTAAATCCTTCCACCATGTCGTTTCTATGCTCCCAAATCCTTTTGAGGAGGTCTGAAGTCACGCCAATATAAAGAGTACCATTTCGCTTGCTCGCCAAGATGTAAACCGCAGGCTGCTTGTTCATTGACACATCTCTGGATTCCGGCATTCGCCGGAATGACGAGCTAAAGGCATATAAAAGGCAGTACGATGGCTTAATTTTCTCACCCTGCCCCTCTCCCGTCATACCGGCGAAAGCCGGTATCCAGTGCTTTCAATATGTCCTGGATTCCGGCATTCGCCGGAATGACGAGCTAAAGGCATATGCCCGCCGGCATGACGAAAAAATGCCCCTGGACTACCCGTATCAAAGTCTGCCCCGTACTCCTCCTGTCGAGCACGGGGCAGAATAAATTCCAGCACACAGAACTGCTATGACATGCCCCGGCTTCCCCCTCTACTTACCTGAGAAAAGAAATGGCGAGGCGATCGATAAAGGGTTTGAAAAGAAAGCTCAAGAATGTCCTGCTGCCTGTCTTGATCACCACCTGGACAGGCATACCCGCACTGATCTCTTTATTCAACTCCTTTATCTTTTTGAGGGTCTCCTCGTTAATCTTCACTCTCACGAGGTAGTACGGCTGCTTCGTGACTTCGTCGGTCATCACGTCCGGGGAGACATAGATTACCGTGCCTTCGAACACCGGTGTCTTTTTAGGGTCGAGGGCCGTGAAATGAAGGTCCGCGGTCTGCCCCTTTCTTATGTCCTCCACATGCGCGGGAGAAAGCTTCGCCTCGACGATAAGCTCCGAGTCCTTCGGCACTATCTCGAGAATCGGCTGTCCCGGCGACACCACCCCTCCTATCGTATGCACCCTCAGCCCCATGACAATCCCGTCATCAGGGGCCTTAATCTCCGTTTTTTCGAGCATATCTTTTATCGCATAGTAGGCATCCCTGATACCCGGCAACTTTTTCTCGACATCCGCAAGCTCCGCCTTGACGTCCTTCAGATAGTCCCTTTCGATCGCGCTGAGCCTCATCATGTATTCCTGGACCGTTGCCTCCGCCCTGAGTTGGTTTGCGGAGGTCTCTGCGATCCTTCCCCTCAAATCCTCCGCGGCCCTTTCGAGGTCGAGGAACCTGTTCTTGGCGTAGTATCCTTCTTCGGCAAGCCCTTTGAGGGAATCGAGCTGCTGTCTTATGATCATAAGCTGCTTTTCATAAGAAACCTTCTGCTGATTGAGCTGGGCCGAGTAGTGCCTGAATCCCGTCAGGGACTCCATGACGATCTTCCTGTCCGTCTCGAACTTCGCCCTTCTCGCCCGGAAGAACTCCTCCTGGGCGGCCATCACGCGCCTTATCTCGGGGTCGTCCTTGAGTTCGAGCACCTCCGGCGGATAGACGATCCGCGGCATGAAGGCCATCTCGGCGTTCAGCCTCGCCTGGACGACCAGCCCCGTCACATACTCGCCCCTGATCTGTGCGTACTTCGCCTTCGCATCCGAATCATCGAGTTTGATCAAGGTCTGCCCCTTTTTTACTTCCTCCCCGTCTCGCACGAGGATATCCTTCACCGTGCCCCCGTACTGGTGCTGGACCACCTTTCTGTAGTTGGCGACACTCACGAGACCGCCCGCGGGCGCCCCCTGATTCAGGGGGGCGAAGGCCGCCCATAAAAAAAAGATGCCGAGCGTGCCGGCAAGGACGATAAGGGACAGTCTGATGGTCTTGTGCGTGTCTGTCTTTAGCGCGGCCTGCTCGGTTATACCTGGCCGCTCTGCCTCTGCTTCCATTCTTCACTGTCTCCTTCTTCGTTTTCTCTCGTCTTCCCCGTCGCCACGACCTCAGCCCTCTTTCTGAGGACTTCCAGCACCTCATCCCTCGGCCCGTATAGTTGAACCGTGCCGTTGGCGATCACCATTATTTTACTGACGGCGGAAAGGATGTTCAACCTATGGGATATCACGAATACCGTCCTTTTCATCTGTTTCATGATCATCAGGGCGCGGACGAGCGCGACTTCACCTTGCTCGTCGAGGTTCGAGTTCGGCTCGTCGAGCACGATAAGCACCGGGTCTCCGTACAAAGCCCGCGCGAGGCCGATCCTCTGCCGCTGCCCGCCGCTCAGGTATCCTCCCGCCTCCCCGACGTCCGTCTCGTAGCCCTTGGGGAACTGGAGTATCATGTCATGGATACCGGCGATCATGGCCGCCTTGATGACGAACTGCATCTCGACCTCGCCAAACCTCGCGATGTTCTCGGCGACCGTCCCCGAAAGTAGCTCTATGTCCTGGGGCAGATAGCCGATGAACCTCCCGATCTCGTCTTTGTTGTAGAGGTGCATGTCCGCCCCGTCTAACTTGAACGTCCCCGAATAAGGCAGCCAGACGCCGACGAGCAGTTTCGCGAGCGAGCTCTTACCCGAAGCGGTAGGCCCGATTACCCCGATGACCTCGCCGGGGTTTGTCTCGAAGCTCATGTTCTTGAGGATTATCTTCTGCTGGAGCCTCGGGCCGGCAACGACGTTCTCGACCTTGACGAAGCCCTGGGGAATAGGCAGGGGCAGGTGTCTTTCCGGGGGAGGATAATCGGAAAGAATGTTCCTCAGCCTCTCGTAGGACTGCCTTGCGCTTATAAACGGCTTCCACGTCCCAACGACCGTATCGATAGGGGCCAGGGCCCTTCCCATGAGGATAGAGCCCATGATCATCATGCCCGCCGTGATGTGATTCTCTATGACGTAGTAGGCGCCGAGGCCGAGGATCAAAGACTGAGCGGTGATCCTCACCGCCCTGATTACCGCCTGGACTCTTCCGGCGTTGTCGCTCGCCTCGGACTGTATCGCCAGCATCTTCTCGTACTTTTCCCGCCACCTCTTCTTCACATTCTCGTGCATGCCCATGGCTTCGATGACTTCGGCATTCCTCAGGTTCGCCTGGAGAAAGTTCTG
>CAZRAC010000080.1:0-2844 GCA_964597995.1 uncultured Syntrophaceae bacterium | reverse complement strand
CATGATGAAGTTGATGACCGCCGTGAAAAGGAGCAGCATGTAGAAAACCCTTTTATGGGAGCGGACGACGTCGAGGATCTCGTTCGTCTCATCTCCCTTCATCACCGCCTTCAACTTATTTAGGTCTATCCTCATATCATCTCCTCTTCAACCAGCCGTTTATTTCCGCCAACTGCTTCTCCGACACGGTGCCGGCGTAGAAATAAAGACTCACGAGACTTTTTATGTAATCGTAGTTGGACTTCAAGTAGTTGAGCTTCGCCCTGTACAGATTAGACTCGGCATTCAAGACATCGACGAACGTCCTTATCCCGGCCTGATAACCTTTTTCTGTCGACGCCACCGAGAGCAATGACGCCCTGACCGCCGAATCGGAAGACTGGATACCGGCGACAGACGACTTCACCCCAAAAAAACTCTCGACGATCCCCTGCGACACCTCCGAGAGGGCCTTTTCGTAGTCTTTTCCTGACTGGAGGAATCTTTCTTTCGCCTCGTTGATCTTTGCCGTTATGTACCCTCCGCTCAGGATGTTCATGTTGACCTGGATGCCCACCATCGTATAGGAGAGGGTGTCCGTCCGGAGGAAGTCGTTCGTGTTCGTCTTTATGTAGTTCGCGACAAGGGCCATAGAAGGAAGCCACTGGGCCTGTTGTTTCTTCAGTTCGTCCTCGGCGACGCCCCTTTGCAGGGCATAGAATCCCACGTAGGGGCTTTCGGTCTTGGCGATAGCGACCCAGTCGTCGGGCTTTTGCGGGTCGAGCTTATCAAGCGGCGGCCTCTCGGCCATCGTCGCCACGGCCACGGGTTCTTCGCCGATCATCCGCGAGAGGACCTTTTTCTTTGCATAGAGTTCCTTCTCGGCGTCGGCAAGACGGTATTCGACATCGTAGTACCTCGCCTCGGCGTCATGGATGTCCGTGAGGGTGGCTTCCCCCGCCTGGAAGAGCCTCTTTGCCATGTTGAGCTGGGCCTCGATGGCCTTTTTTTCGTCGCCGATGACCTTGAGATTCTCCTCCGCGTAGAGAAAATCGAAGTAGCCGTCGGAGAGCCTCTTTATCAAGTTGAGCTCGGCATTCTTGAACCATATCTCGCCGGCCTTGCCGCGGAGGTCCGACTGCTTAATCTCTATGAAATTAGGCAGGTTGAAGAAACTCTGCTGAACGGAGAAGACCGTCTGCTCTGTCCTGTAATCATTATAGTACAAGGGGTTGGGATTCTGGTTGAACCCTAGTCTTGAAGTGCTGTAGGACAAGTTGGCCTGCGGCAGTATCTTCGAGACCGACTGGTCCCGCAGGGTCTCGGTCGCCTTGTAGTCATGGAAGATAGAAAGGTACTCCGGGTCATTCTGTTTTGCCTTCCCGTAAGCCTCCAAAAGGTCCAAAGCGAAACTGTCCGCCGCCATAGTCAGAACAACGACGGCAATCAATAAGATAAACCTAAACAAATGCATGGAGTGCATAATAAACCAATAAAAAGAATAAATCAAATCAGATTCTCTAATCCGCCCCT
This sequence comes from uncultured Syntrophaceae bacterium, assembly GCA_964597995.1. Taxonomy (GTDB): domain Bacteria; phylum Desulfobacterota; class Syntrophia; order Syntrophales; family UBA4778; genus UBA2207. Next base: position 1,332 of record CAZRAC010000080.1, on the reverse strand, counting down.
TCATCACATCGATCACCCATCGTCACGCCGCCCCCCCATCGACCCTCATACCGGGGCGCCAACCCCGACCCTCTAACATCATTGCAACTCCATCACGTCACCCCGGCCTCTTTTTGTCATCCCGACGTGTCACCCCGCCCCTCTCCCGTCATACCGACACGTCACCCCCGCCTTCCTACGTCACCCCGGCGAAAGCCGGGGTCCAGAAAACGAAAATCGGGGCGGAATCCAGGAATACCCCGTCATTCCGAAGCCAGCCAATATCCAGCACACCCGTCATACCGGCGGAAGCCGGTATCCAGGAATACCCCCGTCATACCGGCGAAAGCCGGTATCCAGGAATACCCCCGTCATACCGGCGAAAGCCGGTATCCAGCGTCTTCTATATACTCTGGATTCCGTGTCAAGCACGGAATGACAGGAAGGTGCCTTGGATGCCCCCGAATCAGTGCTTGTACCGGAAGCGTCTATCCGGGATCGTCGTGGCATGGCGTCTTTTAGCAGATTGGATCGCTCAGAGAAAGTTTAAATGTTAAGAACGTCCCCTAAGTCCGTCCACTTCGTCATACCGGCGCACGCCAATATCCAGCACACCTCGTCATGCCGGCGAAAGCCGGTATCCAGCGTCTTCAAGGCGTTCTCAATATTTCCCGTCATTCCGGCGAACGCCGGAATCCAGTATATTCAATATGTTCTGGATGCCCCCGTATCGGCATGACGTTTTTGGACTTTTTACGGGGACGTCAATATCTAGGTTCGGCGCTCTTTCAGGAATTCTTCGATGGTCAAACCGATGTCGCGGGCAATTTGACGCAACAGGATGGGTGAAATGTCTCTTCCCGGATGGCAGGGTACCGTTGTTGCTCTCCCGTCAGGGTGGCGGAACTGTTTGTGGCCTCCCTTCTGGCGGGATTCGGTAAACCCCAGTCTCCCGAGAATAGCGATAACTTCCAAGGGCTTGAGTATTGCACGCGATCCCATGCTCAGGCCACAACCACGCACTGCGTGCCGACAAACTCAGCCTCCAGTTCCGGCTCCCCATCTTCCAAGAGCAATTCCACGACCTCTTTCAGATTACGGTTCAATTCGTCCAAGGTTTCTCCTTGGGAATGGGCGCCGCGCATTCCTGGAATGTAGCCGACGAAGAGACCTGTGGCTGGACATTTCTCGATTATGGCGGTGTATGTTCTCAAATTACTCCTCCTTCTTTCGATACGTCCGACCTGATAAAAAATGGCCCAATGGGCATAAAATGTACGAAGGCATTTGAAATGTCAAGGGCTATAGGGGACGTTCTTAACATTTAAACATTTACCCCCGATTACCCCGGGT
>CAZRAC010000079.1:0-6213 GCA_964597995.1 uncultured Syntrophaceae bacterium | reverse complement strand
GTACGCCCCTAAAAGGTGTACCGCGGGTTCAAATCCCGCTCTCTCCGCCATTTTCTTTCCTGCCCTCATCCGAGTGCGCCCATAGCTCAGCTGGATAGAGCGTTGGACTACGAATCCAAAGGCCCAAGGTTCGAATCCTTGTGGGCGCACCATTATAATCAAGACAACCAAATCTTGCCTTGCCGGATGTTTATCGGCCCCTTTCAAGAACCTCAGGATTCAGAATATTCGGCGGAACGTCACCCCGCAAACCGGCGAGAAGATTCTCGACGGCCAGGGAGGCCATCCGGGTGCGTGTCTCCAGGGTACCACTTCCTACGTGAGGGAGAAGAGTGACGTTGTCCAATTCCGCCAGACCCGGGGTGAGAGCCGGTTCGTTCTCGTAGACATCCAGCCCGGCGCCGCCTATCTTCCGCTCCCGCAGGAGTTTCCCCTCGGTTCCCAGAAACAACATGGGCGCCCAGTAAGGAGAACCTTTGGCTTTGACATCTTGCCACCCTCTCCAGCGCCTTCTATTATCTTTGCTTTCGCGCCGCCAGGGCAGCCTCGTAGATTTCGCGGTTCTCTTCGATATAACTCGGCGGTAGGGTCAGACCGTGATCATACGGTCTTCCCTGCCGGTCAACCGTGACAAAGGTTAACATCCCCGTAACCGACGGGATATTTCCTTCATTCACAAAGACCTCGGCGCTCACGGTAATGCTTTTACCCCCGAGATAGGCAACCCTTGCCCGGATATCAATCACATCCCCGCTCATCGCCGGTTTTTTGAAATCGAAACCATGGATGCGGACGCAGACGACATCCTCCGGCTTCCGAGTCAGGTTAATTGTGGTGATAAGGCAGGCCTCAACGAGCCATTCCGCCATCCGGCCGGCATAAAGTGTGCCATGATGATTCAGGTCTTCTGACTTGATGATTCTTGAAACTCGTGTTTCTCTCATTTCAGAAACCTTTCTCCCGTCCGGTCAACAGGACCGTCGCCGATAATCTTTTGACAACGTAGGATATTAACTGTACGTTATTCACATGAAACCGGAGATGATTCAAAAGATCGACGCCGTCCTCGACCTGGTCAAGGACCCGGAGAGCAACCTTCCCGTGGCACAGCTCGGCGTGGTCAAGAGGGTTCGTTACAACGAAGAACTGAAGACCCTTTACGTATTCACGGAATTCTACAGCCACCTCCCGAAATGCGTCACATGCGCGGCAATCGCCTCCGCCATCGCATCCACGATCCTACAGGATCTCCGGGAGGAATTCCAGGCCGAGTTCCCCGATCTCTCCATCGAGTTTGTTTGACGATCTCCGGTAAAGCCGTTAGAAAAACCGTCCGAACTTGAGGGCCGCATACATGGGATCAAAATCCGCCCTCAGACCTCTGACCATGACCAGGTGGGCCTTCTCCTCTTTGGCGATCTTGTCGAGGATCTTTTTCTGTTCCTTGTCCTTGGTCAGTTTTGACAGCTCGGAATAGAGGAGGATGGAATTCTTTTCCGCCTGCATGGCCACGGCGCAGGCCTCCCCGACGGATTTGATCTTTTCGAGCCGCTTGGTCGCGTTCTCACCCTTGGGGAAAAGGCCCTCCTGGATGACCGATTCCAGGTAACCGCCGACCTCCGGAATGCGGAAACATTCGCCGATGTCCTTTCCTTCCATCTTCGCCCTTAGACCGAGGAACGTCTCCATATGCTTGGCTTCTTCTTTAGCCAATCGGGAAAAGACATCCTTCAGATCTTCTTCCCCTTTGAACTTCCTGGCTGCTTTCAGGTAGAAATTCATGCCATCCCGTTCCGCGTTGAGGGCATAACCAAAGACATCCATTTGCTGTGACGTTCCCATGGTCTTACCTCCTCTCTCCGTTGGTTGGGTTAATGGTCTTTCCAGACTCACCTGTCATGTCGCCATGAAAATTAATGTCCTATAGGGACCCCTGTCTGTCAAGAAAAAACACTTACCGATCGTTATATAAAGCCGACCGCCGGGGTGGACGACGCATGCGCCGGTTCGAGGGTTCAAACGCCCTTACGAGCAGCCGGTTTCCCGGACGAGGGAAGGCACCCATCGATAGATCGGCCCGAAGTACCGACCCACCTCGCCCTTCCGGGGGATCATGAAAACAAAGCATCGCTGCTGCTCGGGGACGATAGCGATGTGGCGGATGATCCCGGGGTCACCGTTCTTCTCCATGAATCCGAGCAAGGCATCCCGCATCTTCATGCCCTGGTAATAGAGATAGAAGTCCTGTTCGCCCCACTTTATCTTTTCCCGGTTCAGACGGTCGGCGTTGGTGATTTTCGGTCCGCGGAAGGCGGCGTACCCGGACTCTATCAGGTGTCCCTCTTCCGGCGGGGCCTGGCGCAGGTAGAGGGTGATGAAGAGACGGTCCCATCTCCGAATCAGCTTGGAGACAGGAAAATAGAGCCAGGATTGCCGTGGAAGAAACGTGATGGTCGCGTCCACTTTGGCAATGGAGCTCTTCTTCGTGAGGAAGTTGGCATGATAGCCGATGAACCCCCCGATATTGGTGAATGTCTGGTCGGCAGGCTGGATCACGTCCACGAGATCGTTGAAGGCGGAGAGGAAGAGCCGGTGATTCATGCGCTTCCCCCAAAAATAGCCGTAGGCCAACAGAACGGAAAAGGCGATGAAGAGATAGAAAAGGGGCTGCGTCGCTATATATTCATGCTCGAACATCTTTTCTCACTCCCCACTGCAGATGGGCAAGAAGGTCCTCACGGATATCGAAGAGATTTTTCTCCGCGCCGCGGTAGAGGGCCTCGGAAAGCGCGATCCTTTGCATAGGAATTCCTCCCGCTATTTTCTTGAACTCCTGCTCCACCTGCGAGGCCATCTCCCGGTTCTCTTCAGTCACTTTGTTATCGATGAGAAGGCGCAAGGGTAGCTTCAATTCCTTCAATCCTTCGATCAGGCGAACCGATTCCCGGAGCGAGAGCAAGTCGGGGTTGAAGACGAGGATCACCCCGCAGTCCCCACCCTGAAGGATTCCGGTCAGCGCTCCATAATTTTGCTTCAGCGCCTTGAGCCGCCTGATGACCCCATCTTCATCTTCGTCGAATCTGAGGCGTATCTCCGGGTTTTTCCCACCCTCCGGCAGCCCCCCCCGGACCTTCTGGATCGTGTAGCGCTTCTCCAGGATCTGCCTCCGGATATGCGTCAGCCGGTCGATCCAGGCGATCGTCACCTGGGGCAGGGCGAGAAACCGCAAGGTCAATCCTGTCGGGGGCGTGTCGAAGATAACGTAATCAAAGCCCTTCTCTTCCCGGACCGTCTCCTCGATGCTCGTGAGGAGGGCATACTCCTCGATCCCCGGCGAGTATTTCAGGATGGAGAAATACCGGTCGAGGTTCAGGACCTGAAGGTATTTGTACGTGTCGGTTAGGACCGTGACCTCCCTTTCCAGATAGTCGCGGGTGAGTTTCTTGAGATCCACCTCCCTGAGGTGAAGGTTCTCCGTCAGTCGCTTCTCGCCGTCTTTCAACGAAACGCGGAAGATGTCCCCGAGGTTGTGAGCCGGGTCCAGGGAAACGGCAAGGACACGGTGGTGCCGTGAAAGCTGCCAGGCCGTGGCTGCCGCCATGGTGGACTTGCCCACCCCCCCCTTTCCCGTGTAAAAGAGAATCTTCATCACTCGATTCCCAGGGTCCCCACCATCTGCGCCAGCATGTCGCAGGCATCCTCGGCCCGCTGATGAATGACTGACATCTCCCGTTCCATGAAGGGGAGAAGTTCCACGGAAAGGAAGGTTGGAGGCGCCGGGAACCCGACGAAGGAGCCCAGGAGAAGGAGGGCGAATATATTCTCCAGTTCATTCAATTCCACGCAGGTAAGGGCGATGACCTTCTCGCGGTGAGCCGCGCGGAAAACAGAAAGGAACCGGCCGATTCGGTCGATGATAGATGCCGCCATTGAACAGGTCCCCTTTGATCAAAAAAACCGGTGTGCACCCGAATTTCAGCACACACCGGTTCGCATGGTCAAGTACTAACTTATGTCCCTTCCTCGGTCTTCTTTCTCGACTTGATGAAGTCCCAGATAAAGATGAAATTCAAGATCAGCATGATCGCCATGATCGCCTGAACCGTCCAGCCCTGGCCGGGGGCTTTGGCAATATTGGCCGGCATGACGACGATCATGAACCAGACGATCGCGCAGGTGACGGTGACCCACAGGAACCAAGCCGGAACAACCGCCACTATGGCGAACTTTGACTTGAGCTTCTTCGCTACGAAGGCCGCGCCTGTCATGAGGGCGATGGAGGCGATCAGCTGGTTGGCCGCGCCGAAGGAGGGCCAGACGATCGTGAACTGCTTACTCCAGGCAAGGTAGATGCCTATGGCAGCCGGAATGATGGAGGCTATCCAGCGGTTGGTCAGAACATTGTAAACCCCCGTCATCGCATCCTTCACCGGGGCCATCATCTCCACGAGGCAGTACCGGGCGATCCGGTTCGTCGTGTCGAGCGTCGTGAGCGCGAAGGCCGAAATCCAGAGACCGCAGATGACCTTGACGAGCTTCGTCGGAATGAAAGAGAGGAAGCTCGCCGCGACCATGTCGGCGTAGGTCTGGACGACCAGGTTGGCCTGGGAGAGCTTGAACTGCTCTGACACCTTGGTGAAGAGGGCCCCCCAGTTGTCGAGGTTCAGGGCCAGGGGGACGTTGGCCGCCGCCGCTGCGTTCTTCATGGCCGTGAAGCCGTACCCGGCAATAGCGCAGATGATGATCGTGGAGAGAAACCCCTCGGTGAACATGGCGCCGTAACCGACGAAGAGACCGTCCGACTCCTTGGCGATCTGCTTCGACGACGTCCCCGAGGCCACGAGAGAATGAAAACCGCTAAGCGAGCCGCAGGCGATAATCAGAGGCACAGCGGGCCAGAAGGGCGTAGGCTTCCCGCCTATCAGGATTGGCGAGAACTCCGAATACATGGGAATCTCGACCCCCCGGAAGGTGAAAAAGGCGGCGATGAAACCCACGGCGATGCCGAAGTAGAGCAGCCAGGAGTTGAGATAATCCCGGGGCTGCAAAAGGATGTTCACCGGGATGGCGGCGGCGATGATGATGTAGATGAAGAGCACGACCAGCCAGACCTCGAAACTCGCCGGAAGCGGGGTTAGCGTCCCCAGCCAGATGGCGACGGCCACGAGGGCAACGCCGATCACCGTGGCGCCGACCAGGTTCATGTTGACCCGGTAGAGCAGCACCCCGAGGATAAGGGCAACAATCGTCACGTAGACAGCCGCCGAGGCTATTTCAGGGGTCTTCACAAACATCCCCGCGATAATGGTGCTGAAAGCGGCAACCACGAGGACGAGGAGGAAAAAGACGGTCCAGTAGAAGGCCGTCCCTGTCCGTTTGGAGATGAGATCCGTCGCCACGAACTGGACGGACTTGCCGTCGTAGCGCATCGAGGCCATCAGGGCCAGGTAGTCGTGAACGGCACCGATGAAGATGTTCCCGAGCCAGACCCAGAGAAGGCCGGGTAGCCAGCCCCAGCAGATGGCGAGCGCTGGTCCGACGATGGGTCCCGCCCCCGCGATGGAGGAAAAATGGTGCCCGAAGAGAACCGCCCTGTGGGCCGGGACGTAGTCGATCCCGTCGTAGAGACGTTTCGATGGGGCCTCGATCTCATCCGAGGCCCTTACCACATCCCGCTCTATCTTCTTGCCGTACGTGAAGTAAAGACTGATGTAAAGCAGAAAACCGATGATGCCGATAACAGTTGTGGTCATACACTACCTCCTTTCCCGAAATCAAAAAGAGAAGAATGGAATGTTAAAGAAACCCCGATTAAAAAAAGGAATGCCCGCCCTGACCTGAATCAGGACAGGATAACCTCCTCGATAGAACGTTTCGGGACATGACGCTTCCCTACGCTGTCGCGCCAGTCGGTCATATTCATTTCCGGCGGTCCGGGCCGGTCTTTCAGATAGCCCGCCCAGGCCGGATGCGAAAAGATGACGGCATTTTTCTGCCTGTCGCAGGAAAGCATGTATTTGAGGGTTTGTTTGTGTACGGCCGACGCGGTGAGTCTCGCAATATCCACTAGTTCTTCCATGTTGAGACCTCTTGCGGAGCCTTGAGATTCGACTTCGCGAAATGAAAACTGCTCTTACGAGGATGTGATTAGACCTTTCATATTTTAAAGTCAATAATTTTCTTCATTTGTTTTTCTCTTTACATCATTTAAAC
>CAZRAC010000078.1:1359-6301 GCA_964597995.1 uncultured Syntrophaceae bacterium | reverse complement strand
GTTCAACCGCGTAAACGCCGTCAAACTCTCTCTCGGATGCGCCTCCTCCGTGGAGCCGAAGGCGCTGGAATTCGCCTTCTCGGTCCAGTCGAAGGGGACGATAGCAGACGGGGCCTCTCTGCACTTTGAGATGCAGCCCGTCGTCCACTACTGCTTCTCCTGCCGGAGAGACCACAGCGCGGAGGTTTTTTCCCCGGTCTGTGCCTTCTGCGGAAGCGAGGATGTGATCCTCACGGGCGGGACAGAGGAGCTCAGGCTCCTGGAGCTGGACGTCGATTAGGAGGAACGAAGAAGATGTGCATCGCCTTCCCCGGAAAGATAATTTCCATCGATGATGACTGCGTCGCCGTCATCGACATAAGCGGAACAAGACGCGAGGTCTACCTCGACCTCATCGACGAGGACGTCACGGTGGGCGATTACGTGATAAGCCACGCCGGCTACGCCCTCCACAAGGTCGATGAAGAGACGGCGAGGGAAAGCCTGTCATACCTGAAGACGATCATCGAAAGTGAAGCATGAAATACGTCGATGAATACCGGGACCCAGCCCTTGTCGGGAAGCTCCGGGACGCCATAGAGAAGCGTGCCCGCAGTATCGGCAGGCCCTTGACCATAATGGAGATCTGCGGCAGTCACACCCAGGCCATCGGGCGCTTCGGCATCCGAGGGCTCCTTCCGGAGGGCATCCGCTTGATTTCCGGTCCGGGATGTCCGGTCTGCGTCACCCCGGTCCAGGACGTAGACCGGGCCGTCTTCCTGGCCGGCCTCGACGGTGTCGTCTTTGCCACCTTCGGCGATATGCTCCGGGTGCCGGGGACAGGCGGGGCAAGCCTCCAGAAGGCGAGGGCGGCCGGGGCGGATGTCCGGGTCGTCTCCTCCGCCATGGACGCCGTAACGGCGGCGGAAAGAAACGGCGGGAAGACCGTCGTGATGATGGGGATCGGTTTCGAGACGACGGCGCCGACCGTCGCCTCTGCCGTCAAAAGGGCCGCCAAGAAGGGGCTTGCCAATTTTTGTGTCTTTTCGGTACACAAGGCCGTGCCGCCGGCCATAAAAGCCCTTCTTGATGACCCCGCGCTGAACATCGACGGCTTCATATGCCCGGGACACGTGAGCACCATCATCGGGGCCGACGCCTACTCTATGATTCCTCAGGCCGGGCGGGCGGCGGTGATCACGGGGTTCGAACCCGTTGATATCCTCGAAGGCATCCTGATGATCCTGACGCAGTTCGCCGAGGGCAAAAAAGAGGTGGCCATCCAGTATGCGCGGGGCGTCAGCCCGTCGGGGAACCCCTTGGCACGGGCCTTGATGGAAGAGGTCTTCGTCCGAGAGGCGTCCTTGTGGCGGGGGTTGGGTGAGATCCCGGAGAGCGGCCTCCGTCTCCGGGACGAATACAGCGCCTTCGACGCCCTGAAACGCTTCACCATTCCCGTACTCAGGTCTAAGGAAGTCGGGGGCTGCGAGTGCGGCAGCATCCTCAAGGGTATATTATCACCCTTTGAATGTCCGCTCTTCGCGGTCGCCTGCACGCCCCACAACCCTGTGGGACCCTGCATGGTATCGTCAGAAGGGACTTGCGCGGCCTATTACAAATACCGATGAGGAGGTTTATCAGATGAAGATAAGTGTGGTCTCCAACATCCTGGAGGCGAACGACCGTATAGCGGCGGAAAACAAGGCGCTTTTCGACGAAAGGGGGATCTATGCCGTCAACATAATGAGCTCCCCCGGCGCCGGGAAGACCTCCCTGGTGGAGAAGACCGTCGAAGCCCTCGGCGACCGGTTCCGGATCGCCGTCATCGAAGGCGACATCCAGGACACCTGCGACGCCGAGCGGGTGGCCCGCCTCGGCATCCCCGTCGTCCAGATAAACACGGGCGGGGCGTGTCACATCGACGGTAACATGGTCCGGGAGGCCCTCTCCTCCCTCGACCTCGACGGCGTCCGTCTCTTGATCGTGGAAAACGTGGGAAATCTTGTCTGTCCCGCCGAGTTCAAGCTGGGCGAGCACGCAAAGGTCATGCTCCTGAGCACCCCCGAGGGCGCCGACAAGCCGGCCAAGTACCCCCTCATGTTCCAAGAATCCTCCGTCCTCCTGATCAATAAGATAGACCTTCTCCCCTACGTCGATTTCGACATGGCGAAGGCCAGGCGGGACGCCCTCGCGATCAATCGCAACTTACGGGTCTTCGAGATATCCTGCAAGACCGCCGCAGGCCTGGAGGGTTGGTACGACTGGCTCTCCGGGGAAATCGAGTCCTTCCGGAAGCGGTGACGTGGCCGACAGAAGAATCCGCCTGCGATTTTCCGGTATTGTCCAGGGCGTGGGATTCCGGCCCTTCATCTACCGGCTCGCCGTGGAGCACGGCCTTGTCGGCTGGGTCAGGAACAGACACGACGGCGTCGTCGTCGAGGTCGAAGGTCCGCCCGACTCACTGGAGCGCTTCCTGGCCGATGTAGAGAAAAAGCGACCCCCTCACGCCGAGATCGCCGAGATCGCTTCCGAAGAGATCCCCACCGGGGGTGATAGGGATTTTCGGATCCTCCTGAGCGATAAGGAAGGGGCAAAGAGCGTCCGTATCCCGCCGGACATCGCGACCTGTCCCGATTGTCTGCGGGAGCTTTTCGACCCCGGCGACCGGCGGTTCCGGTATCCCTTCATCAACTGTACGAATTGCGGGCCCCGCCTTACGATAATCCAGGACGTCCCCTACGACCGGGCGAACACCTCGATGGCCTGCTTCCCCCTCTGTCCCCGCTGCCGGGGCGAATATGAAGACCCGGCGGACCGCCGTTTCCACGCCGAGCCCAACGCCTGCCCGGACTGTGGGCCGCGCCTCGAGCTGCTCGACGGCGGAGGAAACAGGCTTCCGGTCGCCGACCCCCTCGGGCGGGCCGTGGAAGCGCTCAGCGGCGGATGGGTGCTTGCCTTGAAGGGCCTCGGTGGGTTCCATCTGGCCGTCGACGCGACGAACGACGGGGCGGTCCGGAGGCTGCGCGCCCGTAAGTTCCGGGAAGAAAAACCCCTGGCCCTGATGGTGCGGGACCTGGAGACGGCGTCCCGGGTCGCGGAGCTCGGGGAAGAAGAGGTGGATTTGATCCTTTCTCACGAAAGGCCGATCGTCCTGGCGAAGAAGAAAGACGGGGCCGGCCTTTCAGATGCCGTGGCGCCGGGTGTGCCGAACCAGGGAATCATGCTTCCCTACACGCCGCTCCACCACCTGCTCCTCCAGGAGCCCCTGCGGGTCCTCGTCATGACGAGCGCGAACCAGGCGGACGAGCCGATCTGCATCGGCAACCGGGAAGCGGTCGAGCGGCTGCGCGGTATCGCCGATTACTTCCTGGTCCACAACAGGGATATCCTGGTGCGTTGCGACGATTCGGTCGCGGCGGTCGTGGCGGGCAGGAATAGGTTCTCCCGCCGTTCCCGGGGTTTCGCCCCGAAACCGCTCGTCCTCCGGCAGAGTTATCCGGAGGTCCTCGCCGTCGGGCCGCAGATGAAGACGACCGTTTGCATCCTCAAGGGTCGACTGGTGTATCTCAGCCCCCACATCGGGGACATGGAGACCCCGCAGGCCCGGGATTTTCATCGCCGGAGCATCGTCCTCATGCAGAAAATCGCTGACTGCCGGCCCGGAATCGTCGCCTGCGACATGCACCCCGCTTACTTCACCACGCAAGAGGCGCGGGGCCTGAGAGACGTCAGGGTCGTCCCGGTGCAGCACCACCATGCCCACATCGTAAGCTGCATGGCGGAAAACGCTCTTTCCGGCGATGTCATCGGCATCGCCATGGACGGCACGGGATACGGCAGCGACGGCACGGCCTGGGGAGGGGAGTTTCTCGTGGCGACGGAGGACGCCTTCACGCGGGTCGGCCATCTGAAGACGTTTCTCCTCCCCGGGGGTGAGAAGGCCGTCCGCGAGCCCTGGCGCACCGGTGTGAGTCTCCTGCGGGAGGCCTTCCCGGACCGCTGGCGGGAGGTCGCGGAGAGACTGGAGCTGCTCCCGGAAAAGGAATACGGCCGATGGATGGAGAGGATACTGGGCGCCGGCTTCAACAGCCCTCCGACGTCGAGCCTCGGCCGGGTGTTCGACGGCACGGCAACCCTCCTCGGCCTGCACCGGAGGGTGAGTTTCGAAGGTCAGGCGGCGATGGGACTAGAGGCGGTCGCAGGAGAAAAGAACGGCGTCTCCTACCCATTCGACATCCTGGAAGGGCAGGACGGCCTGGTCCTCGACCTTTTTCCGGCGGTCCGCGCCCTGGTCGAGGCGCTGGAGAGGGGCGTTTCCGTGGAGGAGGTCTCCCGCTCCTTCCACACGACGGTCGTCGAGGCCCTGACGGCAACGGCAGTAGAAATCAGAGAGCGGACGGGTTTGAACCGGGTTGCCCTGAGCGGCGGGTGTTTCCAGAACAGGATCCTGCTCAAGGGTTGCTTGGGGGAACTCGGCGGGTCGGGATTCGATGTTTTCTCCCACGAGCAGGTGCCGACGAACGACGGCGGTGTCTCCCTCGGCCAGGCCGTGGTCGCGGGGGCGCGGGTCGAAAAGGGCCTATGAAGGCAAGGAGTATCTCAAAAAGGAGGCGACGATGAAATACGCTGAAATCCTTCTGGAGCACGGCGGCGGGGGGTTGTTGTCGAATGAGCTCGTCACGGAGGTATTCCTGCCACATTTCAGGAATGCCTTCCTGGAACGGCTTGAGGACAGCGCCGTCATGACTGTGGGCGACAAGAAGGTATGCTTTTCGACCGATTCTTATGTCGTCGATCCCCTCTTTTTCCCCGGAGGAGACATCGGTTCCCTCGCCGTCCACGGCACGGTCAACGACCTGGCCGTCTGCGGGGGGAGACCCCTCTGCCTCAGCGCGGGCTACATCGTAGAAGAAGGGTTCCCGATGGAGGACCTCAAGAAAGTCGTCCGGTCGATGGCCGATGC
>CAZRAC010000078.1:0-1259 GCA_964597995.1 uncultured Syntrophaceae bacterium | reverse complement strand
TCCATTGCATGCGTGATGCGACCCGGGGAGGGCTCGGGGCGATACTTGCCGAGATGGCAAGCCAGTCGGGTACGACGGTCGTGATCCGCGAGCGGGATATACCCGTCCGCGAAGATGTCCGGGGTGTTTGCGAAGTCCTGGGGCTGGACCCGCTGTTTCTCGCCTGCGAGGGGAAACTGGCCCTCTTCTGCCCCGCCGACGACGCGGAGAAGGTCCTCCTCGCCATGAAAGGCCACCCCTTCGGTAAAAACGCCGCCCTGATCGGGACAGTCACCGAGGCAGGGGGCGGCCGGCTCATCCTCCAGACGGCGGTCGGCGGTTCACGTGTCGTCGACCTCCCGGTAGGGGAATTGGTGCCGCGGATCTGTTAGGCTGAAAAAAAGATTGACTCGGAAAGATTTCTATGGCACATTGCCGCAAAACGTAGCACCGAAGGTTGGAATATGGCGGAGTTGATCCGTTTCGGCGTGTCGCTGGAGAAAACACTCCTGGAAAAGTTCGACCGGCTGATCAGGAACAGGGGTTACACGAACCGTTCCGAGGCCATCCGGGATCTGATACGCGGAGAACTGGTGAAGAAGGAATGGGAAGAGGGCGGAGAGGTTGCTGGGGCCATCACCTTCATTTACGACCACCACAAGCGTGACCTCCTCAACCGGGTCATCGACATCCAGCACGACAATCACCAGATCATCGTTTCCACCCAGCACGTCCATCTGGATCACCATAACTGTCTCGAGATCGTGGCGGTGAAAGGAAAATCAGTAGAGGTCAGGAGGTTGGCCGATACGTTGAAGGCTCTCAGGGGTGTCCGCAATGCAACGCTGAGCATGACCGGGGTCGGCAAGGAAACGGGTTGAACCGAATTTTTTTGCCTGTTAAGTAGCACTTTTTTAAAAAAGGTATCATGGGATGCATATCCCCGACGGTTTTTTATCGACAGAGACGTGGGCGGCGGCCTGGGTGGTTTCAGCGGGCGCCGTCGGCTACAGCGTAAAGCGGACTTCCAGGGTCCTCAAGGAACGAACCATACCCCTGATGGGGGTTCTTTCGGCCTTTATCTTTGCCGCCCAGATGGTGAATTTTCCCGTCATGGGAGGGACGTCGGGCCATCTCCTCGGCGGGGTGCTGGCGGCGGTGCTTCTCGGGCCCTACGCCGGCGCTACCGCGCTCGCCTGTGTCCTGACATTTCAGTGCCTGGTCTTCCAGGACGGCGGCCTGACGGCCCTCGGGGCCAACATCTTCAACATGGCGGTCGC
>CAZRAC010000077.1:0-6625 GCA_964597995.1 uncultured Syntrophaceae bacterium | reverse complement strand
CCCGGATGCATTTTCTTTTTGGAAGAGACGATGGATATGAAAAGCATCGGAAGACGTCTTTTTGCTCTTGTGAACGAAGAAAAAAGCTGCCGGCTCCGTAACGGAGAACTGCTCTTTCGGGGGACGGCTCCTAACGCTCTTCCACTTCGTTGAAATAAAGCAAAAGCCAGTCTTTTGACTGTGTATCGATTATTGTCTTCCAGAATTGAAATTGTCTCTTTTGTACTTCGGCCAGGGGCCGCTGTCCAGACCGTTACTGCTGCAATTGATGGCGACGATTTTGCCGTGGTTGGTGCCGAAGTAGACTATTCCGTTCCCTATAACCGGACTGGCTGTGAAACCATCGCCGTAATCCAGTCTCCATAATTCGCCGCCACTCTCGTCTATCGCGTGTATGGTACCGCCCATGGTCGCAAGATAGATGACTCCGTCGCTGCCGATTGCCGGTGTGGAGCTTATTCCTCCGTCTGTATTGAACACCCACCTGAGGATTCCGTCTGTACCGAACGAGTACAGCTTTCCATCGGTAGTGCCGATATACACCGCGCCATTGCCCGATACGACGGGGCTCGATGTAACGACGGCTTGTTGCTGGCCGGGAATTTTGTAGGTCCATCGTTCCATTCCGTCGGGCCTGAGGGCGTAGAAGGTTCCGTCGACGCTGGCGAAATAGATAGTCCCATCGGCGCCTATTGCCGGACTGGAGATAACTCCCGCTTGTGTTTCGTAAATCCATTTATGATGCAATTGGCCGCCGTCGATGTAAATCGCAAAAAAGCTCTTATCGTTGTTCGGGGCAAAATAGATGGTGCCGTCATCTGCGATTGCCGGACTCGAGGAATAATAACCTGGAGCTATGTATTCGAGTGTTTTTGTGCCGTAATAGGCATTCAATCCGACAAGCGCATAAAGATCGCTGCAGGTTACATAGACGGTTCCGGTGGGGTCGATCGAGGGGCTCGAGTGAATGGGACCCAGTTTTTCCGAGTGCCAGGGGTCGTACCACATCCAGCCAAATTTTAACCATTTGACAGCATGAACCACTCCATCGGTCGATGCGACGTAAACGAAGTCAGCATCGTAGCCTGTGGTCTTAAAAAGCGAAGGGCTGCCGTATACTTCGATCGGCTCATAGGAGAACATGGCTCTTCCCTCCAATTCTCCGTTCTCCTTTATACCGAAGAGAACACCTTCGGAGCTCACCGCGAGGAGATAACCCCTGGAGAGCATCGGACTGGCCGTGAGTGTCGCCCCATTATCCGGGTCTCCAATCTGGAAGGTCCATTTCTTCTCGCCTATATCGTTCGAATTGACTTCCAGATAAGCCCTTTCACTTTCAAGGATCTTTCTTCGCGGTAGGGAGCTATCATAGACTTCCGCCCAATAGTAACCTTCATCGGCTGGAACCAGTCCGCTTATAGTCAGGTCTTTTCCGGTTTCTCCCATGATCATCGATCCATCTTTCATCCACTGGTAAGAATACGGTGGGCTCCCGAGGTCGGCGGTTACGCTCAGTGTTGTGTCGGTCCCTTTCATAACTACTTTGCTTTCTGGGTTCTTCGTAATTTCTAGCGAGGACGGTACATAATTCCCCGAGGTGTTGGAATCGTTCAGATTTCTCTTAGGCCAGGGAGAGTTCGCCAGCCCCTGGCTTTCTGTTTTTATCGCGTAGAGTTTTGAGTCATTACTGGTAACGTAAAGTGTTCCATCGATAGTCATGGAAGGGCTGGAGGCTATTGCGCCAACATTGACCAGGGCCGGGAATTGCCATTCCCCGCTTCCGTCGGAATTGACCGCATGAACCTTTCCGTTTTGCGTTCCAACATAGATCACCCCGTCGGAACCTATCAGGGGGGTGTTTTCTATATTGCTTCCGCAATCGTACTCCCATAATAAATTTCCTTCCGGCGACAAAGCGCTGAGCTTTGAACCGCCCGCGTAGATCGTCCCGTCGTTGGCGATTACCGGACCGGACCCGGAAGAATCCAGAAGTACCTGCCGGTTCCGGAGCTCCAGGCCTGTCGTCGAGTCAAGAGCATACAGGATAGAGCCTACCGCAACAAAAACCGTGTTTTCGTCGTCCACAATCACTGTATTTGCAACCTGGCCGGGCCACTTTTTATGCCATTTCGTCTGGCCGGTTTCCCGGTCGATTGCGTAGAGCCCCGCTTCATCAGAAGCCGCGTAGATAGTTCCGTCACTATCTATCGCAATGCTTAGAATACCCCTTGCAGCTGAAGGATCGTCTGCGATCCACTCGTTCCAGGGCGGATTTCCGGCCCCGCCGATTTTATATGTATAAATCGATCCGTTATCGGTTCCGCAGTACATGACAATGCAGCCCGAAGGTTCTTCGCCAATCGCCGCTGCCGTTAAATTGCCGTCTCCCAGAATCGCACAATCGATTTCTTCACCGGTCTGCGAATTGAAAATGCGAAGAATGTTCCCGCTCGCCACGTACAGCCTGTTGTGGCCGTCGAGAATCGGTGAGAATTCAGAGTTCAATTCTCTTTGCCGTTCCCACAATTTGTTGCCTGAGGCGTCGTAGGCCAACAATCTGCCGTCTTCGGTACCCAGATAGATCGAACCGTTCTCGTCTACCGCCGGAGTAGAGTTTGCCAGCGGAAGAGAGTTCAGATTGGCTGACCACTTCGAGTGTTCGTCGATCTCGACGAAGCTGTAGCTGTAGAGCTGCCACTTCTTGTCGAAGAGTCTTCCTAGCTTAAAATCGTGATGACCGATGAACGGGATTTTCAGACGGATTATGAAGTCGCCGTAGATATGGAAAAACAGATCGTAACTCTTACTGCCGGCCAGATTCAGTATGTTATCGAACATACCTGCGAATTTGAAGTACGGGTTTATTATCGTCGCCAAAACGATGCCGGGATTGAGACTGAGGCCGAATTCCGCTTCAATCGAATCCAGCAGGTTTTTAAAATCCGGTTTTACGAGATCGAACCCGCAATCGAAATCGGAAACTCCCCCGGCGTGTGACCAGAACTGTGGCCAGGGAATGAACTTCAATTTGAAGGTGAGTCTGCAACCTACATCCCACCAGAAACCGAACTTTGATTTGAACCACGGCCCTCCCCCCAGCTTGATAGACGAATCCGGTAGAGTGATCGTTGCCTCGGCCACTATGGGACACTGGATGGTAACTGGAATGCCGTCTATGTTGAATTCGATTTTGGGATTGTACAACTCTTTCTCGAAGCTTTTTGATAAAATGCCGACAGCTTCCACAAGCAGTTTTAAGCTGAAATCGTTTATGAAATAAAGATGCCCGTTGGTGCTCAGCTCAAGATTTTGGGCTATGAAATTGAATTCTACGTCTACTCCCTATAAAAGACTCAGATCGAGATCGACCGATACTTTTTCGCCGCTGAATATGTTCAGAGTATTCTCGTAGTCTATGAAAGTATATTCCTTACCCGGGTCTTTAACCGAGGCAAGCCACCTTACGTTCTCCTCGCTCCCGTGATTCAAAATCAGGCTTTCCAGATCGCCCGAAGCGTTCATTATAACCGTTCCATAGGCATCCAGCAAGGTCGCTTCTTCTACTTTGTATCTGTTGAAATAACCGGAAGGCTCGATTTCCAGTATTCTAAAAACCTTCTCAGGCGATACTATGTAGTCATCCGGCGAGAGAGGAGGAAGATCGTTTGCACGCACTAAGTCGATATAATCATTACCGATTTCACGCATTGTGAGATAGCCGGCATTGACAACCAGTTTGGGAGAATCGTCGGCCGTAGCTGCGATAACACCGCCTTTATACCTCACATAATTGGCAGGTGATTTCTGTATTCTGAAAAGCACGGTATTGTAGGTTTCTTCTCCGGTGAAATACATTTGCTCGTATTCGCTGGGCTCCTCGCGTGGAAAACTCAGCAAAAAAGCGCCCTGGAGCGCTTGAGAAGCGTTAGTAGAGGTTAACTTTTCGAATCTGATTCCCCTCAGTCCAGGACTTTCGAAGGCTTCCAGTTCTATCGACGAATCGACCTTGAGCTCCACTTCTTTCAGATTCTCGATTATAATTCCATTCTCGTCGTACGCCAGATAGTCGAAGACAAGCCCTTCAGAATCTACCTCGACTACGAAAAGATAACCATATATAGTTGAAAGCGGTACATACTCATAATCATCGCTCCCGTTGATTTTTTTCCAGCCGTAGGTTATATCCATTATCGGTACGAGAACTCCTGGCGCCAGATGATTGATCAGGTCATTGGTCGAGTATATAAGCTGGCCTCCGGTGAAGGCCCCTTCACGGATCTCCTCGAAAGTCATCCTGATTGTAGGCTTGGGCGGTTCGGGCTTCTTAAAAAAACATGATGATACAACTAGAGCCACTAGAAGTACCGCAAATGACAACACGAAATACTTTTTCATACAAAACCTCCCCCCCTGTCGAACGGAATGCCGTATATTCCTTCGTTTGAAATCGATTTATCCAGAAAAAATTCTACTACAAGGTCCTTTCAATCTAGATATATCTCGACCTGTTCATTAATTTCAACTTGTGATTTCAAGATATGAAACCAGTTAAAAGGCTGTAATGGTGTTCTCTCGTGCTATAATTAGTTTCAAATTTAAGGTTCATATGAGTTTGCATGTTTTCAAGATTCATGCCCACGCTTAAGGAGCTCTTTATTTACGTATAGGCTTTAAAAACAAGGCTTTCTCGTTGCTTCTCCACAATTCTTTGCCGATCTACTTGTTTGCGGCGTGTCAGCGCGAAAGATGCTTCAAAAAGAGATCTAAAGTACCCAAAAAGAGAGGTGTATCCAGTGAAGAAAATAGCCGTTTTTCTGCTCGTGCTGTTATCCTGTTCATTAGTTTTCGGTGGTAGCTTTGGCTCCGATTCCCCCACTACTCAAGAAAAGATACTCTTGTTTATCAATGGAACGGTGTTGACAGTAGATGAACAGATGACCCAGGCACAGGCCGTGGCCGTCAAGGGCAACAGAATCATCGCCGTCGGCACGAACGAAGAAATCATCAGATTCATCACCGCAGATGCCGAGGTTATCAATTTGAAGGGCAAAACCCTTATGCCGGGATTTGTCGAGGTCCATTCACATCCATTCGTCAAAATGGTCGTCGAAAGCGCCATGGTCGATATAAGGCCTGCCATGGGTTATACCGACGGCGAGAAGATCATGGACATGATAAAAGAAGCCGTCGCAAATGCCGAACCGGGCGAGTATTTGGTCTTCTTCGGCTGGGATCCTCTCCTGCAAAAGGGCTTAAAAAACCCCACAAAAAAAGAGCTGGACGCGATAGCGCCCAACAACCCTCTTTTCATATGGGGAAACAGCGTCCACATAGGGTTCGCAAATTCACTGGCTTTCGAGCTGGCGGGTATAACCAAAGACACACCCGATCCCATCGGTGCGATGGCGGGAACTTTCGGAAGGGATGAGGACGGCGAACTTAATGGGAGGCTGGATCAGGGCGGCCCGATTTCGATGTTGATAAAGAATTACCTGCTCGAATATTTCGGAGGTCCCCAACAACTGGCAGAAGCCGTTTACCATGGGTGGCTGGTCAACGCGAGCGACGGAGTCACCACTATAAGTGACAACGTCCTCGAGAAAGACATACTTGCCCTGTATCAGTTGACGGAGCGGTTGCAAAAGACTCTTCGCCTTCGCGGATATGCGGTGGATTACAAGAACATAGTGATTCCCGAAGACAGCGAAATGATAAAAATGGTCGGCGGAAAGCTTTTCATCGATGGAAGCCCGTGGACCGGAACGATATCGATGACCGAACCTTATCTGGTGAACGAGACAACCCTGGAAATCATGGATACTCCGGCCGGTTATATGCAGGAGCCCTACGTAACCCGGCAAGAGTTGCAGGATTTTATAGACGATATGCTGACGAGAGGAATCTCCGCGGCGATACATGCCGAAGGAGACCTTGCCATCGACTGGGCTCTGGATGCAATTGAAGCTGGATTGAAGAAATATCCGACCGCCGATCACCGTATCCGGCTCGAGCATGTTCCCATGATTCGCGACGATCAGCTCGAAAGGGCAAAGAGTTTGGGAGTGGCCGTGAGCTTCCTGATGGCACACGTAAGATACTGGGGAGACGTTATCCCCACGCTCGTGGGAGAAGAGAGAGGACAACGCTGGTGTCCGGTGGCTTCTGCCGTGAAGTATGGCGTCAGTTACTCTTTCCATTTCGACGGACCGACTTCGCCCAACAAACCTCTGGAAAGTCTGCAGACGGCCGTTACCAGGAAAACCGTGAACGGTCAGATACTCGGACCGGAGGCATGTATTTCGATCGATGAAGCTATACGCGGCTACACGATAAATGCCGCTTATCAGTTATTTATGGAAAAAGAAGTCGGAAGCATAGAGGTGGGAAAGCTCGCCGATATGATCATCTTGAGCGAAAACCCCAGAGAGGTAGATCCCGAAAAAATATCCGGGATCGAAGTGCTGGCTACTTACATAAATGGAGAAGTTTTCTGGAGCAAAGACTCTGAACTTATTTTCTAGCCAGAAAATGGAGGAGAACTTACACCCTCCATCTTTTGGTCAGCGTCGCGAAAGAGGTAAGAGGAATGAGGTCAGAGGTAAGAAGATCAAAATCCCGCTCTTCT
>CAZRAC010000076.1:0-6751 GCA_964597995.1 uncultured Syntrophaceae bacterium | reverse complement strand
CATTATCGCCAGGAGGAAGAGGCCGAACATGAAGGACGGGGCGGTGTTGAGCATCCTATCGACCCAGTAACCGATGTAGAGGAAGAGGAAGGACGAAAGCACTATGACGAAGCTCCAGGCGCTCAGGAGAAGGATCTGCGAATAACCTCGGAATTTTTCGGTTGTCTTGATCATGGCTTGTTACCTCCTTTGCTGCCTACTTTCCTCGGCCGGGGCACCCTTTCATTTTTGACGTCCGGGCGCCCCAGAAACCGAAGCCCAGCTTATGTTTCTTGTTTTTCAGCCGACGATGTTCTTTATAGCTTCCACAACGGGTGCCGTGAAAAGCGCAATCAGGACAGTGTAAAGTGCCAACGCACCCATGGCTTCGGTCATGTAGATCTTCCTATACTTCGTCCTTAGGGAGATGATGCTGAGTCCGCCGATGATCAGTGCGCCGAGGTGGAAGTAAGGGAAGTTCTCCGTGCCCGTTGCTGAGTATTCGGCAAGGCAAAAAGTTGCTGTCAACAGGGTCATGAAGCCCGCCAGGATGATCGTGGTTAGTGTCTTTTTCATGGTCTTTGTTCCTCCTTTCTGGTGCCGGTTCTTTTTTTATTCCGGTCGACTTTATCTATTGAAATAATCATGCCAGGCAGGCACAGAAGGATGTGGCATGATACATCATGTTGAAAATACAGCGTATTCTATGAACCGCGCCGAAACCACACAGTCGATCCCAGCGGAAAAACGCGCTATTTCTTCGATGAAAGGTTAAAAGGCGTTGAATGAAACATTAAAGCCTTGAATCTCTCGAGGGGAGGTCAGGTCTCAGGGGGAAAAATGGAGAACGCGAGGAAATGCGTCGGGGCGCGGCGATGAGAACGGGCCATCCCTCGGCCGGTAGTGTTGCACTACACGCCACGGTTGCCCCCGGTATTGTATTAACGGGAAGCAGCCTTGCCATAGCCGGGATGCGCAAAAGACTTGCTTGTGGGCTAAATCGGGATCAATCGCCTCAATCTACTCCGAGATTGAGTATCTGGGCGATATTCTTATAAAAAATTCTCTCTTTGTCGGCGTCTGAGATCAAGGCGGCATCGATTGAACTTATTGTTTGCTCGGTGAAATCATAGCCGCCCTTTTCGTCGAAGGGGACATCCGTCCCGAAGAGTACATGACCGACACCGAAAAACATACAGGCATTCTGGATGAGCAGCGGTTCGAACCCCTGTGTCGCCGTATCGACATAGAAGTTTTTGAAATGATCGATGTAGGGTTCGGTCAGGTTTGTTTCACTTCTGAAGGCCTCGATATTTTTGAAGAGTCTGAAACCTGCATTTAGGCGTTTCGCAAATAGTCCGATGAGGGCGCCGTGATGGTGGATGATGAACTTTATGCCCTTGTATTTTTCGAATGTGCCTGAAAGGGTTAATCTTATCATGGCGGTACTCGAATCCATGAGCCACCCTATCGACTGCCAAATGCCGTACTTTGACGTACTTTCGGTTACGTAATCACTGTACGTTACCGGTCGAGACGGGTGAAGCCATACAGGGACCTGATCGCGCACGGCCTGCTGAAACAGGTCGCCGTACATGGGGTCATCGACGGGCCTCACCGTCGGCCCTACCACGAGATAGATACCCTTGAATTTTAGTTTGTGGATGGCGCGTTCATATTCTGACAGCATCGTATCTCGATTAGTCGTCGGGATGGCGGCAACGGGAATGAATCTGTCCGGGTACTTACCGACCAGACCGGCCAATTCATCGTTCAATATACAAGCGGCCTCCTTCGACTTGATGGGGTCATCATAGACTTCTTTAACGGATTCGATCCACGGGAAAGGAACGATAACGTGTTTATCGACACCGTATTTCTCCATCAAGGCTAAGCGGCTACCGACGTCGAGCATAGTTTTTAGGTACCGGAAAAGAGTTGCGTAAGGAAACGAGTTTTTAGAATTTTTCTCTAAGAACGCCAAATACCTTTCGAATGAAAAATGGGTGTAACAATCGATTTTCATCTTTCCCTCCGTGCTTTAGTTCTCCTATCGGTTCATCCGTGTCAGGCGTAGCCGCCTATAATGTACTGCAGTTGTTTTGGACTCGGAAGGTCCGGCAAGGGAGTTTCTTGCATTGTTCAATGCCTGCGGCAAGAGGATGTTGACGGTAGACTTCTTGTGGAGCCATGCGTAGCATTCCTCAGAGTGCACCTGAGTACGGGGTTCGAGTTGATGGACGGTGACCGGGATAGGTTTAGCGCAACCACAGAAGATCAGGGCCTGGAAACCGACTCCTGAGACTCACAACCTCTTGATTATCCAATGGCTGGGGGACGTGGATTCGAACCACGATTCACGGAGTCAGAGTCCGTTGTCCTGCCGTTGAACGATCCCCCAATGAACGAGAACGGCCCCGCACAGCCGCCTTTTCAAGGTGGCGGGTCACCGGATAGTGGCGAGACTATAGTGCGGCCTTTTTTTGCTGTCAACCTTTTTTCTTTGTCCGAAGATAGCGAGTGATGTGGGTGGCGCGCTCTATTATGAGGTTTGCCCCGGCTGCGGTAAGGGCGTCGGCGCTCGAATAGCCGGTCAAAACGCCGACGGTGAAAGAACCGGCGCGCCTCCCGGCCTCGATGTCCATGGGATGGTCGCCCACCATGGCGGAGAGGCTGGCATCGACGTGAAGGGCCCTCAGCGCTATGAGTATCTGTTCCGGGTCGGGTTTCACCCTTCGCGTCGACTCGCGGGTGACCAGCGTGTCGCAAAAGGATTGTATGTCGGGGAAGGATTCCAGAACGGCGTCTCGGCAGTTTCTCGTCGCGATTCCGACCGCAATGCCGCGCTCCTTCAACGAGGAAAGCATATCTCTCACGCCGGTAACGAGTTCGCCTCGCCGGGCGCCGGCGACCTCGATCTGCCGGATTGCCTCGTAGGCCTTTTGGAAAAACCGGTCCCCCTCTCCGGGGGAGGCCTCCTCGATCATCTTTCGTCCCGCCTCGATCATCTCGAGGACGTAGAGACCGTCCAGGCCGTTCGGGGCAACTCCGTAGGAAAGGAGGAGGTCAAGGACGGATGCCCTCATCAGAGGGAAGTCGAGCCCAAGCTTCACCAGTGTTCCGTCGAAATCGAAGATGATCGCCTTAAAGTTCAATGTATCACGTAACCCTGCACTATCTTTTCTGGTTTCCCGTCAGGTATTCCGGTTCCAGAACCTTCTTGATGATTCGTTTGCCCTTCAGGTTGGGAAGCTCGAAATCGAAGACGGTCTTGAGGAAACTAAGGACGATACTGAATGTCGCTCCCCAGAGGATGTCCTCGTTTCCCTTGTTGTCCCCTGCTATGAAACAGGGGAAGTAGCGTATGCCGCTCATATTGTCCCGCAGTTTATACTCTGTTTCGATCACATACATGGCATAACGGCTTTCGTCGAAAAAATCTCTCAGGGGCAGGTCGAGTATCTTCTCCACCTCCAAGTTTGTGCGCGGCCTCCACTCTTTCTTCACGAAACCCACAAGGGGAAAGATGATCCGGGCGAAGGTGATCAAGGGCTGACAGGGAAGAGGGCCGAGGAATTGGACATTAAAAGGACTCAAGCGCAGCTCTTCCCAGGATTCGCGAAGGGCATTGGCCAGGAATAGGGTGATGCTCTTGAATGCCGCTTCACCGCGCCCTTTAGCGAGCGACAGGGCCTCTCCTCGCATAATAGGGGGGATGCCGGCCGCGATCAAGGGCCGGATGAGGGAGTCGGCGTACCTGTGCAGCATGCCGCCGGGGCAGCTTATGTCTCCGCCCTGGACCACCGCAGACGAACGCTTCATCAGCTTGAAGACGAATTCGCCACGCACGCCCCCGCCGTTTCTCTCTTTGAAGAACAGTGGAAGCAGGACACCCGCCGCCTGCCAGGATTCACCGGGCTGACCCGGTTCTTTGATGAATTCCATGGTCGCGCAGAAATCGGACTGCGAATTACCCAGTTTCTCCACAACAAGGCGGAGAAAGTCTTCACGTCGGGAAAGAATTTCGGTCTCAGTCATGACGTTACGAGGAGGTCGTAGACCTTCCTTTCATACCAACATCCGAAGGGAAAGGGCCTGAGGAAACCACAGTGCCCCCCGCGTTTCTGGACGAAGCACCTCAAAAAACCGTTTGGTTCTAAGCCGCATACATCATCAACGGGGACGACAGGGTCGTCCTCGGCGGCGATGATGGCGACGGGAACGGCGAGCGCTTCCAGTGCGTTCCCCGTCAATGTGTACCGGCCGAAATAATCGGCGGTCGACGGAAAATCGTAATAGAGGCCCATCATGGCCTCTGTTAACTCCATGCAGCTCCCGATGCGGAGGAGGCCGCGGAAATCGTATCTATGCGGGAAAAGGGACTGTTTTGTCATCAATGACCTTTTCCATTTTCTCAAAAAATAATGCCGGTAAAGCTTGACCCCCCGGTCGATTGTCAGGGTGGCCTTATAGGGGTCGAGCGGGGGGCTTATACAGACCACCTGCTTCAGGTTGCCGATCCCCGCCTGGGGTGCCCTCAAGGCGATGCGCAGGGCGAAGTTCCCTCCGAGTGAGAACCCAACGATGAATGAGTTTCTCCGGGCCGACCGGGATATTTCGACGGCGGCAGTGAGGACTTCGTCGGTCAAGGCCCCGTGAAAAAGGCCATCGTTCAGATGGTGACTCCGGCCGTGGTCCCTGAGGTTGAGTCTGAAAACGTCGAAGCCGCGCTCGAAGAGATAACGGCCCGTAGAGAGTATGTAGGCGGATTCCGAACTACCTTCCCAGCCGTGGATAAGGATGACCAGCCCAGGGGATTCCTCGCCCAGCCTCCTGGAGAGGTAACCCAGGAGTCGGACACCGTTGCCGCCCTCCACGATCATCTCCCGGGACTGTTCCAGCATGGCGTTCCTCCCCAGAGTCCGCAATGACAGGCTTCCGAAGATAGTCTGAAGGTGGGGGTTGGTAGCCCAGGGTTCGGGTTCGAATGTATCCTCGGCGGGTTTCATCTCGAGTGGGAAAGAATCCTCCAGGTACAGCGCTATTTCCTTATTGACTTCCAAAAAATAACACAGCTAAAATCAGACATCAAGTGACCTTCATGCGAATAGCTCTGGGTTAACGACGATGCAGGACCGGGAAAACATGAAGGCTGTCATCACATTGCCGCCTGTCGACCCCAAAGGAGCAACTTCCCTGGAAGAAGTCCTCGGGACAAGAGAGTCCTGGCGACGTTTTTCCTCGGAGCCGCTGACTAATGACGAGGTCGCCCGCATTATGTGGGCGGCCCAGGGCATCACGAGAGCATGGGGCGGCCGAACAGCCCCTTCCGCCGGTGCGCTTTTTCCTCTGGAAATATACGTTGTGCTCGAAGGTGGTGTCTTTCATTACATCCCGAGAAACCACCATCTTTTGTGTCTCTCGGGTGAAGACGTCAGGGAAGCACTTTCTTCTGCCGCGCTATCACAGGCATTCATCCGAGAGGCCCCGGCAACGGTCGTAATTGCTGTCGTGTTTGAAAGAGTAACGGTAAAATACGGCGGTCGTGGTGAGCGTTATGCCATGATCGAGGTGGGCCACGCCGCACAGAACATCCTGCTTCAGGCGACCTCCATGGGACTCGGCTCCGTGCCGGTCGGGGCTTTCCACGATGAACGCGTTCGTCAGGTCCTTGACCTTCCTGATGACCATAGACCTGCCTACCTTGTTACGGTCGGACACAGGCGAAAGTAAGCAAACCACATCATAACGGAAGGCACGCCTTTTCGTCCCTCCGTATTTATGTTGCAAAATAGTCGCCGATTCTTTAGTATTCTAAAGTATTCTAAATGCACCACGGCGAACCACAGGGCGGAGGATCAACAAATCGCAGAGGAGGAAACCCATGGAATTTATGTCGCAGAAAAAACATTCGCTTGACAAAATCATAGAAGAGCAAATCAAGAGATGGCAGATCGACCAGAAGAAGAGATACAAAAAGCCCATCCGGCCCGTCATCACCATGTCGCGGCTGCCTGGTGCAGGAGGGGATTCCATCGCACGCCGGGTTGCAGAGGATCTACAGATCGACCTCTTCGACACTGAAATCGTCTCGAGGATAGCGGAGAGTTCGAAAGTCAGCAAGCAGGTCGTCGAATCGCTGGATGAACAGGATCGCTCGATTTTCAACGACTGGCTGAAATTCCTCGACAAGGATCATCTGTGGTCTGACGAGTACCTACAGCACCTGACGAGGGTCGTGAGTGCCATCGGGACTCACGGTCACGCATTCATCGTCGGCCGGGGTGCCGGCTTCATCTTGCCGGAGGAGGTGTGCCTGCGATTGCTTGTCGTTGCCCCATTGCAGACGAGGATAGACAATGTTGTGAAGGCCTTCGGTGTCTCCGAGGAAGAAGCCAGGAAGCGGCTGCTAAAGTCAGAATCGGCCCGCAAGGCATTCATCCGGAAGTATTTCAATAAGGATATGCTCGACCCGCTCAACTACGACCTGGTTCTGAACACGAAGAACCTGAGCATCGACGCAGCCTCGAATATCATAAAAGAGGCCTTCAATTCACGGGAGTGGTACAACTACAATGTAAGGAAATAGGGAGAGCAAGGAGATTCAAGGGTTCGATATTTCGAGTGAAAAGAAGAGGCCGCGCTATAAACTGCAGCGGCCTCTTTGTTGTTTCTTGCGTTTGACTCGGCCCTTGTATATCGGCCTCAATCTCTCAGGAAAGTCATCTTCAGTTCGCAGAGCCCGGCGATGGTCCTTTTCTGGATATCGAAC
>CAZRAC010000075.1:0-6783 GCA_964597995.1 uncultured Syntrophaceae bacterium | reverse complement strand
CTTTCTGATTTTTAAATTATCTCCAACCCATCACTACTTGAATGACGTGGCCCTGGAAGGGGGGGAGGATTATACGATCGCCCACAACAATCAGACAGCGCCGGATGAATGTTTGCTTTACATATCACTCAGTGAAGCCGCCGAATGCCGGACATTGGGAGCGGCTGGCAGCGCAGCGAACACCGGCAACCCTCGCCTGAATGCTGTGGTTCGGCTATGGAAGCTCAATCGGCAGGCTAATCTGTATGGTTTCCTCTGCCGGGCGCATCGTCCAGGCTTCATTTGGAAGGCGCTTTCCAAATACCGCGCTCTTGCATCAGAGCGACCTGTCGGTCGATCACTTCCTTTTTATACTCGGCGTGGTGGCCAGGAAGCCGATTCAGGTAGAGGTTTTTGGGATAGTTCGGTTGCTCGTAGATAATCCGGGCCATTTCCGTACGGACATCCTTCAACTAATTGGTGACCTGGGCATGTGACCGATGATGGCGCAACGCCTCGATGTTGATCACCCCCGTCACGTACGTTGACCCGTTCGTGTCGCGTTGCTTACCCACGATCGCGCCTTTATAGTCGACGATCATCGATTGACCGCCGCCAGCATCGATCGGGGTCTCACTATCAGGATAGAGGTGATAGCCGCCGATATTGGGCGCAATGATATACATGTTGTTTTCGAGCGCCCTGGCGCGGTTCGAAATTTCGAATATGTCGTTCTGGGTGAACGGCGCCGGCAACGAGGCCCGGTAGACGACCTCTGCGCCGTTCATGGCCAAGCCCCGACCGTTCTCGGGATAGTTGCCTTCCATCGCCATCATGATGCCGAGACGCCCGATGGCGGTGTCAACCACGGGCCAGAAGGCATCAAGGGTGCGCCCGTATTTTTCGATCCACCAGTCAAAGAGGTCATGGGGTGACACGGAACGTTCGCAGGGGAGCAGGGCAGAAATCTTATAGTGTTTGAGGATTACTGCCCCGTCCGGGTCGATGACAAACCCTACATTGAAGAACCGATCGGGCCAATCTTCATGCCGGGCCTTGGCCTGTGCCATGATGAATACGTTGTACTCCCTCGCGAGCTTACCCAGTTGATCGGTTTCCGGCCCGGGAATGCCGATGGCACAGGTACGGGCAAATTCCGCATGATCAAGATCAAGGACCTCATCATTGAATCCCTGTAACGCCCCCTCGGGAATGGCCAGGAGACGGACGGGAATGTCAAGATTCGACAGCCAAAAGGCCGCTTTTGTGAGACCCTTGAGGTGCTCGATGTTTTTCTGGATATCTTCACGCTTGCGAATGCCCCAGAAGGTGGGCACCAACCCGACGGCGTTGTATGGTTCGATCATAATCTCCTCCTTTTTTTGAAGCCGAACATCAAAACTTACTATTATTGCCGAGCTCTGCCAAGACAGTTGAATGAGCATATCCCTGCTCACCGGAGGCAATTGAGCGAAGCGGAATCGCCTCCGGCCGAAGCGACTTTTTAGACGAATGCCATCTCAGTTCCTGTCAACTGTTTCACATTCTTCTACACTCTTCCATTACCCTTCGTCATTCCTTGTTTATTTTTATCTGTTGGAACTAAAACGTTATGACACGCGGTTCTTCGGTAAACGAGGCAATCGTTGCCACCGCATTCTTTAGGTAGAGTACCTGCATATTATCATCGGTGGCGGAATACATGCCCTTTAGTTCGGGATAAGCCTCGAGCATGCCCTCCTTCACTTCAACGCGGTCGTCGTTCACCACTTCAGCCTCGATGCGAATCCATCTGCCATCGTTAATGGCGCATATTTCTATGTTCGGATTGACCATCATCTGCCGAGAAACTGCCTTTTTCTTGCCAGTCTGGATGTACAGCTTCCCTTCATAAGGGAGGGCTGTCCCGAAGGGACGCACTCGCGGCTTGTTGCCGTCAACAGTCGCCAGATAATACGTACCTGCCTTTTTTAAGAATTCGTAGACCTCTTGCATTCCGCATCCTCCATGGTGATCATAAAAAATCGCTTTTGCACGAAAGAGTGTACACGACGTCATGGCACTCACCAACTACAATTTCCACTCTTCCTCGTCCCACAAGTGCTATTGGACGTCATAAATTGATGGACTCGTAAAAAGTCGAGTTCCGCTCTCGTGGAGAAGAAGTCCCTTGAAGTTCGGCCGGAAAGGTAATATAAAATGTGTGACGGCATGGCGCCGCGACAGAAAAAGCAAGGGGTATAAGCCGGAATGGGAAGAGCGCTAAGAGAAACTCTCAAGATAATCGAAGAACACAAGAAAACGAGTCCTCATTACAAAGACCTGATGGACATGCTCGAAGAGATCGTGATCCTCCGGGAGGAGTTCCGGAGAAACCTCAACAGGGAAGCCTTCTCCGTGGACGAGAGGCTTGTTGCCGCCAAGCTGGCGGGGGAGCTTCCCCTGGTGGACTTCACTGAGGACGGTATCGACCTTACGGAACCGAAAAGATACTTTCTTTCCCTCCTGCAGATCGCCGAGAGGATGAACCCGGGCGAGACCAGAGAGATCGTGGAAGACCTGAACAGCGGGGTCCTCGACTTCCGGGAGATGGTCCGCGAATCCTTTTACCCTATCTATCCGGAGGAAGAAGAGGTTGCGGCGGAAGACGAAGAGTATGAAGAAGACGCCTTTGACCTGATTTCTTTCTTCGTCGAGGAAAGCCTGCGGCCGATCTTGGAAATCCTCGCCGATAAGTACGGAGACCTGATCAAGAAATCGGGATGGTCTGAGGGATACTGCCCGGTCTGCGGCAAAGAGCCGAAGATCGGCGAGATCAGAGACGATGCAGGACACCGGGTCCTGTACTGCACGCAATGCGGCGTCGAATGGGATTTCACGAGCATCAAGTGTCCCTTCTGTGGGAACGAGGAGCAGAAGACGCTCGCCTACTTCACCGTGGAAGGCGACGAGCGGTACCGCGTGGAGGTCTGCGACGATTGCAAGCGCTACATCAAGACCGTGGACTTCAGGGACACGAAGGAAAAGGCGGACCTTGAGGTAGAGGACATCGCGACGATCCACCTCGACATGCTGGCGAACGAAGAAGGATACCACTGACCCTTCACCTTTACCCTTCTATGAATGATGAAGACATCATGCTGGTCATCCGTACCCTCAAAGGGCAGTTGCGGAAGTGGGATACGCCCGTCGTCACCAAGATTGCGGAAGAAGAGAGAAGCCCTTTCGCGATCCTCATCGCCACGATCCTGAGTTCGCGGACGAAAGACGAAACGACCGCTGCTGCCGCGGAGCGCCTCTTCCGGCTTGCCTCTACACCCGGGGCGATGAGCCGGCTCACCGAAGAGGAGGTCGCAAAGGCGATCTATCCCGTAGGGTTCTACCGGACTAAGGCAAGGAACGTCGTCCAAGCCTGCAAAAAGCTTGAGGAGAGTTTTTCGTCCGCCGTACCGGACAATCTCGAAGACCTCATGACCCTGCCGGGGGTGGGGAGGAAAACGGCGAACCTCGTCATTGCCCTCGGCTTCGGCGGCCCCGGGCTTTGCGTGGATACCCACGTGCACCGGATTTCGAACCGGCTGGGTTACGTAAAGACGAAAACCCCCGGAGAAACGGAGAGAAAGCTCCGGGAGAAACTTCCCCGGAGGTACTGGTCTATCTACAACACGGTCATGGTCGCCCACGGCCAGAACATCTGCCGTCCCGTGTCGCCCTTCTGTGGCAAGTGTCCGGTCTCTCGGTACTGTGACCGGGTGGGTGTCACCAGGAGTCGCTGACGCGGAAGATTCACGCCATCGAGCCCTGTTTTACTTTTTCCACCAGATAGTGCCGCCCGGCGTGTCCTGGACGAGGATTCCCATCTCCGCCAGCCGGTCCCGCAGCCGGTCGGACTCCCCGTAGTCTCTCCGCCTTCTCGCCCCTTCCCGCTGCGCGATGAGGGACCTCGCCTCCTCGCCGATCCTCTCCTCCTCAAAATCCATCACCCCGAGGACGGAGTCGATCTTTCGCATGAGGTCGAGAACCTTGTCCCGTTCGGCCTCGCTCAGGAACCCTTTCGAAAGGACGGGGTTGACCTTGTTGACAAACTCGAAGAGTCCGGCAAGGGCGGCCGATATGCCGAAGTCGTCGTCCATGGCCTCGGTGAAGCCTTTTTTGAGGTCGTAGATATACTGGTCGACGTCCGGATAACCCTGACCTGTCCTGAACCGGAGCAGCTTCTGGATGAATTCATTCAGATGCCGGACGGTGTTCCTCGCCGTATCCAGGGCGCCGAAGGAAAAATTCAACGGCTGCCTGTAGTGGGAGCTCAAGAGGAAGTACCGGATGTCTTTTCCCCGGTAGCCCTTCTTCTCCAGGTCATCCAGTGTAAAGTAGTTGTTCAGAGAAAGGGACATCTTTTTCCCTTCCATCATCACCATCTCCGTGTGGATCCAGTAATTGGCGATTTGCCTCCCCGTGAGGGCCTTGCCGAGCGCCCTGACGTTTTCGCAATGGGGAAAAATAAAATCGGACCCGCTGGAATGGATGTCCACTGTTTCCCCGAGGTATTTGATGGCAAGGGCGGCGCACTCGAGATGCCAGCTCGGCCTCACACTCCCCCATCTGGTCCTGTAAAAGATTCCCCGCTTAAGCTCGGCCAGGGTGGACCGCTTGAGGAGTGTAAAGTCCATGGGGCTGTCCTTTTCGTACTCGTCGAGGTCGACGGTCTTCCCGACGCGTACCTTCCCCAGGTCTATGTTGGAGAGACTGCCGTAGTCGTCCAGCTTGGAGATGTCGAAATAAACGCTCCGCAACTTCTCGTAGGCGTACCCCTTTTCCGTCAGTTTTTCGACGAGGTCGACCATCTCGTCGATGTTGTCGCTCGCCTTTGGAAATAGGGCCCCCTTCTGGATGTTCAATGTCTCGGTGCCCTTGAGAAACTCCTGGAAGCAGTGTTCGGTAAAATCCTTCAGGTCCCTGCCTGCCTGCTCCGCCCCTTTGATGGCCCGGTCTGCAAGGTCGATGAAATCGATGACGTGCTTGACGCGGTATCCTTTTGATTCCAGGTAGCGGACGACCATGTCGGAGACCACGAAGCGCCGGTAGCTTCCCACGTGATAGACGAGGTCGACTGTCGGCCCGCAGGAATACACGCGTATTTCCTCAGGGTCGACGGGAACGAAGAAATCTTTCTTTCTCGTTGGGGTGTTCCAGATGCGGAGGGTCGTTTTCTCACGGTCGGCGAAGAGCTCCGTGCTCAGGTAGCGTTCCGCGCCGTCCGGGAAGATCACGACGACAACCCCCCCGTCCATTTCCTTCGCCTTCTCCAGGGCGACATGGGCCGCGGCCCCGGAACTCATCCCGGCCAGGATTCCCTCTTCCCGCAAGAGTCTTCGCGCCATCGTGAAGGCATCTTCGTCCAGGATATTTACCTTTTCGTCGAGCCTGTTCTTGTCGAAGATGCCGGGGACGTAGGACTCCTTCATGTTCTTCAGACCCTGTATCTTGTGACGGAGGTAAGGCTCGACCCCCACGACCTTGACGTCGGGGTTGTACTCTTTCAGACGTCTGGAAATCCCCATGGCTGTCCCCGAAGTGCCGAGGGCGCAAACCACCAGCGTCACCTTCCCCTCCGTCTGGCGCCATATTTCCTCGGCCGTGCCGTGATAGTGGGCGGCAATGTTGTCCTCGTTGTTGAACTGGTCCACGAGAAAATACTTGTCAGGTTGCTCACGGGCGAGATTGTAGGCCGCCTCGATGGCGCCATCGGTCCCGAGCGCCGCCGGCGTCAAGCGGAGTTCCGCGCCCAAGGCCTTGAGGATCTTTTTCCGCTCTTCGCTCGCCGATTCGGGCATCATCAGGAGCAGTTTGTAATCCTTCACGGCGGCTATCATGGCGAGGCCGATCCCGGTGTTTCCGCTTGTTGCCTCCAAGATCGTTTTTCCCTTCGTCAGCTCGCCGCGCTCTTCGGCCTTGACGATCATGAACAGGGCAGGGCGGTCCTTTATCGACCCACCGGGGTTGAAGCTCTCCAGTTTTGCAAGAACCTTGACTCTCTTATTGAAGTTCAGTTTACGGAGCTCCACCAGCGGGGTGTTGCCGATCATGCCCAGGATGTCACTGTCGCGCTTTTCCATAAGAGGCCGTCAAAAAAAACGGGGGTACTATCTCAACCCCCGATACTGTCATGCTGCTCCGTCCTTCAACTGTCCAATTTAGGAACGGTGACCTTGAAAAACTGGACGCCTGTCTCCCTGAGCGTCTCTTCCTCCTCTTTGGTCGTCGTCCCCTTGATGTTCCGCTTCTCCTCTTCTCCTTTGTGGATCTTCAGCGCCACTTCGGCGAACCTGTCACCCACATCGTCGAAGTTGGTGTTGAGGTACTCTTGGAGGAGCTGGGCGGCTTTCAACGGATAGACCTCTCTCCTGTCACCCGCGTCATTTCTAGAATCCTTTCCGAGGACGGCGACCGTGGAAGGGATTATTTCGATATCCGTGCTGCCGCAAACCGGACAGGATATGAATTTCCCCGATTTCTGCGCCTCGAAGGCAGCCCTGTCATCGAACCATCCTTCGAATCGGTGGTTTTTTTCACATTTTAGGTCGTAGATGATCACAAAAGATACCCCTCTGTATTTACAAGAGTTTGTTAGTTTATACCACCTCTCTGCCGAGAATTCAACAACTGCCGCCTTCGCTCCAGAGGAAGAAGCGGAGGAACGGACGATAAAAATAATGGACTTTTTGCCGCAAATTTTATATTAATCAGCACAGTCGGGATGTGGCCCAGCTTGGTAGGGCACTGCGTTCGGGACGCAGGAGTCGC
>CAZRAC010000074.1:3140-7016 GCA_964597995.1 uncultured Syntrophaceae bacterium | reverse complement strand
CCCTTACCACCGTCTCCCTGAGGATGCGGTAGGTTCTTCCCTCTTCTTCCAGGACGAGGATCTTCTTCCCTCCGTCCTCCAGGACATCGATGAGTCGTCCCCGGATGTTCTTCGCCCCGTCGATCTTTTCCGCAAGCCTAACTTTCACCCGGTGACCTCGATACTTCTCGAAGTCTTTGTCCTTAACCAACGGCCTGTCTATGCCCGGCGAAGAAACTTCAAGGGTGTAAGACCCCGACGGCATTTCATGTACATCCAGCAGATCACCCACTCCATGGCTGATGTCCGTACAGTCGTCGATGGTCACCCCCCCCTCTTTATCGATGAACACCCTCACCAGCCAGCGGGATTTCATCCGCAGGCATTCCAATTCAACGAGCTCCATACCCTCCGACTCGATGAGCGGTTCGATGAGTTCCTTGATCCTTTCTCTGTATGTCTGGGCTACTTGATTCATTTTAAAATAAAAAAGTGGGCGAAAAAAGCCCACTCAGCACAAAAAGCAGAATGAATTGTGTGACGATTAACAAAACTTGGCGGGAAATGCAAGAAAAAAAGCAGGCTGAACTCAATAATGGAGCGGGCGATGGGAATTGAACCCACGACGTTCAGCTTGGGAAGCTGACATTCTACCTCTGAATTACGCCCGCCCTTTATGAGTCAACCGTGAGACTTGCCGCCGGTCCTTCCGGTCCGTCGGCGCCGCTCGGGGTGATATTATTTCACTCGATTATTTTGTCAAGATTTTTTTCCTTTCCTTTTTCCTTTCCGTACCCTCACGGAATTCCCGTGCCCTTCAAGGCCTTCCAGCCCTGCGAAAGCAACCGCCTTATCCCCGTACATATCGAACGAAGACTGGGAAAAAGAAATGATGTTCGTCCGCTTGATGAAATCGTGTACCCCGAGAGGCGAGGAAAACCGAGCCGTTCCTCCTGTAGGGAGGATGTGATTGGGCCCTGCAAGATAATCGCCGAAGGCCTCCGGGGTCAGCGGTCCCAGAAAAACGGCTCCGGCGTTCCGGACCCCTTTGAGCAAATCTTTGGGCCTA
This sequence comes from uncultured Syntrophaceae bacterium, assembly GCA_964597995.1. Classification (GTDB taxonomy): domain Bacteria; phylum Desulfobacterota; class Syntrophia; order Syntrophales; family UBA4778; genus UBA2207. The sequence goes on along the minus strand of CAZRAC010000074.1, from coordinate 5,968 downwards.
TCGACAACGAGTTCCAGGTGCTCCGGGGCGAATCGGTTGACAATCTCGACGGCTTCCTTCAACGACTCTGTGATGAAGACGGCCCCGTATTCATCGATCGCCCGGCGGGCGATCGCCCCCCGCACAAGGGTGTTCAACTGCCTCTCCACCTCCCTGGAAACGGCAAGGGCAAAAGACTCAGCCGGCGTGAGAAGAATGGCGCTCGCCATCTCGTCGTGCTCTGCCTGAGCGATCAGGTCGGCCGCTATCCACGACGGGTCGACGTTACCGTCGCAGACAATCATTACCTCACTGGGACCGGCGATCATGTCGATACCCACCGCTCCATAGACCATCCTCTTGGCCATGGCCACGTAAGCATTGCCGGGACCGACGACCCTGTCGACAGAGGGAACGGTCTGGGTCCCGTAGGCGAAGGCGGCGACGGCTTGAGCCCCTCCCATCCTGTAAAGACACCGGACTCCTCCCAGGCCGGCGGCCGCGAGGGTCAAACGGTCCACGCCCTCCCCTTTTGCAGAAGGGGTGGCAAGGTAAATTTCGCAGACACCCGCTACCCTGGCCGGGATCGTAGCCATCAAGACCGTCGAGGGGTAAGAGGCCAGGCCGCCCGGCGCATAGACGCCCACCCGTTCCAGGGGAACGATGAGCTGACCGAGCTCGACCCCGTCTTCACCACCATAGGACCACGAACCGACGAGTTGCCGTTGGTGAAAATCTTCTATCCTCCCGGCCGCCGTCTCGAGGATGTCGCGGGTGGCCGGGTCGAGGTCTTCAAGGGCCTGCTGCATCTCATCGGCGGAAACGACGAAGGACCGGCTGTCGAGGGAAAGTCGGTCGAATCGCCGGATGTACTCGAAAAGCGCGTCGTCCCCCCGCGTGGCGACGTCGTCGATTATCTGCCGTACCTCCGCCTCCAGCCCCCTGTCCAAGACCCCACCGCGCCCTTTGATCCGCCTGAATTCCGGCTCAAAGTTACCATCCTGAGTCCTTATGGTTCGCATCCTTTTCCCCGATTTTTTACTCTTCCAGTGCCGCTTCTCAGACCCTCACCCGGCGGATATCCGCCCCCAGGGCCGAAAGTTTCTTCTCGACCTGTTGGTATCCCCGGTCGATGTGATAAACCCTCGAAAGCTCGGTCCTTCCCTCCGCCACCAACCCCGCTATGATCAGCGATGCCGATGCCCTCAAGTCGGTGGCCATGACCGGCGCCCCGCGCAGTTTCTTGACACCCTTCACGATTGCACTGTTTCCCTGCACGACGATGTCCCCTCCCATCCGCATGAGTTCCCCGACGTGCATGAACCGGTTCTCGAAAACAGTCTCCGTGATCACGCTAATCCCGTTGCCCACAGCCATCAGCGCCATAAACTGGGCCTGTAGGTCCGTCGCAAATCCGGGATACGGAAGGGTCGTCACGTCCACGCTCTCTATCCGGTCGGAGCCTACGACCCTGACCCCACCATCTACGGGCGTAACTTCCATCCCCGTTTCCCTGAGTTTCAGCGTGAGCGCCTCGACATGTGCCGGATTGCATCCCAGTATCCTCACATCCCCGCCCGTTATGCCGGCAGCAATCATGAACGTTCCGGCCTCGATCCGGTCCGGGATGACGGAAGCCTCGACGGGATGGAGGTTATCCACACCCTCGATCACTATCACGTCACTGCCGGCACCGCTTATCTTTGCACCCATCCCGTTCAGCACTTCCGCCAGGTTCACGACCTCAGGCTCCCGGGCGGCGTTTTTCAGCACCGTCGTTCCCCGCGCCAGGACCGCGGCCATCATCACGTTTTCCGTGCCCGTGACGGTCGAGATGTCGAAGTATATGACGGCACCTCTGAGGCGCGGGGCCTTCGCTTCCAGGTAACCGTCCGCGAGGTCGACCTCGGCGCCGAGCTCCTGAAGGGCTTTGACATGCAGGTTAACCGGCCTTGCCCCGATAGCGCATCCGCCGGGCAAAGAAACCCTTGCCCGCCCCATCCGGGCAAGGAGTGGGCCAAGGACCAGGATAGAGGCCCTCATCGTCCTCACAAGGTCATAGGGGGCGACGAAACTCTTCAAGTTCCCCGCATTCACCCTCAGGTCTTCGGCACCCTCAAACTCTACGCCGAAGTCCTCAAGCAACCGCTTGACTGTTTTTATGTCCACTAGGTCGGGGATGTTGTGGAAAGTGTTCCAGCCCCCGGTCAAGAGAGACGACACGATGACCGGAAGGGCCGCGTTCTTCGCACCGCTCACATGAACTGTCCCCTCAAGCCTTGCGCCGCCCTGCAAGATTATTTTATCCAAGCCCTATCCCTTTCTTCGCGCCCGGACAACTCGCAAAAGGCCGGCATAATCCGCGGCAAATCCGACATCGCAGTAATCGCCTTCCGCACTGAGCAGGTCCTCGACCTGCTTTCCCTGGCCGTCGCCGATCTCCATCAGGAGCCAGCCCCCTTCTTTCAAGTAGCCGGGGGCTTCTTTTATCAGGGCTTCCTGAAATTCCGTTCCTTCAGGCCCGCCGACCAGGGCGACAGACGGCTCGAAGCCCCGCACCCCCAAAGGAAGGCGGGAAAAATCCGCTTCCGGGATGTAAGGCGGGTTGGACGAGATTATATCAAATTTTCCCGAAATAGGCCCGAACAAATCGCCACAGAGAAAAGAGATTCTCTCTCTTACACCGTTCAAGCGAGCGTTTCTTTCCGCTACCTCGAGTGCAGCGGGAGAGATATCCGTCGCCACTATGCGCGCACCGGGCAATTCCCGGGCCAGGGCAACGCCGACGGCACCGCTCCCCGTCCCGACCTCGAGAATGACGGGCTCATCCAAAGAAAAGGCCCTGCATG
>CAZRAC010000074.1:0-3040 GCA_964597995.1 uncultured Syntrophaceae bacterium | reverse complement strand
GGAGGGTGCGTGATTTTTCTGCCATCCCTTACGCCGCAGAGCGCTTCAGCGCTTCCGCCTGGTAGTGGGTCGTGAGGGCGTCGATCAGGACCTGAATGTCGCCGTCGAGGATGTTTTCAAGGTTGTAAAGCGTCAGCCCGATCCGGTGGTCGGTCACCCGTCCCTGGGGGAAGTTGTACGTCCTTATCCTCTCGCTCCGGTCGCCCGTTCCCACCTGATTCTTCCTCGCCTCCGAGATGCGCGCGTTTTGTTCGACCGTCATCCGGTCGAGCAGCCGTGCCCTCAGGACCTTCATCGCCTTCGCTTTATTCTTGTGCTGGGACCGCTCATCCTGACAGATGACGACGAGGCCCGTCGGGATGTGGGTGATCCTGACTGCCGAGTCCGTAGTGTTCACGCTTTGGCCGCCATGACCCCCGGAACGATAGACGTCCACTTTGAGGTCGTTCGGGTCGATGTGAACTTCGACGTCCTCCGCCTCGGGAAGGACCGCTACGGTGACCGCTGAGGTGTGGACTCGCCCCTGCGCCTCGGTGACGGGGACCCGCTGTACACGGTGCACGCCGCTTTCGTACTTCATCCGGCCGAAGGCGCCTTTTCCCTCGATCATGGCGATGACCTCCTTGAACCCGCCCAAGCCGCTGGAGGGACTGCTGCTCACGACCTCCACTTTCCATCCGCAGGTTTCGGCGTAGCGGGCATACATCCGGAACAGGTCGGCGGCAAACAGGCTCGCCTCCTCTCCCCCGGTACCTGCTCGGATCTCCAAAAAGATGTTCCTCGAGTCATTGGGATCCTTCGGAAGGAGGAGAACCCGGAGTTTCGCTTCCGTTTCTTCCAACTCTTTCTTCAGTTGAGGTATCTCTTCCTTTATCAGTTCCCTGAGTTCCTCGTCGCCGTCGCGGAGAAGTTGCTGGTCCTCTTCAACCTGAAGCCTCAGCCTCTCGTACTTTCTGTACATTTCGACGATGTCGCGGAGGTCGGCGTGCTCCTTCGCATACTTCTGATACTCGGCGCGGTTGCCGACTACGGAAGGGTCGCCCAACAAAGCTTCCAGCTCCGTATATCGCTTTTCTATCTCTTTCAACTTACCGAACATGATAAGCTGACCTGCCTTTTCGATGAGGGGATTATTTGTTGCTGCGAACCAAAGAATGTCCTGGTAGGAGCTTCACCGCTTGTCGGGAAAGGACCTTGCGCCGGACACAGGGCACAAGAAACAATCGGTCGTTGAGCATTCAACCCGTATGGGCCGGACACACGGACCGCCGCGCCCTCCCGGCCCTCACGGCGCAACTTACTTCTTGTTGCCGCCCTTCTCTTTTCCCTCGTACTTTTTCTGGAACCTTTCTACTCTGCCGGCGGTGTCGATTATCTTCTGCTTCCCCGTAATAAAAGGATGACAGTTCGAGCAGATTTCCACCTTGATGTCTTTCTTCGACGACCTCGTCTTGATGACGTTACCGCAAACACAGGTGATGGTCGTTTCTGTGTACTCGGGATGTATGCCTTCCTTCATGACTGCTGTCGAATCCCCCTGTCGGAAAAAATGATTGTTCTTTCTTGCTTTCAGAAACTTGGCATTTTATTCATTCCGGCCATAAAAGCAAGAAAATATTTCGCCCGTCACTGGTTCATGGAATCCAGGAACATCTGGTTAGTCTCCGTCTTACGGATCTTGTCCACGATGAACTCCATGGCGTCGATCGGGTTCATCTCCTGGAGGAGCCTCCTCAGTATCCAGATCCTGTTGAGGTTTTCCTTGGGAATCAGCAATTCTTCCTTCCTTGTCCCGGAACGCACCAGGTCGAAGGCAGGGAAGACGCGCCTGTCGGCGATCCTACGGTCGAGGTGAAGCTCCATGTTGCCCGTACCCTTGAACTCCTCGAAAATGACCTCATCCATGCGGCTGCCCGTGTCGACCAAGGCGGTTGCTATGATCGTCAGGCTCCCCCCGGTCTCGATATTCCGGGCGGCACCGAAAAACCTCTTCGGCTTATGGAGGGCATTGGAGTCCACGCCGCCGGAAAGCACCTTGCCGCTCGGCGGGACTACTGCGTTGTAAGCCCTGGCCAGGCGAGTGATACTGTCCAGCAGGATGACGACGTCCCTCTTGTGCTCCACCAGCCGTTTGGCCTTCTCGATGACCATTTCCGCCACCTGGACGTGTCTGGTCGCCGGTTCATCGAAGGTAGAGGAGATCACTTCGCCTTTGACGTTCCTCTCCATGTCGGTCACTTCTTCCGGGCGTTCGTCGATGAGAAGAACCATCAGGATGACTTCTTTGTGATTTGCCGTTATGCTGTGGGCGATGTCCTTGAGGAGGACTGTTTTACCGGCCCGGGGGGGAGAAACGATCAAGCCTCGCTGTCCCTTTCCGATCGGTGTGAAGAGGTCCATTATCCTGGTTGAATAGTTCTCAGGGTCGTACTCCAGCTTCAGTTTCTCTTCTGGGTACAGGGGTATGAGGTTGTCGAACAGGATCTTGTCCCTGGCGGCCTCAACGCTCTCGAAATTTACCGAATCGACCTTCAAGAGGGCGAAGTACTTCTCTCCTTCTTTGGGAGGTCTTACCTCACCGGAGACCGTGTCACCCGTCCGGAGGCCGAACCTCCTGATCTGGGACGGAGAGACATAGATATCGTCGGGTCCCGGAAGGTAATTGTAATCCACCGCCCTCAAAAAACCAAAACCATCGGGCAGCGTTTCCAAAACACCCTCCCCCGAGATCACGCCGTTTTTCTCCGCCTGTGCCTGGAGGATGGCAAAAATCAAATCCTGTTTCCTCATCCCGCTTGCACCGGGCACATTCAGGTCCTTCGCCATAACGGCCAGTTCACTGATGGGTTTTCTCTTCATTTCCACGACGTTCATGTTCGCGACCTTTTAAACTCCTTGTGTGGGTTTTAATGTGACATCGAGCCCCCGCAGACCTTACGAGAGCCCGGTCTTAATGCACCATGTTACTACACGATACCTTGTTAACCGGCTGGTTCATCGATGAGTTAAAAAAGAAAAAACGCAGGTTTTTAGTAGGCAG
>CAZRAC010000073.1:0-7247 GCA_964597995.1 uncultured Syntrophaceae bacterium | reverse complement strand
GAATATACTGGATTCCGGCGTTCGCCGGAATGACGAAAGTGGCAATTCTCGACTTTACGGGATTGTCAACTATCACTTCGGAGCCATTCGAATGGCGCCGTCGAGACGGATCACCTCGCCGTTGAGCATCGGGTTTTCGATTATGTGGCGGCACAATTCCGCATATTCAGAAGGGCGTCCCAACCTCGGAGGGAAGGGAACCATCTTTCCCAGGGCTTCACGCGCTGCCGCTGGCAGGCCGGCGAGCATCGGGGTGTCGAAAAGCCCCGGCGCGATCGTCATCACACGGATTCCGTATTCAGCGCACTCGCGCGCAAGCGGGAGAGTCATCCCGACCACACCAGCCTTGGACGCGCTGTAAGCCGGCTGCCCGATCTGGCCGTCGAAAGCCGCGGCTGAGGCCGTGTTGATGATCACGCCTTTCTCACCGTCCTCATTAGGTTCGTTCTTGACCATCTGTTCGAGCGCAAGCCGAATAACATTGAAAGTGCCCACCAGGTTGATCTGAACGACTCGGTTGAATAAGGAAAGCGGCATGGGCCCTTTTTTGGAGAGCGCTTTCGCCGGGTCACCGACACCGGCACAATTGATGACGACATTGACCTTCCCGAAGGTGTCGAGCGTTTTCTTGATGGCATTTTGTACGCTTTCTTCATTCGTCACGTCTGTCCTCGCGAAGATTACATTCGACCCGAGTTCGGACACTAACTTCTCCGCCCGGTCATCCTGCAGGTCGAGAATCGTCGCCTTCCCGCCATGAGAAATCAACATGCGCACACAAGCTTCTCCGAGACCGGATGCACCACCGGTCACCATTGCAATACTGTCCTGTACTCTCAATTCTTTTCCCCTTTCTTATGTGTTTTTTATAACCATACTCGCTTTTATAAGTCTGTGATTAAACAAAGATAGTCATTTTTCCCGTCAGCGCTAATCTCGAATCGTTTTTAAGTAGAATCAGCATTTAATAAGGATCAGCCGGAGAACAAACCTCGTCATATGATATATAAGGCTTGCATATCTTAGGCCACTCTCTATCCCAAAGGCGAGGCGAGCCCTATGTCACGGCGATACCGCTTTTCCTGATCATGTCTCTCCGAAACTAAAAGTGCATACTGTACGCCTTCCCGAACATACGCTGCGTATCTGTAAGGAGTCCATAACACTTTGTACCAGAGGACTAAAGATTCTGAGCACACCACACCCGTGGTCTTAGCCGGGTTGAAAACGGCCCTTGGTTGGATTGAATGTCTTGAATATAGCAGACTGGAAAAGTGATGTTTTAGCCCATCGGGAAAAGGTAAAGTCAGCCGCATTTCAGACGAAAGATCATGTGTCGCAACTCTTATGACATGACTTTTGAGTAGCCTGGTTGTCCGTCTTGAGACCGTACTTAGCCAGTTTTTCGTAGAAAGAGGTGCGGCTCAGGTTCAGCATCTTGGCAGCTCTTGACTTGTTACCGTCGCAGGCGTGAAGGGCTTCGAGAAGTAAATCCCGATCCATGGAAGATAACCTATCCCGGTATAAACTATGCTGCGGGGCGACATCCGGAGTTCGGGCCAGACTCGGCGGCAAGTGCTGCGGGCGAATCTGGCCGTTCCACGCGTAGTTTACTGCCCGCTCGACGGCATTTTCGAGCTCCCTCACATTCCCCGGCCAACTGTAGGACAGCAAGCAACCCATAGCTTCGTCGGATGTCCCCGTGACATGGGCGCCTAAAATCAAATTGTACTTTTGAACAAAATATTCTACCAATAGAGGAATATCATCTTTTCTGTCGCGCAAAGGTGGAATGAAGATATCGATGACATTCAGGCGGTAGTAAAGATCCGCGCGAAACGCCCCTTTATCCAAGGCTTCTTTAAGGTCCTTGTTGGTGGCGGCAATAACTCGCGCGTCTGTTTTCCGTGATTTTGTTCCGCCGACACGCATAAACTCCCGATCCTGGAGCACCTGGAGGAGTTTTCCCTGGAGCGTCACAGGTAAGTCTCCGATCTCATCAAGAAATATCGTTCCGCCCTTTGCCATTTCAAAACGACCGGGTTTTCCGCTCTTTAATGCGCCGGTAAAGGCACCGGGCGCGTATCCAAATAGCTCGGATTCCAACAGCGTTTCCGGTATTGCTGCACAGTTCACCTTTACAAACGGGCCGGAAGCCCTTGGGCCAGCGGCGTGGACTGCCCGTGCAAACAACCCTTTCCCCGTACCGCTTTCTCCGGTGATGAGTACACTGGAAGTACCCCTCGCTACCTGTTTCGCCTCTTCCTTTAGATTAAGCATACCGGCATTCTTGGTTACCAGGCAGTCAAAACTCTTCTCTTTGTCGGACGCCTTTACAGACCGCTCTGTATAACAAGGTGCCTGGCGCTTGTAATATGAGACCTGCCGCTCAAGAGACCCGAGCTTCCAGGCGAGTTCTTCGACCAGCTTGTTTTCGGAGAAGAAGACCCTGAATATTACTCCCACGGGGTGGTTCGACTCCTGGAAAATAGGCGTTGCCGACACTACGACGTACTTCCCCTGAATACGTTTAACGTCGCTTATACCGGGCGACACCCGCCAGGGCGGCAGGTTCGTATCTGCGTCCGGTATAACATCCCGGATATATCCATCTATTAGTTCCTCGGTGCGCAAGCCCAGGAACTCGACCATCACTCTATTGACAAACTTTATCTTGCCGTCGGTGTCGACTACCACTATGCCTTCATAGGAGGTATCGATAACGGTGCTAAGGATCTCCTGTAACTCCTTTACTACGTTTAGCTCTCTACCCACTCGCTCCAGTTCGGTGAGATCTTGGAAAACGGCGTTTGCTCCTATGATTCGGCCGTTCTCCTCAATAGCTGCTACGTTGAACAAAAGTGAGGCCCCGTTTTTCAGCGTGTATTTAATGCCGACAGAATGGCGGCCCGTTCGCAGAACGCCACCGCAATCGAAACCGGGAAGTATCTCTACAATAGGTCGCCCCACAACCTCGTCTGGGTGTACGCCTAGTAATGAGGCAGCGGAATCATTGAGCATAACTATCAGTGCTTTCCTGTCAACGGTTATCACTCCATTGTGCAGGGCGTTGAACACAGACGTCAGCTGGGCCCTGGCCTGGCTTTCTCTGGCTAACGCCGCAAGAACCATATTAAGTTTTACCAATACACCGACTGGTTGTTTGTAATCATCCACGACGGGTGCCGAACCGACGGGGCTGGTTTTTACGATTTCCGCAACCTGTTCGTACATGAGGTCCGGTCGCAATTTAATCACATCCGTTACCATGTAAGGTTCAACTGGAGCAGACAGTCGACCTTCCTCCACCAGTCCTCTGACAAGTCGGCAGAGGGGGAGGTACCCTACAAGCTTGCCTCCTTCGTCCACCACCGGAAAACCCTCGACCCTTTTGGCCAAAAAGCCCCTGAGCGCGTCTTCGAGAGAGCTCTCCGCTCTAAGCGTAACGAAATCCTTCGTTATGATGTCTTCCAACAACATGGCAGTCCCACCTCCTTCTGCCGAGCCACCTGTACTGTTTCCTGTTGACTTCATAGTTTTCACTAAGAAATACTGTTTTCTCTGAGGGTAGCATCTCTTCCCGATATACCTTTAAAAAGGATATTGCAGAGATCTTCCGTGTAGTCTTCAGGAGAGAATTCGCGGTCAAAGATGATCCCCGGCAGGCAGAGGTGTTCGATTCCCCCGATGACGACCTGTCTGAGGGAGCGGACCGGTATATCCGTCCGTATCTCACCGCTTCTCATGCCTTCTTCGAGGATGTTCAAGAGGATGTTGCCGTAGCGTTTTATCTGGCCGTAACAGTACCCCCCGAAATATCCCGGGAAACTCCGCACTTCCATCAGAAACATCCTTGCGTAAACGCGGTTGGACTCATACATATGGATGTGACGCCAGATGAGCTTTCGCAATCGATTCAATGAACCTTTTATGCCGCAAAGATCCATTTCTACCTGGTTGATGTACTCTTCGAGGAATTCGCTGAGAATCTGGTGCAGGAGGCCGCGTTTGTCGCCGAAGTACCGGTAGATCAGGGCTTCATTCACGCCCGCCGTCCGTGCAATCTCGGACGTCGTAATAGCGTCAAATTCTTTATCATTAAGAAGGAACCGAAAGGCATCGGTAAGCTTGACCCGACCGGGTGGATGGGGACGATTTTCCAGGCTGGATATTTTTTCGTTCATAAATGCCTTTAAAGGTAAAGGTTGCTTACATTCATTTCAAAGGCATCGCATATAAACAGGTGATGTGTAAGTAATACATACTTACAAATAACTGTCAACAACTTTTTGCGGAGAAAAAATCCGCCTTGCCATCCAAAACTTTGACATGAATACCCCAGATATGATTTACTCCAATCCAATATCGAAGAAACAAGCGGCATGATCGCAACTGAGAAGTCGGACTTGATTGACGAATCATCCTCATGCCCGAAGAGGCGTGAAGGGTGAACGGCCTGGAAGGAAAATGATGGAAAAGAAGAAAGTGCGGCTCACCGAGACCGTCCACGGCGCCGGCTGAGCCTGTAAAATCGGTCCGGAGGACTTGAATAAAGCCTTGAATGGTCTGCCATTGGTCAGAGATCCCAACCTCATCGCAGGTATCGAGGGTTTCGAAGACGCCGGGGTCTACAGACTGAACAGTGACCTTGCAATCATCCAGACAGTGGACTTCTTCACCCCCATCGTGGATGACCCTCGCACTTTCGGCCGGATCGCCGCGGCCAACGCACTCTCAGACGTCTATGCCATGGGCGGAAGGCCGCTCACGGCGATGAATATAATCTGTTTCCCCGTGAATACCATGGACATATCCATCCTGCACGACATCCTCCTCGGCGGTCTCGAGAAGATGAAGGAAGCGGAAGTAACCCTGGTGGGGGGACACAGCGTGGACGACCCGGAGCTGAAATACGGCCTGTCCGTCACAGGCGTCATTCACCCTGACAAGGTCCTCCGGAACAAAGGGGCCCGCACAGGTGACAAGCTAATCCTCACGAAGGCCCTGGGGACCGGCATCGTAAGCACCGCCCTCAAGGGAGAGGTGGTGAGCGAAGAGCTGCTTACCCTATCCGTAGAATCGATGTCTACTCTGAACCGAAAGGCCGCCGAGCTGCTGGTCGAGGCGGGCGAAGTCCGCGCCTGTACCGACGTAACAGGCTTCGGCTTCCTTGGTCACGCCGCCGAGATGATCGAAGGTACCGACGTGGGGATGAGGATATTTGCCTCGTCGGTACCTGTTTTCCCCGGCCTGCGGGAACTCGTGGAGATGGGTATTGTTCCGGGGGGTCTTTACCGGAACAAGAACTTCCGGATGCCTATGGTTGAGGTTGATCCCGGATGTCCCGAATGGCTCCTCGACGTCCTCTTCGATCCCCAGACCTCAGGCGGGCTCCTCATAGCCCTGCCGGAGCCGCAGGCCTCGTCGCTCCTCGGCAAGATGCACGCCGCCGGGATAAAGGAGGCGGCCCTCGTCGGTGAAGTGACCGCCGAACCGAAGGGTAGAATCATCGTCGAAAAATAATCTTCCCTAAGAATATCCTTCCGCCTTGGCAACCTCTTCGCCCTTTCTTTCATCCACCAGAGACAGCAGGAACCCACCGGCCAAAAACAAGACTATGAGCACCAATATCCCGTTTCTACTCGAACCCGAGAGAAGTCCCACGGTTGCGAAGAGGAAAGGCCCCACGATGCCGGCAAACTTCGAGCTCACATCGTAGAAGCCGAAAAATTCCGCCGTCTTTGTCCTGGGCGCCATCCTGCCGAAGAGGGAACGGCTCAAGGCCTGGCTTCCTCCCTGCACGGCGGCCACGGCTAATGCCAGTAGCCAGAAATGAAGAGCCTCTTGGATGAAGTATCCGCCTATCGCTATCAAACAATAAACGAACAAGGTTATGTACAGCGAGCGCTTCGTGCCCAGCCGACCGGCGATGCGCCCGAATAGGATCGTGAAAGGAATGCCGACAAACTGCACCATAAGGATTGCCCCGATAAGGTGTTCCTGTCCGATCCCGATCTCCTGACCGAAGATGGCGGCCATGATGATGATCGACGTGATGCCGTCGTTGTAAAGCCAGAAGGCGACCAGGAACCTGAAAAGTTCCCTGTAGAGCCGGATGTCTCGAAGGGTTCGACTGATCCGCTGAAACCCGGCCAGGAACGGATTCCCGCTTTCACCCGCGGCAGTGGCGACGGGCGGCTCCTCGACATGCCGGAAGAGCGGGATGGAGAAAAAAGCCCACCAGAGGGCAACGGAGAAAAAGGAGAAGCGGGTGGCCGACTCGACATCGGGGATTCCAGGAAACCTTTCGAGGCCCACAACCCCCGGCTGGATGATGACGATGTTCAGGGCGAGGAGAATGCCGCCTCCCAGATAGCCGAAGGCATAGCCACGGCTGGAGACCTGGTCGATGCAGCCTTGTCCCGCCACGTGGGGAAGCAGCGAATCGTAGAAGATGTTTGCGGCGGACCAACCGAAAAGTGCGAGGACATACAGGACGGAGGCCTTCTTCCATTCGCCCGTCCCGATGGTGACCATCGCCGCAGTAAACAAAATCCCCAGACCGGCGAATATGAAGAGAAAGCGCTTCCTCAGGCCGGAATGGTCCGCCATGGCGCCGAGGGCGGGCGCCACAAGCGCCGTGAGGATCATACCGGCCGTATTAGTGTACCCCCAGTAGCTCGTGGCGGTCGCCGGTTCAAGACCCCGGGCCGCCACGGCTCCGTAATAGACGGGAAACACCGCCGCCATGATGGTCGTTGCGAAGGCCGAATTCGCCCAGTCGTACAGACACCAGGCTTTCACCGCCCTGCTTCTTCCCGCATCATCCCGATTCACGACGATGCCGCTTCCCCCTTCTCCCGGGTAATGTCTGTCTCAGCGACCGGCGTGGGATAGGCGCCCGTTTCTTTTGGTCCCTTTTCTTGCTACTCGGGGAGTGCCCGCTGACAGAGCTCGCTTATGAAGATCGCCTCCATGCCGGCGTCGCGGCAGAGCTTGCGGAGGTTCAGGTAGCACATGGGACAAAGGAAGACCATCGCGTCGGCCTTGTGCTCCTTCGCGTCGGCGATATTCCAGCCCTTGACTACCGCCGCCCTGTCTTTATCCCTTGCCATCAACGGCGCACCGCAGCAAAGGCCGTTCAGGCGGTCATATTTGCGCGGCACCCTTTCAACACCGAGAAGCTCAAAGAGACGGTCAAGGTAGACATCCTTTTCCGGTGTGTACCGCGAGGCGCAGGGCGCATG
>CAZRAC010000072.1:0-7367 GCA_964597995.1 uncultured Syntrophaceae bacterium | reverse complement strand
AAGGCCTGAGACAGGGGATTTTCAAGGTAACGGGACGCCGGGACGGATCACGACTGAGGGACAGGATGTCTTCGTAGAGGCGGGGGAAGGGCGACTCAAGCTGATGGACGTCGAGGTCGAGGGCCGAAGGCTGAGAGGACGGGCCGTTTATGACTACTTCAAAGGAAAGAGGGGTGTTGTCTTGAGATGAAGATCCTGATTCTCGGAGTAAACGGCTTTATCGGCCACCATCTGACGAACCGCATCTTGAGTCAAACCGACTGGGCCGTTTACGGCATGGACTTGGCTTTCGACCGGCTTGACAGGGCCCTCAACAACCCCCGTTTCAATTTCCTCGAGGGGGATATCGCCATCAATAAGGAATGGATCGAGTACCACATCAAGAAGTGCGACGTCATCATACCCCTGGTTGCGATAGCAACGCCGAAACTCTACGTCGAGGATCCGATAGGCGTCTTTAACCTCGACTTCGAGATGAACCTAAACATCGTCAAGCAATGCGTCAAGTATAAAAAGCGAATCGTCTTTCCTTCCACCTCCGAGGTGTACGGTGATTCGAGGGACCCCGAATTCAAGGAAGACGAGACGTTCCTCGTCGTGGGCCCCATTCAGAAAGAGCGCTGGATCTATTCCTGCTGCAAGCAGCTCCTCGACCGCGTCATCTATGCCTACGGAACGCGGGGCCATCTTGAGTTCACTCTTTTCCGGCCCTTCAACTGGATCGGTCCCCGCCTGGACTCCTTGGATACGGCGAAGGAAGGAAGCTCCCGGGTCGTCACTCAATTCATCGCCGATTTGATGATGAAGAGGCCCATATCTCTCGTGGACGGCGGCCGTCAGAAACGGTGCTTTACCTATGTGGATGACGGGATCGACGCCCTGATGGCAATCCTCGAAAATCGAGACAATTGTTGCAAGAATCAGGTAATAAACATCGGCAATCCCGGCAATGAGTGTTCGATAAAGGACCTGGCCTATCTCTTGAAGAATATCTTCATGGAACACCCCCGGCATCGAAATGACGGAGACTTTTCTCCGGTCATCGAAACGACCGCGGAGGAATACTACGGCAAGGGCTACCAGGACATCTACACGCGCAAGCCGAGCATCGCGAAGGCGCAGGGTCTGCTCGGGTGGTCGCCGAAAGTAGGGCTTGAAGATTCCCTGAAGATGACACTCTATGCCTTCCTGGAAGAGAATGAGGTTTAAGGCCGAACAGTATCGACATGGGTATCGGGAACGAAAGAATTCTTGGGCTGAAGGTCGATGTCGACACTTACGTAGGCATGAAGAAGGGAGTTCCCCGCCTTCTCCGTATACTGAGGGATTTCGGCATAAAAGCGACTTTCTTCCTGAGTTTCGGTCCTGACTCATCGGGACGGGCGGTCATACAGTTGATCAAGAATCCCCTTTTCCTAAAAAAGATGTTGAGGACGGGGGCGGGACGACTCTACGGATGGAAGACTGCATTGTACGGGACCGTTCTTCCCTCCCCGATGACGGCACTTTCCTTTCCCGGCCTTGTCGGCGAGATCATATCGGAAGGCCACGAGGTGGAGTTCCACGCCTGGGACCACAGGAGATGGCAAGATGAACTCCCGAACCGCAGTTACGCCTGGATAGAGGATTGGTTCGAGAAAGGCCTGGAGGCTTACAGGAAATCGACGGGACGGGAGCCTTCGTCCTTCGGCGCCCCCGCCTGGCTCATCGACGAAAGGGCCCTCCGCGTCGCGGGAAGGTACCCCTTTAGCTATCTGAGTTGTACGAGGGCGCAGAAACCCTTCATCCACGACGTCTTTCACTTGCCCGAGGTTCCGTCCGACCTTCCCTGTCTCGAAGAGACAGGGGTAGAGCAGGGGATGGCCGAGGTACGCAAGATTTTAGAGGCCGGTGGGACCCATGTCCTGCCGGTTCATGCCGAGGTGGAGGGCGGCATATGGAGCGGGCATTTCATCGAACTTCTGCAGGTCGTCCGGCTGCTCGATTTTCGGGTCATGACCCTCGGGGGGATAAGGGAACGTCTTGACCTGGAGACGCTGCCGGTGAGAAGATTCCGGCTGGAACTTCTGCCGGGGAGGGCGGTTCCCTGCGCGGTGTGAGGCCAAGGACGAGGAATGACGATGAACGGCAAGAACGGCGGTAACGGCGGCGGTGAGGGTCTCCTGGAAAAGCTCGCCCCGATCGTGAGGCGGAAGCGCAAAATCCTGATCATCACCCACGACAACCCCGACCCCGACGGGCTGGCGTCCGCCTATGCGCTCAAGTACCTCCTCTACGCAAAATGGAGGGTTGGGAGCTTGATCGCGTACGGCGGTTTAGTAGGGCGGGCGGAGAACGCCGCCTTGATCAAGCACCTCAAGATCGAGGTCCGTCATATAAGCGGGGTGAATGTGCGGGATTTCAGCGTGGTCGCCCTTGTCGACACCCAGCCGGGCACGGGTAACAACCCCCTGTCGCGCGCGGTCGAACCGGAGATCGTCATCGACCACCATGTCCCTATCTATTCCCGGACCCTCCAGGCGAAGTTCCACGACATCCGGACGGACTACGGGAGCACGTCGTCCATCCTGACTGAGTACCTGATGGAATCGGGGATCGAAAACCCGGACCGGAAGGTGGCGACGGCCCTTTTCTACGGGATAAAATCGGATACGAGCGACCTCGGGAGAGAAGCCGGCCCGAAGGATATGGCGGCACACCTCTTTCTCCATCCCCATGTTCTTTTCCGGGTCCTGTCGAAGATCTCGCATCCCAGGGTGTCGATAGATTACGTGAGGGCTTTCGCAAAGGCCCTAAACAATGCCTTGATCGAGGACGACGTCATTGTTTCCGACATGGGCTTCATCGACAACCCCGCTAGTCTCGGCGAGATGGCGGATTTTTTACTACGCGTCGAGGGCGTCAGATGGGTGCTCTGTCTCGGCGGATTTCGGGGGAGTATCTACTTTTCTTTGCGCACAACCAGGAGGCAGGCGAATGCAGGCCTGACGGCCCGGAAGATGGTCCAGGACATCGGATATGGTGGCGGTCACGACACGACGGCGGGGGGAAAAGCCGGTAACGACACCGAAGAAATCGAGCGCTACAAGATGATCGCCGACCTCCTTATCACGAGGTTCCTCAGAGAGATAAAGAGGCGAGACTTCAAAGGGGAAAGGCTTCTCAGCCGGGAAACTTCAGCATGAGGCCCGTCCGTTCAGGATATCTTTCATCCTGCCGATCGTTCCCGCGTAGTCCCCGCTCGTGAACACCGAGGCCCCCGCCACGAAGATGTCGGCGCCGGCCTCCGAAACAGCCCCGATGTTCTGGACAGTGATGCCCCCGTCGACTTCGACCGATGTCTCCCCCGAAATACTATCCACGAGGTGCTTCGCCTCCCTTATCTTCTTCAGCATTCCCGGGATGAATTTTTGGCCCCCGAAGCCGGGGTTGACGGTCATGACAAGCAATAGGTCGACGTAGGGCAGTATCTCCTTCACCTGCACAAGGGGGGTAGCCGGGTTCAGCGAGACACCGGCCTTTACGCCCATATCTTTGATCATTTCGACGGTGCGGTGTAGGTGGTGGGCGGCCTCCACGTGGACGGTGATGATGTTGCTCCCCGCTGACGCGAAAGCGGCTACGTAGTCCCCGGGATTCTCGACCATCAGATGGACGTCGAAGGGTAGGACCGTTACTTTCCTGAGCGCTTGGACGACCGAGGGGCCTATCGTGATGTTGGGGACGAAATGACCGTCCATCACGTCGATGTGAATCAGGTCTGCCCCGGCTTTTTCCACGGCCCTTATTTCATCGCCTAGGATGCTGAAGTCGGCCGAGAGGATGGATGGTGCGATTTTCTTCAAGAAGATTTTTCCCTCCTGTGTCCGTCAATCTATAGAAAGGCGGGGGCGTTGTCAACGCAGAAAAGGGGCTTGACAGGCCCGACGGCAGTTGATAGCTGAGGAACTCATCGACACCCGATTTCACCCGACTTGTTATGTATGCCGTTTACAACATTTTATTGCTGCTGGGGACCGTCATCCTGGCTCCTTATTACACCTTGAAGATCCTTTTTACGGGTAAATACAGGAAGAGCATCGGCCCGAAGCTGGGGTTTGTCCCACAGTCCCTTTACGCGGGAATGGAGGGAAGTCCCCGGGTGTGGGTCCACGCCGTCTCCGTGGGCGAAGTGACTGCGGCGGCACCGGTGGTCGCCTCCCTCCGAGACCTTTTCCCCGAGGCCTGTCTCGTGGTTTCCACGAGTACCGAAACGGGGCAGTTAATGGCCCGGAGGATCATCCCGGAGGCTACATCCCATATCTACTATCCCCTCGACATCCCTTTTGTCGTTAGGAAGGTCATCGGAAGAATAAGGCCGGACGTGTTCGTCCTCGTCGAGACGGAGCTATGGCCCAATTTTATCCGTCTCTGCAAGGAAGCCGGTGCGAAGGTCGTTATGGTCAACGGGAGGATCTCGCCCCGTTCTTTCAAAAGATACTGGGCCACGAGGTTCTTCTGGAAGAAGGTCCTGGCTATGATCGACGGGATCGGCGTCATCTCTGATACAGACGCGCAGAGACTCAATGCCATCGGGGTTCCTCGTTCGAGGATTCGGGTACTGGGGAACGCCAAGTTCGACGGACTCGCGGCAAGGGTGGATGAGAGATTGAAGGGGGAGATTTCGGGGGAGCTCGGCCTTCGGGAAGGTGAGGGGGTTTTCGTCGCCGGTAGCACCCACGAAGGGGAAGAGGAGGTCGTCCTCCGTGTGTACAAGAGGCTCCTGGAGCGTCACCCCGGCTTCAAGCTTGTCATCGTTCCGCGGCATGTGGAGCGGGGCGGGGAAGTGGTGAACCTCGTCCGTAAACACGGTTTCGAAGACGTCCTCTCTATGAGCGATATCAAGAGGGGGCAGATGCCCCGCGGTGAGAGAGTTATCGTTGTGGATGTCATCGGCGAGCTGTTCAAAGTCTACAGCCTCGCCGCTGTCGTCTTCTGCGGGGGTAGTCTCGTTCCCAAGGGCGGACAGAACATCCTCGAGGCCGCCGCCTGGGGTAAAGTGGTTTTTTACGGTCCTTCCATGGACGATTTCCGGGAAGAAAAGGCCCTGCTGGAAGGGGTCGGCGCCGGTATTACAGTGGAGGACGAAGAGGGGCTTTACGCTGGGATCGTCTCGATGTTGAGTTCGCCGGAAAAGTTGACGAAGTCGGGTGCGGCGGGGAAGCGCGTCGTAGCCGCCAATAAAGGCGCTTCTATGCGGTATGCCGCGCTGATCGAGGACATCATCGCAAACCGGTCGTAACTATAGGTAGACTCAGTCCTGTTCCGTCCTTTTCATGTATTCGTCCCACTTGCGGTTGACCCAGGCCTGCAACTGGTTCAACTGTTCGATGTTCATCTTCCTGAACCGTCCCTGCTTTTCTACGTAGTTGATCACTGGCAGGCGGTTTCCCCTTTCGGCGAGGGTCTTGCTCCTGCCGGTAAGGCGGAATTTCCCGTCTTCGACCTCGAAGAGCACGGCGACGCCCGTCTCCACCGCCAGCCTTCCCATCTTCACTGTATCCTTCGGGGGGTACGTCCATCCGGGCGGGCAAGGCGCGTAGATGTGGATGTATCTCGTCCCCTTGATCTTCTTGGCCTTGACGAATTTGTCGTACAGGTCGATGGGATAGGCGGGCGAAACGGTGGCGAGATAGGGGATGTCGTGGGCCTCCACGATCTTGATGAAGTCTTTTTTGTGCTGTTGCTTCGTGAGGATGGGCGTCGTGGTAGTGAGTGCGCCCAGCGGGGTGGCGCTGGAACGCTGCGTCCCCGTGTTCATGTAACCTTCGTTGTCGTAGCAGACGTAGATGAAATCGGTTTCCCGCTCCGCCGCACCGCTCAGGGCTTGTATTCCCATGTCGAAGGTCCCCCCGTCCCCTGCCATCGCCACGACCGTTATGTCGCTCCGGTCCAGGGCCTGGAGACCCGCCACCAGGCCCGACGCAGAGGCCGCCGTGCTGGCGAAGGAATTGTTGAGGGCCGGCACCAGCACCGGTGTGCTCGGGTACATTCCCTGGAGGACGCAGAGGCAGCAGGCCGGGAGGGTCACGATGGTGTTTTCCCGCAGCGCCTTCAGCATGTAACGGTAAGCGAGGGACAGGCCGCATCCCTGGCAGGCCCGACTTCCGGGCAGGATGTATTCCTTCTCATTTACTTTGAACAGATTCGCCGGCATAATTTTTCACCCCGTAAAACAGTTGAGCCAAAGTGTTTTCTCCGTCCGTCCGTCCTCGATGTCGGCGAGCGACGCTTTCACCGCCTCCGCCAGTTCCCTCGCCTTGACATCCCGGCCGCCCAGGCCGGCGATACATCCGTGGACCGGTGCCTTCACCTCCGTCCCGTAGAGGGCCGCCTTCAGGTCGGAGCAGAGGCCGCCTTCGTAGCCGTAGCTCACGGCTTTTTCGAAGGTAACGATAGCCTGGGCTTTTCTTAAAGCCCTCCGGACATCTTCCTTCGGGAAGGGCCGGAATACCCTGATACCGACCACCCCCGCCTTCACCCCTTCTTCTCTGAGCATGTCGGCGGCGACGGTCGCCTCGCTGGCGATCGAGCCGATTCCTGTCAGGATGACGTCGGCGTCTTCGGTCATGTATTCCCACAGCATACCGCCGTGCCTCCTGCCGAAGACCTCCGCGAAGGCATCATCTGTCTCGATGATCACGTCCCTTGCCCCGTCGAGCGCAGCAAAGAGTTTGTAGCGCATCTCCATGTAACCGTCACAGAGTACCCCTTCCGTGTTTTCCCTTCTACCGGGGAATAGGACGGGGTTGATGTTCCTCGGGTCTTCCGGGGAGAGGATCGTGTGGGGTTTGTAAGGGGGGAGGAATTTCCTCACCGCCCCTGCGTCGGGGATGTCTACCGGCATCATCGTATGGGACAGGACAAAACCGTCGAAGCAGACCATCACCGGGACATAGACCTTTTCGGCGATCCGGTACGCCTGGATGACGGTGTCGAGGATCTCCTGGTTGTTCCTACAGTAGATCTGGAGCCAGCCCGTGTCCCGTTGGGACAGAGAATCCTGCTGGTCGTTGAAGATCGTCCAGGGCGCCCCCACGCCGCGGTTCACGCAACACATGACGATGGGAAGCCTCGCCCCCGCCGCCCAGTGGAGCTGTTCGTGCATATACAGGAGGCCGTTGGCGCTCGTGGCGGTGAAAACCCTGGCGCCGACGGTGGAAGCCGATATGCAGACTGTCATCGCCGAATGTTCGCTTTCCACGCGCACGTATTCCGCCCTCAGCTTTCCTCCTTCGATCTGCTGGGACATGATCTCTGCAAGCTGCGACTGAGGGGTAATCGGATAGGCGGCGACGACCTGGACGCCGCTCAGCGTCGCCCCGACG
>CAZRAC010000071.1:0-7490 GCA_964597995.1 uncultured Syntrophaceae bacterium | reverse complement strand
GGGCGAGAAAGAGGAAATGGCGTTGAAAAGTACGGCGGTTGACGGTATTGTAGGCTGACTTTTTGAAAACGAACCCACCTGCATGGTCAGGGCAAAGACGGTTTCCGGGAGACACGAGAAAATGCGCATAATCCCCTATGTCCCGGCTGAGAAATCGGGAAGGCGTTCCGACGCCGAAGGTTGATGCCGTGATGGAAACTTTCGCCCTGGCGGCGATCAGCTTTACAATCGCCGTCGCCCTTCTCATCCGCAAGAAGAAAAACCCCCTGCAGATCACCTTTGCCTTCTTATGTCTCGCCCTCTTTGCGCAGGAGGCGGGCAAGTTCTTTTCGGACCTCTCCCCCTCGGCCTTTTTCAGGGGCCTGTATTACCTCGGCGCTTTTTCGGTCCCTCCGCTGACAGTCGCCTTCAGCCGGTTGTTCATGGGTAAAGGCTTCCTGCCCCGGCGGGTCGTCGTTTTGGCGACGGCGGGGAGCGCCGCGATCCTGGCCGCATTTCTGTTTCCCCGAACCGCGCCTTACGGAGACCGCCTCCTTTTCTTCTACACGGCGCTGGTTCTTTCGGGCTGCTACCTCGCCCTCCTTCTTTTCATCAGAGGCAAGGCCGTCGGGACGGAGAGAAAACGGATGACCTATGCGGCCCTGGCCTGCGGCGCAGCGGCGGTCATCGGCATGACGGACCTCCTCGCCTATTTCGGCTACGGCGGGCCGCGCCTGTCCGAGATGGCCACGGCGGGACTTCTCTACTTCTTTTTGCTCACCATAACCCACCCGGACCTGCCCGAGCTTTACGAACTGATGGCAAGGGCCTTCATCGTCTTGGTCATGATCCTCTTCGCGACGGCCGTTTTCTTCGTCGTTGACGGCCTGTTCGGGAAAGGACCGATGCCTGAGTTCGCGATCGTCGTTATGGCGGCACTCCTCATCGTCATCGCCCTCGACCCCCTGAGACAGGTACTGAGGAAGGCATTTGAGTACTTTTTCCCCGAGAGCAAGGATTTTTTCACCTCCATCTACGGGTTTGACGAGGAGTTGGAGAGGGAGAAGGCGGCCCTCTTGGAGGAGATGGCCACGGGCCTCGCCCATGAGATCCGCAATCCCCTCGGTTCCATCAAAGGGGCGGCGCAGTACCTCCAATCCGAGGTCGAGGGGACGGAGAGCAGGAAGCTCCTGGATGTCATCATCGAGGAGACGGACCGCCTGAACAGGGTGGTTTCTCAGTTCCTCGACTATGCGAAACCCTTCCGGCTCGACCTCAAGAAGCAGGACATCAACCCGGTCATCGAGAAGGCCGTCTCTCTCATCCGCGCGAATCACGCCGCTGAGGGGATCGTCGTGGAGACGGACCTGAACCCCAACCTGCCGGAGGTGGAAATCGACGCGGAACAGATGATTCAGGTCATCCTCAACATCTCCTTCAACGCCATCGAGGCCATGCCGGAGGGCGGAACGCTCCTCTTCAGGACGTCGAGGATCGAGAGCGAGAAAGGCGATGCCGTCGGCATCGCCATCCGGGACACGGGGAGAGGCATGGACAAGGAAGAGATGCAGAAGATATTCAAGCCCTTTTTCACGACCAAGGAAAGGGGGATCGGGCTGGGGCTCGCCATCTGTCGGCGGATAGTGAAGAATCACGGCGGCTACATCCGCGTAAAATCGATCCCCGGGCAGGGCACCATCTTCTACATCCGGCTCGATGTCTCCGCGTGAGGCCTGAGGCGGGGATTGGTGTCGTGTAATCTGCAATCATCCCCATAAGTTCGTCATGGTTGCATCGAAAGGGGAATTCGTGTAGTTTCCGCCCATGGAAAAGATTTTGGTCGTCGACGACGAAGCGAACATGAGGCTGGTCCTCTCGGCCCTGCTGAAGAAGGGGGGTTACGAGGTCGTGGAGGCCGAGAACGGCCTGGAGGCCCTCCGGGTATTGAAGGCGGGGGACGTGGACGTAGTCGTGACGGACCTGCGGATGCCCAAACTCGACGGGATGGGTCTCCTGGAAGAGGTGGTCGAAGATTATCCCTCGACGCCCGTCATCATGATCACGGCCCACGGAACGGTGGCGACGGCCGTGGACGCTATGAAGAAGGGCGCCTTCGACTACATCACCAAGCCCTTCGACCAGAATGAGCTGAAAAGGGTGATCCGGAAGGCCCTGAAGACGAGCGCCCTGAACGAGGAAGAACTGGTCGTCGGCCCCGGCGAGATCGACCGGTACGGGATCATCGGGTCGAGCAAACCCATGCTGGAGGTCTACGAGGCCGTCAAACGGGTGGCCCCGACGACGACGACGGTACTCCTGACGGGGGAGACGGGTACGGGGAAAGACCTCATCGCCCAGGCTATCCACAGGAACAGCCCGAGGAAAGACAACCCCTTCATCAAGATCAACTGTGCAGCCATCGCCGAGACGTTGATCGAAAGCGAGCTCTTCGGTTACGAGAAGGGGGCTTTCACGGGCGCCGGGACGACCAAACCGGGACGGTTCGAACTTGCCCACAAGGGCACCCTCTTCCTCGACGAGGCGGGGGACATACCGAAGGACATGCAGGTCAAGCTGTTGCGGGTCCTTGAAGACCAGGAGTTCGAGCGGGTAGGGGGGCTGAAGACGATCAAGGTCGACGTCCGGCTGGTGGCGGCCACCAACAGAAACCTCCTTCAGGACGTGAAGGAAGGGAGGTTCCGGGAGGACCTCTTTTACCGGTTGAACGTCTTTCCCATCCGTCTGCCCCCCCTGCGGGAGAGGCGGGAGGACATTGTCCCGCTCGCCGAGTATTTTCTCGAGAAGTTCAACGGCAAGCACGGGCGGTCGGTCCGTCACATAGACAACCGGGTGAAGGAACTCCTCGTGGGGTACGACTGGCCGGGGAACGTGCGGGAACTCGAGCACATGATGGAGCGGGTCGTCCTGATGGCGAAGGACGACACAGTGACGCCGGAGGATGTCCCGGAGGAGGTGCGGTTTCGGCAGGCCGTCCCCCCGGATAAGACGGAGAAACCCTTCAAGGAATTCATCAAAAGCCGGACGGAAGAGGTGGAGAAGCAGCTGATCGTCCGGGTGCTGGAGGAATGCGGCGGCAACGTGACGCGGGCAGCGCAGCAACTCGGCTTCAGCCGCAAGGGCCTTCAACTGAAGATGATCAAGTATAACCTTCGCAAGCGGCAGGAAAACCATGGTCAACAGGATTGAGGTCGGGTTCAAGAGGGGGGTCAGAGACGCCTTGGGCGAGAAGGTCCGCAGGCGGATCGTCGAGCACCTCCACATGGACGTCGAGAAGGTCTCCACGGTCGACGTCTTCACGGTCGAAGGCGACCTCAGCAAGGGTGAGCTGAAGGCGATAGCCCGCGGCCCGCTTTCGGACCCCGTCATCCAGCGTTACGCCGTAAACAGGGGGCTCGCGGATGATTTCGACTGGCTGATCGAGGTCGGCTTCCGGCCGGGCGTGACCGACAACGTGGGCAAGACCGCCCGGGAGGCAATCGAGCTTTTCCTGGGAGAGAGTCTCGGGGGAAGGTACATCGCCGTCTACACCTCGCGGCAGTATGCCGTGAGCGGTCGGGTCGGGAGGGAGGGGGCGGAAAGGATAGCTTCGGGGCTTCTGGCCAACGACCTCATCGAACGCTATGAGGTCGTGAGCGGGAGGGACTGGGACCGGGAGAAAGGGATGCCCGCCTATGTCCCGAGGGTCGTCGGTGAGGGCATCATCTGCGTCGGGGAAATCGACCTCCAGGTGGGCGACGACGAGCTCCTCGCAATCAGCAGCGAAAGGCTTCTCGCCCTGAACCTCGAAGAGATGAAGGCCGTCCGGCGTTATTTCCAGGACGCCGCGGTCGTCGAGGAGCGGCGGCGGTTCGGCCTCGGTGAATACGCGACCGATGTCGAGTTGGAGGCCCTGGCCCAGACCTGGTCGGAGCACTGCAAGCACAAGATATTCAACAGCCGGATCACCTACCTGGAAGAAGATGGAGGGGAGGGCGTCGTCATCGACTCCCTTTTCCAAACGTACATCAAGAGAGCGACGCAGGAGATCCGGGAGAAGATGGGGAAAGACGACTGGTGCCTCTCCGTGTTCGTCGACAACGCCGGGGTCATCAAGTTCAACGACGACTACAGCCTTGTCTTCAAGGTGGAGACCCATAACTCTCCCTCCGCCCTCGACCCTTACGGGGGCGCCCTCACGGGGATCGTCGGGGTCAACCGGGACCCCTTCGGGACCGGCAAGGGGGCAAAACTGATCTTCAACACCGACGTCTTCTGCTTCGCCCCGCCTTTCTACGACAAGCCGCTCCCGAAGAGGATTCTCCATCCGCGGCGCATCTACGAAGGCGTAAGGGAGGGCGTGGAGCACGGCGGCAACAAGAGCGGCATCCCCACGATAAACGGCTGCATCGTCTTCGACGAAAGGTTTCTCGGGAAGCCCCTCGTATACTGCGGGACGGGCGGGATCATGCCGGCCCGCCTCCACGGGAGGCCCACGCACACGAAGGAAGTCCGGCCGGGAGACCTGATCGTGATGACGGGAGGGAGGATCGGGAAAGACGGGATCCACGGCGCCACCTTTTCGTCGGAAGAGCTGCACGAGGGGTCGCCGGTGACGGCCGTCCAGATCGGGGACCCCATAACACAGAAGAAGATGACGGACTTTCTTCTCCTTGCCAGGGACCGGGACCTCTACCGGGCGATCACGGACAACGGCGCGGGCGGGCTTTCCTCTTCCGTGGGGGAGATGGCGAGGCTCTCCGGCGGGTGTGAACTCGACCTGGCGAAGGCGCCCCTGAAGTACGCGGGGCTTCAGCCCTGGGAGATACTCCTTTCCGAGGCCCAGGAGAGGATGACCCTTGCCGTGGAACCGGGAAAGGCCGACGCCTTCCTCTCCCTGGCGCGGAAGATGGGGGTCGAGGCGACCGTCCTCGGGAGGTTCACCGATTCGGGGAGGTTCCATGTCCTCTATGGGGATAAGACGGTGGCGTACCTGGACATGGCGTTCCTCCACGACGGGGTGCCGCAGTTGGAGCTTAAGGCCCGCTGGGTCGCCCCGCGGCACGAAGAGGCCGCCTTTCCCGAGCCGTCGGACCTGGGAGGGGCCTTGAAGACGATGCTCTCCCGCCTAAACATCTGCAGCAAGGAGTCGGTGGTGCGGCAGTACGACCATGAGGTCCAGGGGGGGAGCGTCATAAAGCCCCTTACGGGCGCCGTGAACGACGGGCCGAGCGACGCCGCCGTGATCCGGCCGATCCTGGACTCCTTCGAGGGGGTCATCGTCACCAACGGGATCTGCCCCCGCTACAGCGACATCGACACCTACCACATGGCGGCCTGCGCGATCGACGAGGCCGTGAGGAACACGATTGCCGTCGGCGGTTCTCTCGGAAATATCGCCGGCCTCGACAACTTCTGCTGGTGCGACCCCGTTCAGTCTGAAAAGACTCCCGACGGCGAGTACAAGCTCGCCCAGCTCGTCCGGGCGAACCGGGCCCTGTACGACTACACCCGGGCCTACGGCGTCCCCTGCATCTCCGGGAAAGACAGCATGAAGAACGACTACCATGTCGGGGACACGAAGATCTCCATCCCGCCGACGCTTCTCTTCTCGACGGTCGGGCGGATCGCCGACGTGCGGAAGGCCGTGACGATGGACGCCAAGGCGGCGGCAGACATCGTGTACGTCCTGGGAGAGACCTTCGCCGAACTCGGTGGGTCGGAATGGTACGCCCTCCACGGCTGCGTGGGTAACAACGTCCCGAAGGTGAACGCGGAGAAGGCGATGAGGCTGTACGACGCCCTGAGCCGGGCGGTCGAGGCCGGCACGGTGGCCTCCTGCCACGACTGTTCCGATGGCGGGCTCGGCGTCGCCCTGGCGGAGACGGCTTTCTCAGGCGGCCTGGGGATGAGGGTAGACCTCGCCCGCGTGCCCTGTGAAGGCATCGAACGCAACGATGAGCTCCTCTTCTCCGAGTCCCAGAGCCGGTTTGTGGTGACCGTTTCGCCGGAGAAAAAAGAGGCCTTCGAGGCCGTCATGGAGGGGAACGTCTACGCCGAGATAGGGGTGGTCCTCCCGGAGCACCTCTTCGTCGTGACCGGGATGACGGGCGGAAAGGTTATCGAGGAAGACATCTATGAGCTGAAGGAGGCGTGGCAGAAGACGCTTAGGTTCTGAGCGCCCGTCTTATCCGGGGAGAGAGTGATTCCGATGGCAAGAAAAGTTAGGACGATCGTGCTCACGGGCAACGGGACGAACTGCGAGGTCGAGACGGCCCACGCCTGCCGTCTCGCAGGTTCCGACGAGGTGGACATCGTACACATAAGCGAGCTGCTCTACGGCGAGAAGCGTCTGGACGACTACCACTTCCTCAACCTCCCCGGCGGGTTCCTCGACGGCGACGACCTGGGGTCGGCCAAGGCCGGCGCCAACCGGATCCTCCACGCCGTCGTCTCCGGAAGGAACGAGAGGCTCGCAGACCAGTTCTTCCGCTTCATCCGCGAGGGAAAGCTGATCCTCGGTGTGTGTAACGGTTTTCAACTGATGGTCAAGTTGGGTATCTTGCCGGCCTTCGATGGCGATTATAAGAGCCAGGTAACGACCCTCACCTTCAACGACTCGGGCCGCTTTGAAGACCGCTGGGTCTACCTGCGGGTTCAAGAAGATACGCCTTGTGTCTTCACCCGCGGCATTGGCAGCCTCTACCTCCCCGTCCGCCACGGCGAGGGGAAGTTCGTCACCAAAAGCAGGCAGGTACTTAAAAAGCTCTACCGGCAGAACCAGGTCGTCCTCCAGTACAGTGACGGGAGCTGCCTCGCCCCCACGATGGATTACCCGGCAAACCCCAACGGCTCTACGGACGCGATTGCCGGGATCTGCGACGAAACGGGCCGCCTCTTCGGGCTGATGCCCCATCCCGAGGCTTATCACCACCGGACGAACCACCCGCGCTGGACCAGGGAAGGACTGCCCGAAGAAGGCCAGGGATTGGTCCTCTTCCGGAACGCCGTCGCCTTCATCCAGAGCGCCGATTTCTGAACAACTGAAAAACGCCCCTTAGCCTTTACGGCGCCGGTTTGCGAGCGACGCCTCGATGAACTTCACGAACAGGGGATGGGGTTTCAGCGGCCGGGACTTGAACTCTGGGTGAAACTGGCATCCAAGAAACCAGGGATGGTCTTTGACCTCGGCGATCTCGACGAGACGCCCCTCCGGCGAGGTCCCGCTGATGAAGAGGCCGCTCTTCACGAGGAGGTCGCGGTATTCGTTGTTGAATTCGTACCGGTGCCGGTGGCGCTCCTGTATCTCTTTCGTTCCGTAGGCCTCGAAGGCGAAGGAGCTGTTTTCGAGGACGCAGGGGTAAGACCCCAGGCGCATCGTCGCCCCTCTGTCGGTTATGTGTCGTTGCTCAGGTAAGAGGTCGATGACCGGGTGGGGGGTTTTTTCGTCGAACTCGGTAGAATTCGCCCGTTCCAGGCCGCAGACGTTCCGGGCGAACTCCACGACGGCCATC
>CAZRAC010000070.1:0-7677 GCA_964597995.1 uncultured Syntrophaceae bacterium | reverse complement strand
TCGCCCGCGAGCCGGGAAACAGGTCTAAGATCGCAGTGAAGTCGAAAGACAGGGATATAGACCCCGTTGGGGCCTGTGTAGGCATGCGCGGCTCCCGCGTGCAGAACGTTGTCCAGGAATTGAGGGGAGAAAAAATCGACATTGTGCCCTATTCCGACGACCCGGTAAAGTATGTCTGCAGTGCGCTTTCGCCTGCCAAGGTGGACAAAGTGCTTGTTTACGAGGACGTCAAGTCTATGGAGGTAATCGTCCCGGACGACCAGCTCTCCCTTGCCATCGGCAGGAACGGCCAGAACGTAAGGTTGGCGGCACGTTTGACGGGATGGAAGATCGATGTGAAGAGCGAGTCGATGGTAACCGCGCAGGAAGGGGAATATCAGTCTCTCATGAAGTTATCGGGAATGACCGAGGATAAAGCGGAGCAGTTGTACAAAGAGGGCTTTAAGGGTCTGGCGACCGTTGTCTCCGCAAACCCGGAGGTTCTGGCCTCAGCGTCGGGAGTGGATGCAGAAGCGGCGGCGGCGTGGATCGAAGAGGCGGGTCGGATCATCAGTGAAGAGGCCGAAGGAAACGGTCAGGCGGAGGGGTCGCCTGTTAAGGAGCTGAAGGATGTCCAAGATAAGAGTATATGAGCTTGCCAGGGAATTGGGCATTGAAAACAAGGAACTGATAGCCCGCTTAGAGAAACTTGGCATCGCCGTGAAATCCCATTCCAGCACGCTTGAAGAAAGCGATGTGGCGAGGGTCAAACGGGAGTTTTCTCTCGGAGAACCCGGCGAGGTCGTCGAGCAGAGGATCAAGACGACTGTGATAAGGAGAAGGGCTGTTCGGCTTCCGGCTGAAGAGGCGAAGCCGGCACCTCTTGAGGAGACGGCGGGTCCTCCCCTTGCGCAGGAAGTAAAGGTCGTCAAGAAAGAGGCGGCTCCACCGGAAGCAGAGAAGGAAAGGCCGGTTGAGCTTCTCGAAGCGAGGGTTTTGCCCACCGACAAGAGACCGTCGGAAGAAATGACCGCTCCGGTACCCACCAAGAAGACAGGGCAGGTTGAAAAAAAAGAGGAACCGAAGGGGGCGCCTGAGGAGGCACCGCCCGCGGCAGGTCCTGCGCCTGTTGTGAAGCATGTCCCGAAGGGGCCCCCCGAGAAGCCGGAGCTCAAGGTGGTGAAGGAGGCCGTTCCTCCAAAGGAGGAAAAACCGGCCAAACCTGGGGTCGTCAAACACGCGGAGAAGGGGAAGCGCCCCGTCGAAGTTTTCATGGATGAGGCGCCCGCAAAGAAGAAGGTTTTCGTCAAGCAGGTCGTAGATAAAAAAGACAAGCGCTGGACTAAGGAGATCGAAGAGGAAAAGGCACCGCGGTGGCGCGAAGAGAAGCGGGGAGCCGTCGTCAGGATGAAGAAGACGGAGATCACGACTCCCAAGGCCATAAAACGGAGAATAAAGGTGGAAGATGTCATCCGTGTCGCCGACCTGGCGAAGAAGATGGGCGTCAAAGTGAGTGAAGTGATGGGCAAGCTGATAACCCTTGGCGTGATGGCCTCCATCAACCAGGCCGTTGATATCGACACGGCGAGCATAGTCGCCAGCGAATTCGGTTATCAGGTGGAACCGGCGGGCACCGATTATGAAGAGACGATACAGCGCGCGGAAACGGCGGCGGAATCGTTAAAGCCGAGGGCCCCTGTCGTCACGGTGATGGGGCACGTCGACCACGGTAAGACCTCTTTGCTGGACGCAATCCGGCAGACAAACGTGATCGAGGGCGAAGCCGGCGGGATAACCCAGGCCATCGGTGCCTATCACGTTAAGGTCAACGACAGGGACATCGTTTTTCTGGATACGCCCGGCCATGAAGCGTTCACATCCATGCGGGCACGCGGTGCCCAGGTGACGGATATCGTCGTGCTCGTGGTTGCCGCCGACGACGGCGTCAAGGAACAGACCGTCGAAGCTATCAACCACGCCCGTGCCGCGAACGTTCCCATCATTGTTGCCGTCAACAAAATAGACAAACCGGATGCCAATCCCGAAAGGATAAAGAGGGAGCTTGCGGATCAGAACCTCGTTCCTGAAGAGTGGGGAGGAGAGACCCTCTTCGCCGAAATATCGGCGAAGAAGAAAATAGGCATCGAGAATCTGCTGGAGCTGATCCTCCTCCAGGCGGATATCATGGAATTGAAGGCGGATCCCGACAGGCCCGCCAGAGGGGTGGTCATCGAGGCCAAGCTCGACCGCGGGAGAGGACCGGTGGCGACGCTCCTGATTCAGGAAGGGACGCTGCACGAGGGGGACGCCTTCGTTTGCAAGACCGAGTTCGGCAGGGTTCGGGCACTCATAAACGATAAAGGTCAGCGGATTAAGGAGGCCGGCCCCTCCATGCCCGTAGAGGTCATCGGTTTTTCCGATGTCCCCCAGGCCGGGACGGACTTCGTTTGCGTGGAGGACGAGAAAAAGGCAAGGAACATCAGCGAATACTGGATCAGGAAGGAGCGCGAACGGGAGCTCGCCCGGTCTTCGAAGGTTACCCTCGAGCAGCTCTATGAACGGATCAAGGAGGGGACGAAAGAGTTCAACGTGATCATCAAGGGTGACGTCCAGGGATCCATAGAAGCCTTGACGGAGGCGTTAGTGAAATTGAGCACCTCCGGAGTAAAGCTCAACGTGATCCACAGCTCGACGGGGTCCGTTACGGAATCGGACGTCCTTCTCGCCTCCGCCTCCGACGCCCTTATCATCGGGTTTAAAGTGAGGCCAGATGCGAGGGTGGTTGAGATGGCGAAGGAAGAAGGCGTCGAGATAAAGCTTTACGACATAATCTATAACGTAATCGCCGACGTCAGGGCGGCTATGGAAGGTTTGCTGGAACCTGTCTATAGAGAAGTCGTCCTGGGTCATGCGGAGGTGCGTAACCTGTTCAAGGTTCCCAAAGTCGGGATCGTTGCCGGTTGTCATGTTACCGACGGCAAGGTGATGAGGAACGCCAATGTCAAGCTCGTTCGCGACGGCGTTCAGATCTATGACGGGAAGATCATGTCGCTCAAGAGATTCAAGGATGACGCAAGAGAAGTGACGGCCGGGTTGGAGTGCGGCATAAGTATCGAAGGGTTCAACGACATGAAGGTCGGCGATGTTATAGAGGCCTACACGCAGGAACAGGTGGAGAGGAAACTTTGAGAAGGTTTCGAGCGGCGGTTTCGAAAGTTGCCTTTATTTCACTTCGGGACGCCGGTCTTTAACTACGGTATGGATGCATATCGATGTTCGTCGGGGTTGGGATCGTAGAAATCTATATTGCCGACAGCAGGTCTCTCAAAGACAAGCGGGGAGCGGTTAAGAGCCTGATGCGGCGGACGCAGAACGAATTTAACATCTCCATCGCCGAAGTCGGAGCGAACGACGATTGGAAACGCGGGGAGATCGGCTTCTGCGTGGTGGGGAACGACCAAAGGTTCGTGAATTCGAAGTTGGACAAAGTACTCCGGTTCATGGAGGGCCTCTATCTTGCGGAGATAGTTGGTTCACGTTTCGAGATCACCAGCTTCGTCGATACCGTGGAAACGATGGGCAGAAGGGTGGCCGAGTTTGATGAGTTTCAAGAGGTCTGAACGGATAGCCGGCGTGATCAGGAAAGAGATCGCCGATATCCTGTTGAAAGAAATCAGTGATCCTCGAATAGGCGACATCACCATAACGGATGTCATGCTCTCCGGAGACCTTCGTCAGGCAACGGTTTTTTTTGTTCAGATGGGCAAAGACCGGGACAGCGGCGATGTCCATGACCATCTGCAGAAGGCCTCGGGTCTTCTCAAGAGAGAGTTGGGCAGGCGGTTGCATCTCCGCTATATCCCTGAAATACGCCTGATTTACGACGGGTCTTTTGAGTACGGAAGCCGGATCGATCGAATTCTCGAGACGGTGAAAAAAGAGAAAGGTCACGAGACATGAAAAGGGTTGCTGATGTCATCCGGGCGAAAATGACCTTTCTCGTGACCTCGCATGTCAGGCTCGACGGGGACGCCGTTGGGTCCGAACTGGCGCTCTTCCACCTACTCCGTAACATGGGTAAAAAGGTGCTCGTCTACAACCAGGATGAGACACCGAGGAACCTGCGGTTTCTTCCGGGGGCCGAGACGATAGTTCACAAGCTCGACGGAATCTCCGAATACGACGTCCTGTTCGTTCTTGACTGCAGCGAGGTCGAAAGGGTGGGAGAGGCAGCCTCCCTCATCCGGACGGCACCCTGCCTGGTGAGTATAGACCATCACATCTCCAATAAAGGCGATTTCAGCCTGTCCGTCATCGACCCGTCCGCAAGTTCCGTCGGGGAGCTTATATTCCGGTTGATCGATGAAATGGGGGCCGACGTCACGAAGGAGATCGCCGTGAATCTTTACACGGCCATCGTGACGGACACCGGCTCTTTCCGCTATTCGAACGCGGGCAAGAACACCTTCGCCATAGCCGGGAAGCTTGTCGAGGCAGGCGCGAAACCACATAAAATAGCCGAGAAAGTTTACGAAAGCAATCCGCCGGAGAAGATGAAACTTCTGGCAAAAGTGCTCGAAACGCTGGAGTGCCACTGGGATGGTAAGATCAGCACCCTCTTTGTTTCTCAGGCCATGATCCGTGAAGCGGGCGCACTCCCGGAATACACGGAGAATTTCGTCGACTTCGCCCGGGCTATCGAAGGTGTTGAGGTGGCGGCTTTTTTTATTGAGATGGACGGGGGCCGCTACAGGGTGAGTCTGCGTTCCAAGGGCAGGATAAGCGTCGAGAAGGTGGCGCGGACGTACGGCGGAGGCGGCCATTTCAACGCGGCCGCCTGCATAATATCCGGCTCTCTGGTGGACGTCAGGGATCGTATAGTTCAGTCGATCATGGCTGGTTGATCGTATGGACGGCGTGATCGTTGTCGATAAGCCTGCAGGCAGAAGTTCCTTCGATGTAGTGAAGGTCGTGCGGGCGCTTCCGGGGGTGGAAAAGGCCGGCCATACGGGAACCCTGGACCCTCTCGCAACGGGTGTGCTCCCTGTTTGCATCAATGAGGCCACCAAGCTCGTGCAGTTTCTATGCATGGACAGCAAAGATTATCGATGCACCATGCTGTTGGGGGTGGAGACGGACACCCTGGACATAGAGGGGGATGTGTTGGCGAGGGAAGAGGTGAACATCGGGGTGAGAGACGTCGAAGATGTCCTGAAGAGCTGCACGGGTAAAATCGAGCAGGTGCCGCCCCGGTATTCGGCTCTCAAGCATAAAGGGAAAACTCTCTACAGCCTGGCGAGGAAGGGCATCTATGTTCAACCGGCCCCGCGCCGGGTGGAGATCCACCGAATCGAACTTCTGGACGTCCGGCTACCCTACGTCACCTTCCTGGTTTCTTGCTCGAAGGGTACCTACATCCGTTCGCTGTGTGCCGATGTCGGCGAGCGGTTGGGAACCAAGGCATGCGTTGCGGGATTGCGGAGGTTGAGAAGCGGTTCGTTCCACGAGGAGGGGGCCCTGTCCGTCGAAGAATTGAGAAACCGGCGGCCCGGTGATGTCGCTTGTCGCCTGATTTCCATGGCCGATGCCCTTGCGGGTATGCCGGCGGTCTACGTGGATGAAAGATGCGCCGCGCGATTACGGAGAGGACACCAACCCACGGTTCGGGACTTGAACGGGAATAATATGCCTTCTCTTGCCGCGGGAGATATGGTAAAGTTCGTGCTCAAACTGGACGAACTCGTTGCTGTCGGTGCAGTGCTCCATGACTCGGAAAGGCGGGCTCTTCTGGCACCGGATGAGAGGGCCGTTCGGATCAAGCGGATATTCAACGGTTCGGAAGTTCACCGTTCGGCCTAAAGATTTACGGTTGTAAAATCAAATCGAGGGAGGAAAAGCAGGTGTTGGAGTTAGAACAGAAACAGAAGATCATCGGCAGTTTCCAGGCTCATGAGAAAGATACCGGGTCGCCGGAAGTGCAGATCGCCCTTCTCAGTGCAAGGATAAAATACCTGACGGAACACTTCAAGGCGCACAAAAAGGATCACCATTCCCGGAGGGGTCTGTTGAAGATCGTGGGACAGAGGAGGCGCTTGCTAGATTATCTGAAGAAAAAAGACATCGAGAGATACAGGACGCTCATCCAGCGCCTCGGCATACGAAGGTAGCGGAGATGAAGCAAAAGAAGAATTTTAATAAGCGGCAGGTTAAAGCCATGGGAGGTAATGAATAATAAAATGAGTGAAGTTTTTAGAACTGATTTTGCCGGAAGAGAAATATTCCTGAGGACCCATTATTTAGCTGGTCAGGCGGACGGCGCCGTCATGGTCCGGTACGGCGATACGGTTGTTCTGGTAACGGCGGTTTCTCTGAAAAGCAAGAGAGAAGGGGTGGATTTCCTGCCGCTGACGGTCGATTACGAAGAGAAGACATTCGCCGCGGGTAAAATCCCGGGCGGCTTTTTCAAGAGGGAGGGACGCCCGAATGAGCGCGAGATTCTGATATCGAGGATCATCGACCGCTCCGTGCGGCCTCTGTTTCCGAAAGGCTATTACCACGAGACGCAGATCGTGGCTATTCTTCTGTCCGTCGACAATGAGAACGATTCGGACGTGGCGGCCATGCTGGGGTGTTCCGCCGCCTTGACGATCTCGGATATTCCCTTTAAGGGGCCGGTGGCCGGCGTGCGGGTGGGCAGGGTAAAAGGACAGTTTGTGGCGAACCCTTCGGCCAAGATGTTGGAGGAGAGCGACCTTGACCTCTTCCTGACCGGCAGGAAGGTGCCCCGTGCCGACGGCACCTTCGACGTCAACCCCGTGATGCTTGAGGGCGGTGCCCAGGAAGTCGGGGAAGACGTCATCATCGAGGCAGTCGAGTTCGGTCTCGATGCGCTACGGCCCGTCCTGGAACTCCAGGACCGCATGTGCGTGGCGGTGGGGAGGCAAAAGAGGTCGGTCGAAGAAGTTTCCTACGACGGGGAATTGGCGAGAAAACTGGCCGACCTGGCGGAGAAGGACCTCGCTGCAGCATACCGGATACCGTCAAAACTGGAGAGATACACAAAGCTCGACGAGGCGAGGGCCGCCGCGCTTAATGCGGTCACTGCGGAAAACCCCGCCGGCGAGCAGGCGGCGCGAGGCGTCCTGGATCAGCTGGAAAGGAAGATTTTGCGGGAAATGATCCTCAACGAGGGGACCCGGATAGACGGTAGGTCCTCAACGGACATTCGCCCGATTAGTTGCGAGGTTGGGCTTCTTCCGAGGACCCACGGTTCGGCGCTGTTCACGAGGGGGGAGACGCAGGCACTGGCGGTCCTAACGCTCGGAACGGCATCCGATGAACAGCGGATGGATTACATCAGTGGCGAGGAGCTACGGTCTTTTATCCTCCACTATAATTTCCCGCCTTTTTCCGTAGGCGAGGCACGAATGCTCAGGGGACCGGGACGAAGGGAAATCGGTCACGGCGCCCTGGCGAGACGGGCGTTGCTGCCCGTACTTCCTTCGCAAGAAGTCTTTCCTTACACGATACGAATCGTCTCTGAGATCCTTTCGTCGAACGGGTCGTCTTCCATGGCGACAGTCTGCGGAGGATCCCTTTCCCTGATGGATGCAGGCGTCCCGGTGAAGGATGCGGTGGCGGGAATCGCCATGGGTTTGTTGAAAGAAGGTGAACGGGTCGTCATCTTGTCCGATATCC
>CAZRAC010000069.1:0-8150 GCA_964597995.1 uncultured Syntrophaceae bacterium | reverse complement strand
ATGCTTTCCACGTATTGGTCGCCTGTCTTCAAAGCCATATAACACCTCCTGTTTGTTTTCGACCCCGGACCACCGGAATCTAAGTTCTCTTAAGTACGTTTGTGACGTCCACGGCACGCAGGACCTTCAATTCTTCCGCCGTCGGCTCCGGAGTCACCTTCACACCAGGTGAGACTTTGAGGTCCCAGGCGGTGTTCGCCTTCATCTCCTCCACGCTGGAAAAGGGGAAATAGGAGTCGATGAGCATTTCCTTCGTCACCGGGTCTGGCCTGAGGATTCCGAGCGTCGTGACGATGGCTACGGGACCGCCGCCCACGAAATGGTACTTCTCGCGGGCATTGCCCCCGTCGAGGTATCCCGGGCTCGTGATGTAATCCACCTTTTCGGCAAACCTTTTTTTCTCGTGCGCCAGCATGATGACGACGCGCTTACAACCGCAGGCGATGTCGTTGGCCCCGCCGCTCCCGGTAAGCCTGGTCTTCGGCGGGCCGAAGTGAGGGCTTGTCGGGTCTTCCCAGAAGCCGGTGGTGTTGACGTTTCCGAACTTGTCGACCTGTGCGGCGCCGATTATTCCAAGGTCGCATCTACCAGAGGCCACCAGGAACCCGAGGGCGTCCAGGGCGCCGGTAAAACACGTCGCGTTCGCGGATATCCGGTTGTCCTCGATACCCCACGGTAACCCCCCGACGGGAGTCGAACCGTAAACGCCTCCTTCCGTCATGGCCTTCGCATTGGGCGCATGGTACGCGAGGGCGAAGTAACCGGCCAGCATGCTGAGCCCCACGCCGAAAATACAGAGGTCGCCGTCACGTATCTCCCTTCCCGTCGCAACGGCCATCATTTCCTGTCTCGTAAATTCCATGTGATTCCCTCCCTTCAGGAAAATTTCGATTCTTTCATCAGCTTCTTGATTTCTTCGTCGCTCTTGACCCACTTTCTGTAAGGGTCCATCAGATGGGTCGTCGCGTTGTTCATGATTTTCTCGATCGCGACCTTCCCGATCAGTGCAAGGTACTCTTCATGGGTATGCCAACTGTCGATGTATTTCGCCCGGAATTCCCTCGTTCCCTCGTCCGTCCCCAGCATCTTGTTCATCGCCCTCATGTGGTCTTCGTCGCTGTCGTACACCCCGACAGAGCATTGGGGCCAGGCGCCGAACTGCCAGGGAATGACCGCCTCGACCAGGAGGTCGGGGATCCGCACCAGGTTGGGGTATTGCCGCATGCAGTCGGTGTCCACGATGAAGTCGGCCTGCAGGATGACCTTATCCGCTGCCCGGGCGAGCTCGAACCGGCTCCACTCCGTCCCGAGGAAGATCGCGTTTCCCTCCACGTCGGACATCGTCACGTGGATGACAGCCAGTTCGGGCCTTGCCACGGGCAGGGCGCCGTACACCTTCCCGGTGAAGGGATCCGTGACATCGGGAATCTTGGATTTGCAGGGGTACTCGTCGGGCTTGAAGGCACTCCGCCACTGGTTGTCGCTCCCAATATTCACGGTAGCCGGGACAAATGGCCAGCGGAGAGCCCCTCCCAGGAACCGGAGAGTCATGGAGAGGTTGGACCAGTCCTCCCATAGCACCCTGCCGGATTCTACGGCCCGCCGGACGCCGTTCGCAAAGCCGTACACCTCCAGCCCGGAAAAGGCGGCTTCCACCCTGTCGCAGACCCCAGCGGCGCAGAACAGGTTGACCTGCTGACTGCAGCAGTGCGTCAGATAGTGAATTCCCTTGCGTCCCTGGCGAACCATCTCTTTCCCGAAGACGACAGATTCGGACCCCACCGGCAAGCCTCCACCGCTGCTATAGACCATGCCGTCCCGCGTGTACCTCGAAACGGCCTCCTGAAGCGCAATCAGTTTGTTAGGCATTTCAATCCCTCCTTTTTGCCCGAAAGGCTGCTCTGTTGTTTTTTGTTGATTAACGCAGAAAAATCTAAATACGTCAGACTTTTGCCGATTCTATGGAACTGTGGCCGCTTTGAATCAGGAAAATCGCCTTCTGCAGGATATGCTGGATATGTTTTACTTGCGTGGGTATCGGAAAAGAAAAAAACTTGAAGACTACTTCCATGGGTTTCTCGTTTAAAATAAGAAAAACACAAATCGATGACCTATACAGGTTTTACAGGTCGGTAGGCCGTGTTATCTGCGGATCAGCTTCCTCCGCAGTCATACTTCATGCGCGCACTTATAGCATGTGTAAATGATAATGCAAGCGATATTTCTCTTAACTTGCCTTCGGCCGATACTTGTGTCAATGTGCGTGCTGTCGGGAAGGTTCATGTAGCGGCAAGGAACCTCTTAGCTGGCTATCGATCGATTACATAATAACGAGGATCAACATGGGATCTATAAGGGAAGCGGCGGTAGACATAGGAGGAAAGAAGTATGTCATTGCCTCCGATGATGACTACTTGAAGGGTATGGGCAGCCGTTTCGAGCCAGAAATGGTGAAGCTTTTCAGAACGGTGGCGAACGGCAGCGAGGTCACGCTGGATATCGGAGCCAACATCGGGTGTACCGCCATACTGTTCGCGCAGCTATCAAAAAAGGTCTACGCCTTCGAGCCGTCTCCGACTACTTTCGCGTTGCTCGAGAGGAATATCCGGAGGTCGGGGCTGCGAAACGTGTTCCTCCAAAATATCGGGTTGGGCGCGGAACCGGGCGAGTTCACGTTAACCTTCTCCCCCGCGAACAGGTCGGGGGCTTTTGTCTCAAATCAAACACAGGCCAGCGCCGGTCATACAGTGGAGAAAATAACCATCCGCCGGACCGACGAAGCGGTCATATCTTTGGGTCTACCGCGGGTGGATTTCATGAAAATAGACGTAGAAGGATTCGAGGGGCATGTGCTACGGGGCGCGACGCAGACGCTTTCCGCTCACAGGCCGGCCGTTGTATTAGAGCTGAATCACTGGTGCTTGAACGCCTTCCAACGGACATCTATCCCCGACTTTCTTGACCTCCTGCGGTCGATGTTCCCTATTCTCCTTGCGGTGGACGGCTCAAACTACCTGGACCTGCACGACACGAGCGAGAGCTACATCGTGATGTACCATCACATACTGCATATGAGATTTCCGAACATCCTTGCAGCTTTCGACGAAAGTCAGCTCGGGGGATTCAGGTCTTCCTATCGGCATCGATTCGACTGATCGGTTAGCCGGGTAGAGGATGACGACCTACTTCTCCAGGCGCTATTTACCCTTCCCCAACTCCTGTGACCGCCGGGTCGCGGCCTCGACGGCGTTGATCAGCGCCGCCCTGAAGCCTCCGTCCTCGAGGGCCTTGATGCCCGCGATCGTCGTCCCGCCCGGCGAGGTGACCATATCCTTCAAGTCACCGGGATGCTTACCGGCCGTTTCGAGGTAGAGCTTGGCCGAGCCGAGCACCGTCTGCGC
Organism: uncultured Syntrophaceae bacterium; assembly: GCA_964597995.1. GTDB lineage: Bacteria > Desulfobacterota > Syntrophia > Syntrophales > UBA4778 > UBA2207. The sequence continues at coordinate 4,749 of CAZRAC010000069.1, read as the reverse complement.
CGCCAGCCTGAGAGAAACATCCCTGGGAAGTCCCATCAGAACCCCGCCGTCGGACAGGGCCTCGATCATGATGAAGACGTAGGCCGGCCCGCTGCCGCTCAGTCCCGTCACGGCATCGATCGATTCTTCCTTGACGACAACGGACATCCCCACGGCATCGAATATACCCCGCGCCACGTTGAGGTCTGCTTCGGTCGCGCTCTTACCGGGCGCGAGTGCGGCAGCCCCTTCACCGACCAGTGCCGGGGTGTTGGGCATAACACGGATGACCCTGGGGCCTTTCTCTAAGCATCCTTCGATGAAGCCGATCGGAATGCCCGCCGCGATCGAGATCACGAGTTTCGTCTCGTCGACCACCTCTTTCAGCGGCCCCAGGACCTCCCCCATCGACTGGGGCTTCACGGCAAGAATAACGATGTCGGCATCCTTCGCCGCCCTCAGGTTGTCGTCCGTTACCGATACGCCGTACTTCCCCTGCAGGTACTCGAGGCGCTCCTTGATGACATCTGTCACCGTCACGTCCGCCGCGGAGACCTGATCGTTCGTCGACATCCCCTTCGCCAGGACCTCACCCATCTTTCCGCCGCCGATGATACTTATCTTTTTCCCCTTCAACATGGCCTGTTCTCCTCCTTCATCCAAAATGTCAAAAAAAGTTCCTAACCATGCCCCTTTCGTGTGCCCTCCCGTAGCGGGAGAACCAAGCTAACTCGGAAATTTCCTGCCACGATTGCGCAATTTTCAAGGGCTGTCAACAAAAACCTCGGGAAAACATTGACCTTGACATTTCGATACTCAAACATTATTTTCACGAAAATTTGATGAACCCAGAGGTAGAGACTGATGTTCGTTTTCGGGAACCTGCTCAAGGCGTTAGCTTTTGTAATCGATGCAGCGCTGACCATCTATATATGGGTCATCGTTGCCCGCGCCCTGGTCTCCTGGGTGAACCCAGACCCTTACAACCGGATCGTCATTTTCTTGTACAGGGTTACCGAACCGGCCCTCAGGCCCGTGAGGAGATTGATGCCCTTGAGGAATATGGGCATCGACATCTCGCCGGTCATCGTCCTCCTGATCATCTACTTCCTGAAAATCTTTCTGGTGGATACCCTATCCCAAACGGCCTACCATTTCACTCCATAAAAAAGGACCCCCGACAGGGAATTTCGCCGATGCTACCGTTGAAAGAAACCGAGAGGGGCTTGATTTTCTATGTTCGGGTAGTACCGAGGTCGTCCCGCTGCGAGGCGGCGGGCATCCAGGACGACGCCCTGAGAATAAAAATCACCTCTCCGCCCGTCGAAGGAAAGGCGAACGATGAGTGCGTCCGCTTCCTTGCCGACCTGCTCGGGGTAAAAAAATCGCAGGTCGAAATCATCTCCGGACACAAGGGACGAAAAAAGACGGTGGCCGTCACCGGGCTGAAGAAGGCGGACATTGATGCGTTTTTCCGGACATGACCTGAAGGTAGTGTGCGACGGATCGTAGCTCACCGATCACCTTGCACCGTTCACCTGCTGCTTGAAAAGATGAAAATAGAAGCACCCCACAGCGAATCGGAAAACCTCAAGGTTGTGAAGGCCGCCGGCGTGGTGGGCCTGGCCACCGGACTCAGCCGCGTCTTCGGTTACATCCGCGACATGGTGGTCGCCCACTTCTTCGGCGCCGGGATGGCGACGGACGCCTTTTTCGTGGCCTTCCGGATTCCCAATCTCCTCCGGCGCCTTTTGGCCGAAGGTTCGCTCACGGTCTCCTTCGTCCCCGTCTTTATGGAATACCTGAAGAGAAAGTCGAGGGAAGACGCCCTGGAACTGGCGAACGTCTCCTTCACCCTGCTCTCCATCATCCTCGTCGTGATCTCCGTCGCGGGTGTTCTCCTCTCGCCCCTGATCGTGACCATCATGGCGCCGGGTTTCATGAAGACCCCCGATAAGTATGCCCTGACGGTCTTCCTGACGCGGCTTATGTTCCCTTACATTTTCTTCATCTCCCTTGTGGCCCTCTGCATGGGGATCCTCAACTCCTTACGGCATTTCGCGGCCCCCGCCCTTTCCCCGGTGGTCCTGAATATCTCCATGATCGCCGCTGCGTTGACGCTCCGGCCCTTTTTCCCGGAACCGATAACGGCGCTCGCCGTCGGCGTCATCATCGGGGGCATCCTGCAGCTTGCCCTGCAGTTCCCCTTCCTCTTAAAGCTGGGCGTGCGGCTGAAGCCGGACTTCAGGTTCAACCATCCCGGCGTGCGCAAGGTCGGACTGTTGATGCTCCCTGCAGTTTTCGGGGCCGCCGTCTACCAGATCAACATCTTCATCAGCACGTTGATCGCCTCTTTCCTCCCCGGCGGCAGCGTTTCTTATCTCTATTACGCCGACCGGGTCGTCGAGCTCCCTCTGGGGATCTTCGGGATCGCCATCGGTACCGCCTCCCTTCCGAGCCTGTCGGCACAGGTCGCCAGGGGGGAAATCGAGGCGATGAAAAAGACCCTCACCTTTTCCCTGAGGCTCATCCTCTTCATCGCCATCCCGGCGATGATCGCCCTGGTGGCGTTGCGCGAACCGATCATTTCCGTCCTTTTTCAACGGGGGGAGTTCGACGCACAATCGACGGCGCTCACCGCCCAGGCCCTCTTCTACTATTCCCTCGGCCTCTGGGCCTTTTCCGGCATCCGTGTCGTCGTCTCGGCTTTCTATTCCTTCCAGGATACGAAGACGCCGGTCTACGTCGGTATCGTGGCCCTCGTCGTCAACACCGTCTTCAGCATCATCCTCATGTTTCCCCTCAAGCATGGGGGGCTGGCCCTCGCCACCTCCATCGCCACGGCAGTCAACATGATTACCCTGTCTGTCATCCTGAAAAGGAGGATCGGGCGATTCCTGGACCGGGAGTTCTACCGTTCCGTGTCCCTGTCCACCGTCGCTTCCCTTATCATGTGGGCGGGCATCGCCTCGATCGACCTCTTCTTGCCCTGGAATGAGGGCGCACCCTTCATGGAGAAGCTCTCCGTCTTATCGCTTGAGATCGCCGCCGGTCTCGCCGTGTTCCTCGTTTCCTCTTACATGCTGAAATCGAGTGAGCTTGCGGCGGCGCTGGAAATCCTCAGGCACAGGCTCACCCGCCACCCCACGAAGATAAAAACAGAATACAAAAACCATTGACTTCAATACCCCAAAATGATAGGAGAATCCCTCCTCTTTGAGAGGAAAAACGTGCCTATACCGCAACATATCCCCCATCGGGAACGAAAGGCTGCCGATAATGCTTGACATCAAATTCCTCCGGGAAAACCTCGACTTCGTCCGGCGTAAGATGTTGGAGCGGGGCCAGGAGATAGACCTCGACCGGTTCGCCGCCCTGGAAGCAAAGCGCCGCAACATCCTCCAGGAAGTGGAGTCCCTGCGGAGCGAGCGCAATCAGGCCTCGAAGGAAATCGGCCGGAAAAAGGCCGGCAAGGAGGACGCCTCGGCGATCATCGCCAGGATGGCGGAGGTTTCGGCGCGGATCAAAGAGCTCGACGAGCTACTGAAAGAGACCGAAGAAGATCTGCGCAATTTCGTGATGACCATACCCAATATCCCCCACGAGTCGGTCGTTTACGGTACGAGTTCCGAGGACAACCCGGTGATCCGGGCGTGGGGCGAAAAACCGGCCTTCGATTTCATCCCTAAACCGCACTGGGAGATCGGCGAAGACCTAAACATCCTCGATTTCGGCAGGGGCGCGAAAATCACGGGTGCGAGGTTCACGCTCTACCGGGGGCTGGGGGCGCAACTGGAGCGGGCGGTCGTCAACTTCATGCTCGACCTCCACACGGGGAACCACGGTTACCTCGAGGTCCTCACACCGTTCATGGTGAACAAGGAGAGCATGACAGGGACGGGACAGCTTCCCAAATTCGCCGAAGACCTCTTCAAGATCGAGGGCCTGGACTACTACCTGATCCCTACGGCGGAGGTGCCGGTGACTAACATCCACCGGGAGGAGATACTGGAAGAAAAGATGCTTCCCGTCTATTACGTCGCCTACTCGCCCTGTTTCCGCGCCGAGGCCGGCTCTTACGGGAAAGATACCCGCGGCCTCATCCGCCAGCACCAGTTCAATAAGGTCGAGCTCGTCAAGTTCACGGCACCGGAGGCCTCATACGACGAACTGGAAAAACTGACCCTCAACGCCGAGGAGGTGCTGAAGCGCCTTGGCATCCATTACCGCACCGTGAGCCTCTGCACGGCGGACCTGGGGTTCTCATCGGCCAAGACCTATGACATCGAGGCGTGGTTGCCGGGCCAGGAGACATACCGGGAGATCTCTTCCTGCAGCAACTTCGAGGACTTCCAGGCGAGACGGGCCTCGATCCGCTTCCGAAGGGAGGAAAGCGGTAAGGTGGAGTTCGTCCACACACTGAACGGCTCCGGCCTTGCGGCGGGAAGGACCGTCGTTGCGATCCTGGAAAATTACCAGCAGAAGGACGGCAGCGTCGTCATCCCCGACGTCCTCAGGCCATACATGAAAGGTATTGACAGAATACCCCCCACGGGATAACATTTTTAAACGCGAATCGGCTTATGTTCTTCCCATGAACGGGCAGGAGCAAGAAATCTTCTCTTTGCCGTTAGACACAGACCCTTTCCCCAGCTGAAAGTACGCTTTCGGATGAACCGGGATGTAATGTTAGGGTCGAAAAATCATATATAGGTCGGAGGGATGGCCGAGTGGTCTATGGCGGCGGTCTTGAAAACCGTTGACCGAAAG
>CAZRAC010000068.1:0-8239 GCA_964597995.1 uncultured Syntrophaceae bacterium | reverse complement strand
GAGTCTGGACCGTGTCTCAGTTCCAGTGTGGCTGGCCATCCTCTCAGACCAGCTACCCGTCACAGCCTTGGTGAGCCATTACCCCACCAACTAGCTGATAGGCCGCGGGCTCATCCTTCAGCGACAGCTTGTAAACAGAGGCTGTCTTTGACCGTCCCACCGGGGTGGAAACGGTATTATGCGGTATTAGCCCGCCTTTCGGCGAGTTATTCCCCACTGAAGGGCAGATTACCCACGTGTTACGCACCCGTGCGCCACTTTACTCATCCGCCGAAGCGGACTTTCTCGTACGACTTGCATGTGTTAAGCACGCCGCCAGCGTTTGTTCTGAGCCAGGATCAAACTCTCCAGTTTAATGGAAGTTTGTCACTAACTTTTTAATTACAAAGGAAAAAGGACCCACAAATCTATTTTCCCGCTATTCAATTTTTAAAGAGCTCTTCTTTTCGGAACGAGTTTTGTTTTTTACAGGAACGCTAAAAAATTGTCAAGCACTTTTTTCACTAAAAATTATACCGAAAACCATCAAAGACCAGTACCGAAAAGGGTAGTTTTATTATACCAGATTATCCTGGGTGTCAAGACAAAAAAATGAAAACCCAAAAAATCAGCAACCGACTTCATCGACCGGTCGCCTGACGAAGTCAGGCTTTCCTGTATCAACCTTCTATCTCAACAACAGAATACTTCTTCTTCCCCTTTCTTAAGTATATCTTCGGCTGTCCCGAAAAATCCTTTAGTCCTATGAGTTCGTCGAAGGATGTTATCTTTCTGTCGTTGATATACCCTCCTCCCTGGGAAATAAGCCTTCTCGACTCCCCTTGAGAGGCACAGAGGTTGGCCTCAGTAAAGAGTTTGTAAGCAGGTATACCTTTTTCCAGTTCCGCCCTGGACTTCACGACCCTGGATATGGCCGAGTCGTCGGTCGTCGACTCCCCGCGAGGTATCGTACTGCTGGGCAAGATCCCCGGAGAAACCGGCTTCGCTTTAAAGACGGATACAGCCGCCTGGCGCGCCGAGCGGGCAGCCTCCTCACCATGGGCTATCTTCGTGGCCTCATAAGCCAGGACCGCCTTCGCCATATTGAGCTCGGCGTCCCGCAATCTTCCCGCCTCCCTTATTTCATCCATCGGGAGAAACGTAAACAGCGACAGGAACCTTTCCACGTCCCTGTCGTCGCAGTTCACCCAGTACTGGTAATAATCATAAGGAGTAGTGAGGTTCGGGTCAAGCCAGATAGTCCCCTTTTCTGTTTTACCCATTTTCTGCCCGAGAGAAGTTGTGATCAAGGGGAAAGTGATCCCGAAGGCCTCCTTGCCGGTCAGGCGCCTGATCAGGTCGATCCCGGCCACAATGTTCCCCCATTGGTCGTTTCCGCCCATCTGGACGGCACACTCATAGTTATTGAAAAGATGATAAAAATCGTATGATTGCAAGAGCATGTAGTTGAATTCGATGAAGTTGAGGCCCGTTTCCAGGCGCATACGGTAACTCTCCGCCGCAAGCATGCGGTTCACGCTGAAGTGACGGCCGATATCCCGGAGAAACTCGATGTAATTGAGCTGCGTGAGCCAGTCGGCGTTATTCAACAGCAGGGCTCCGTCTGAGGTCCCAAAATGGATAAACCTCGACAGCTGACCCTTCAAGGCGGCGGCATTCAGATTTACCTGCTCGTGCGTCAGGACCTGTCTCATTTCCGACTTACCGCTGGGGTCGCCGATGAGGGCCGTACCTCCACCGACTAAGGCGATGGGCCGATGACCGGCCCGTTGCATATGGACGAGGGCCATGATCGGCACAAGGCTCCCCACATGCAGACTAGGCGCTGTCGGGTCGAAACCGATGTAACAAGTCACCCGTTCCCTGCCCAGAAGATCCCGGACGCCTTTTTCGTCCGTCACCGCCGAAACGAACCCTCTTTCAACAAAAACATCGTAAACGTTCAACAGCCCCTCCATACAACTAAAAATCGCCACTGCGCGAGATCATCAGACGTCCGCCCTCAGTCTCCGAGCTTCACATCGACACGCTCGATGGTTCGGCTCCTCCCGGTCTCTTCATCTACATCCACAATGACACCTTGAAGGTGAACATCCCGCTTGGCCACATCAAAGCGGGCCGCCATACCCGTGAGGAAGCTCCCCAGCACCTTTTCCTTCTGGACCCCGATGACAGAGTCCAGAGGACCCGTCATCCCGGCATCGGTGATATAGGCCGTACCATTCGTAAGCACCCTATTGTCGGAGGTTTGAACGTGGGTATGCGTCCCGATGACAGCGCTTACTTTGCCGTCAAGAAACCAGCCCACAGCCTGTTTCTCCGATGTAGCCTCAGCATGGATATCCACAACAATCACTTTTGCCACTGCGCTGATTTTCTTGATTGCCGCCTCGGCCGTACGGAAGGGACAATCGATGGGTCGCATGAAAACCCGTCCCATCAGATTGATCACGCCCACTTTGTTACCCAACCCGTCCGCGACGATGGTGAATCCCCGGCCGGGTACACCGGGAGGATAATTAGCCGGTCTCAGAAGGTTCACGTAATCGTCGATAAAACCTTCAGATTCCTTCTTATCCCACACATGATTGCCCGTAGTCAGGACCTGTACGTTGTTCTCGAAAAGCTCATCCACCACCTCCCGGGTTATGCCGAAGCCTCCTGCGGCGTTTTCACCGTTAGCAATCGTCAGGTCGATCCCGTGTCGATTCACGACCCCCGGCATCAACTCTCTGAGGACCCTCCTGCCCGGCTTTCCGACAATGTCACCGACAAAAAGAATTTTCATGTCTTCTATTTTGCTAACTCCGATACCCTGGTTTCCCTGATCACTGTGACCTTGATCTGTCCGGGGTATGTCAGTTCCGACTCTATTTTCTTGGCGATGTCCTTACAGAGAAGCAGGGCGTCATCGTCCGACACCTTTTCGCTTTCAACGAGGATACGAATCTCCCGGCCGGCCTGGATGGCATAACTCTTGTCGACACCCGTAAAGGAATTCGCTATCTTTTCCAGTTCTTCGAGGCGTTTGACGTAGGTTTCGAGCATCTCGCGGCGCGCCCCCGGTCTCGCCGCCGAGAGCGTGTCCGCTGTCTGGACCAAAACCCCAAGCAAGGTGTTGGTCCGCCCGTCGTCGTGGTGGGTCGCAATCGCTTGCACGATTCTTTCATTTTCACCGAAGCGCTTTGCGACGCTTGCACCGATGGCGGCATGGGTGCCTTCCATCTTGTGGTCGAGGGCCTTTCCGATGTCGTGCAAGAGGCCCGCCCTTTTGGCCTCCTTCACGTTCATCCCCAGTTCCGTAGCCATGATGGCCGTCAGATGGGCCACCTCGATGGAATGTTGAAGGACGTTCTGGGAAAAGCTAGTGCGGAATTTGAGCTTGCCCAGGATGTTGACCAGCTCAGGATGTAAGTCGTGGACGCCCACATCGAAAGAAACCCTCTCCCCCGTTTCCCGGATGATGTTTTCGACCTCAACCTTCACCTTCTTGACTATGTCTTCCACCCTGCCGGGATGGATCCTCCCGTCGCTGATCAACCGCTCCAGGGCCATCTTAGCGATTTCCCTGCGAACCGGGTCGAAACTGGAAAGAACGACCGCCTCGGGCGTATCATCGATGATCAGGTCTATGCCCGTAGCCGCTTCGATGGCCCGGATATTCCTTCCTTCCCGGCCGATGATCCTTCCCTTCATTTCTTCATTCGGAAGATTAACAACGGAAACAGAATTTTCCACCACGAAATCACCGGCATAACGTTGCATGGCGTAAGCCAGGATTTCACGTGCTTTTTTCTCTCCCTCCCGCTTCGTTTCTTCTTCGATCCTCCGCAAAGCAGCGGCTGATTCCCGTCTGGCTTCCGCCTCCATAGACCGGATGAGATAGTTCTTTGCCTCCTCCGCGGAGATGCCGGCGATCTTCTCGAGGGTTTTCCTCTGCTCTTCGAGCATCTGGTCCATCTTGGTGTGCTTTTCCGCTATAAGGGCTTCTTTCTGTAAAAGCTCCTTTTCCCGGCTCTCGATGTTACCTTCCTTCTGAGCCAGGCTGTCTAGCCTTTTCTCTAAATTCTCTTCCTTGGAACGCAGCCTTCTTTCCAGGGCTTCTATATCGGACTTTCTCTCCTGTGTATCTTTTTCGAACTCCGCCTTTGCCTTGAGAAGATAGTCCTTTGCCTGGAGGATCGACTCCTTCTTGATGTTTTCGCTTTCTTTTCTCGCTTCCTCGATTATTCGGGCGGAAAGGGCTTCCGCAGACTCCAGTTGTTTTTGTGAAAGTTTCTTGCGAACGAAATAACCTATGACGACGCCCACGGCGAGCGATAAGCAGACTAACACTATATCGTAAAACAAATTTTCCACCTCCTCATGTATACATTGGACAAAGGGGTATAAGAACGATTGCCTGGAAGGGGCTTACGGAGGGAAAACTTAAAAGCGCTTGCCCCCGAATCCTGATAAGGGGCCTTCAGGGGGGACAAAATTAAGTCCCCCGCTTATGCCGTGTTAATAAACCCTTTGAACCTTTATAAAAGGTGGGCGCCCTGTTGCGGCTTCAGGCTTTCTGGATCTCCGAGGGAGATTCAGACATGCACACCACACGCAATTAAAGGCCCCCGGGCTTCAATGTGTTGGCTCAAAGACTCATCTTAATCACGAACATCGCAGGGGATACCGTACCAATTACTGTCTTTCTTCGATAAAATTTATCAATTTTTCCGACTTGGTCTCCAACTCCTTGTAAAAATCTTCTTTTTCACCCTTCAGCCTTAGATACTCATCGGCGATGTTTAAAGCGGCAAGCATGATGATGTTCAATGTCGTCTGATCCGCCGTAGTCTTTTTAACTTCTTCTATTTTTTCGTTAACATACCGCTCTACTGCCGCCACGTGATCATCCCGTGCATCGCTCAGGACGGATAGTTCCTGTCCGAGAATCCTGATGCTGAAGCGCTTTTTCAAGGTTTTACCTCAGAGGCAATTGCGGCTCACCAATATCATGGAGCATGTCAAGCAGTGAATCCACCTTTGCTCGTATCGCGTCCCTTTCCTCGTTCAATTTTTTCAGCGTGTCCTTAGCCTCTTCTAATTCCCCTTCCTTTTTTTTAAGTAACCCCTCCAGATTCTCTTTCTCTCTTTTCAGTAAAGCATGTTGGTCTATCAACCCTTTGATCTTTTCTTCAAGTTGACTGAATTTCACGAGCTCCACGAAAGCACCGATTTACCTTTCTCTTTGCTCTGTTTTCAACTGTAGGATTTATTGACAACTTATTTCAACCCCCCTAAAAAAGTCAAGCGCTTTATTTGCAGAGAGAAAATTGACAATCCCGTAAAAAGGCGAGAATTACCACTTTCGTCATTCCGGCGAACGCCGGAATCCAGTATATTCAATATGTTCTGGATGCCGGGTCGGGTCCGGCATGACGTTTTTGGACTTTTTACGAGGGCGTCAAAATTGAGTTGACAACTCCGATGAACCCTGTTATAGGAATCTGCACATTTCTTAGATAGAAAGCATAATATGCAGGTTAAAAAGACAGCAATGATTAACTGGTGGTGGCAGATTCCAGGGGAGGGGTTTGTCCACCGCTGAAACGTAGCACTTAACCGACAACGGGCCGTGGAGAACCTCTCGGGACTTCACGGCCCTTTCGTTTTTTGAGCACAGAAAAACCGGGGCCGTGGGCAGAAGCTTCACGGCCTTTTTTTGGGGCAAGCAATATGTACTATCCGACATTCGCAGAGTTTGAAGAGATGGCAAACAGGGGAAACCTTATCCCCGTCTACCGGGAGATCCTAGCCGACACGGAGACGCCCGTGTCGGCCCTCATGAAGCTACGGCGGAAAAAACGCCTCTTTTTGCTGGAAAGCGTTGAAGGCGGTGAAAAATGGGGTCGTTACACCTTCCTCGGCGCCGACCCGAAGACCGTCTATGAGGTCCGGGGTAATGAGGTGGTGATCGAGGAAAACGGCCGAACCCGCCGGTTCGACCACGGGGGCGATCCCCTGGGATACCTGAAGAAGCTCATCGGCGGCTACCGCCCCATTTCACCGGAAGGTCTTCCGCGGTTCTACGGCGGGGCGGTCGGATTCCTCGGCTATGAGATGGTGAGGTTCTTCGAGCGTCTACCGAAACGAGACCGTAATGCTGGAACTGCCGACGCCGCCTTCCTGATCACCGACACGCTGATGGTGTTCGACAACGTCCGCCACACGATCAAGGCCGTCGCCTGCGTCCACACAGAGGGAACTAAGGACCTTCGGAGCCTGTACGACGACGCGGTGCGGAGAATCGAGGCGATGGTCGACACGCTCCGCGGGTCTGTCCTTGACGAAAAAGCGTACCCTGAGGGGACCAACGAGGAGCCTTTCGCGGCCAATATGACTCCCGAGGAGTTTAAGTCCATGGTGAGGAAGGCCCGGGAATACATCCTTGCCGGCGATTTCATCCAGGTCGTCGTCTCCCAGCGCTTCGAGGGCAGAAACAGGTTGGACCCGGTCAATCTGTACCGGGCCCTCCGGTTCGTTAATCCCTCACCGTACCTCTTTTTCCTAAAACTCGACGATGTGACCCTCATCGGGTCGTCGCCCGAGGTGATGGTCCGCCTCGAAGAAGGGATAGCGGAACTAAAGCCGATCGCCGGGACCAGGCCGAGGGGAAAGAGTGAGCAGGAAGACAGGATGCTCTCCGACGAGCTCCTCCGGGACCCGAAGGAAAGGGCGGAGCATGTGATGCTCGTGGACCTCGGCCGCAACGACCTGGGGAGGATCGCCCGGGTCGGGAGCGTCCAGGTCGACCAGTTGATGGTTGTGGAAAGGTATTCCCACGTCATGCACCTGGTGTCTCACATCCAAGCCCAGCTTGCCGACGGTATGGACTGCTTCGACGTCCTCAAAGCCACTTTCCCCGCCGGTACCCTGACGGGCGCACCCAAGGTAAGGGCCATGGAGATCATCGACGAGCTGGAACCGACGGCGAGGGGTCCTTACGGCGGGGCGGTCGGTTATTTCAGCTTTACCGGCAACATGGACTTCTGCATCACCATCCGGACGATGATGCTCAAAGACGGCAAGATATACATCCAGGCCGGCGCGGGTGTCGTGGCCGACTCCGACCCCGACGCGGAATACAGAGAAACCGTCAACAAGGCCGAGGGGATGAGGCAGGCAATCAACCTGGCGGCCTCGGGTTTTGAACTAAGGAGGATAAAATGATACTGATGATCGACAATTATGATTCCTTTACTTACAATCTCGTCCAGTACCTGGGACAGCTCGGCGCCGACGTCCAGGTCCGCCGTAATGACGAAACGACCCTCGAAGAGGTCGAGCGGCTGGGGCCCCGGGCGATTTTCATCTCCCCCGGCCCCTGTTCGCCGAAGGAGGCGGGACTCGCGGTCGACATAGTAAGACATTTTTACAGGACGATCCCCATCATGGGCGTCTGCCTCGGTCATCAGGCCATCGGTTGTGCCTTCGGCGGGGAGGTTGTGCGGGCCCCGAGGGTCATGCACGGTAAGACGTCGCCCGTGATCAGCGACGGCCGTACCATCTTCAAGGGTCTTCCCAACCCCTTCACCGCGGGGCGGTACCATTCCTTGATTGTCCACCGGCCGACCCTTCCTTCCTGTCTCGAGGTCAGCGCCGAGACGGCGGAAGGCGAAATCATGGGGATAAGACACGTCGAGTACCCGGTCGAAGGGGTCCAGTTCCACCCGGAATCGATCCTCACGCCGCAGGGAAAGCGGATCGTCAAGAATTTTCTCGAACTGGCGGGTATCAACGGAAACGGGAAAAATTGAGACTAAGAAGAAAGCATGGCCCAGCAAAGAATACCAATCCCGAGGAGGGGAAGATGATAAGGGAAGCATTGGCAGAGGTCGTCAACGGACGAAACCTGAAGGAAGCGGATATGATAGAAGTCATGGACGAGGTGATGGAAGGCAAGGCGACGCCGGCCCAGATTGCGGCCTTCATCACGGCGCTCCGGGTCAAAGGTGAGACCGTCGACGAGGTCACCGGGGCGGCGCGCGTCATGAGACAGAAAGCGACGAGGATCGACGCCCGCTCGCCGGTCATAGTGGATACATGCGGGACCGGCGGCGACGGGAGAAACACCTTCAACATCTCCACCACGGCGGCCTTCGTGGTCGCCGCGGCGGGAATCACCGTGGCGAAGCACGGTAACCGTGCCGTTTCCAGCGGCTCCGGGAGCGCCGACGTCCTCGAGGCTCTGGGCGTG
>CAZRAC010000067.1:0-8373 GCA_964597995.1 uncultured Syntrophaceae bacterium | reverse complement strand
GTTCGATATCCAGAAAAGGACCATCGCCGGGCTCTGCGAACTGAAGATGACTTTCAGAAAGTGATGAGATCATGCAACAAGACATCAGTGCCCTTTTTGAACCACGTTCCATCGCCGTGATCGGCGCCTCACAGGACAAAAGCAAGGTCGGCTACAGCATCGTGCGGAATATCCTGTCCGGCGGCTATCGCGGCAAGATATTTCCCGTCAACCCCCGGGGAGGCAGCATTCAGGGCATCCCTGTCTATCGCACGCTGGAGGACATCCCCGACGAGGTCGACGTCGCCTGTATCTCCATCCCGGCGAAACTTGTCCTCGACGCCGTCAAGAGCTGTACGCGCAAGGGCGTCAAATTCGGCGTCATCATCACGTCCGGTTTTTCCGAGGTCGGCAATACGCAGGAGGAGCAGGCGATCGTCCTTCACGCAAGGGAACACGGGATGGGCATACTCGGGCCCAACATCTTCGGCCTCTATTCCGCTGCATCCTCCTTGAACTGCACCTTCGGCCCGGAGCACATCACCCCCGGGAGCGTGGGAATCATCACCCAGAGCGGCGCCATCGGGCTCGCCATGATCGGGAAGACCGCCGCCGAGAACATCGGCCTCTCCGCGATGGTGTCGGTGGGGAATAAATCCGACATCGACGAAGCGGACCTCCTCGAATATCTCGTCCCTCAAGACCGGACGAAAATAATCCTGATGTACATAGAAGGCGTCAAGGACGGCGAGAAATTGGCAGGGCAATTGAGAACAGCAACGGCGAAAAAACCGGTCATCGTCATCAAGTCCGGGAGGTCTGCGAAAGGCGCAATGGCGGCGGCATCGCATACGGGCTCGCTCGCCGGGTCGGACGAGGTCTTCGACCACGTGATGAGACAGTGCGGTGTCCTGAGGGCTGAGAGCCTCAGAGAGGCCTTCGATTGGTGCAACTTCTTTTCCAACAACCCCCTCCCAAAAGGGGAAAACACGCTGATAATCACCAACGGCGGGGGCATCGGCGTCATGGCGGCTGATGCCTGCGAAAAATACGGCGTCCAGCTTTACGACGACACCCGAAGGCTCAAGGACGTCTTTGCTTCCGTCGTCCCCGCATACGGTTCGTCGAAGAACCCCGTAGACTTGACGGCAGAGGCGTCGTCCGACGACTACGATGCCGCCTTCGAAATGGCGCTCAACATCGACAGTGTCCACGCCGTCCTCGGCCTCTACTGCGAAACGGCGGTCTTCGATAAGGAAAACCTTGCTGAAATGGTGAGCCGGAACGACGCCCGGTTGAAGGCCGGGGGGAAACCGGCCTCTTTCTCCCTTCTCGGCGGGGAGAGTACGGTCCGCGACATCGAGACACTCGAAAAACAGGGGGTCACCGTTGTTGACGACGTCTATCAATCCGTCTCGCCCCTCGGCGCCATGTTTTTTTACCACCGGTATCTCCATGACCAACCGGGCCCCCCGGTCACGACACCGGTGGACATGGCTGTTGTAGACGCCGTCGTCAGCAGGGCGATGAAGGAAGGACGGACGTTCCTCTTCTCTCAGGAAGCTCAGCTCCTGATAAAGAGCGCGGGGATAGCCGTTCCCAAGAGCGGCGTAGCAAGGACCATCGAGGAGGCGGTGAAACTCGCTAAGGAAATGGGTTATCCCGTCGTCATGAAGGTGGTTTCGAAGGACATCCTCCATAAGAGCGATGCCGGCGGCGTCATGCTCGACCTGCTCAACGAGGAAGAGGTCGTCAACGCTTACCAGGCCATCGTCCACAACTCGCTGAGCGCCGTCCCGAATGCCGTGATAGAGGGAATCGAGGTAGCGGAGATGGTGTCGCCGGGAACGGAGATGATAGCAGGCTCACGGCGAGACAAGATCTTCGGGCCTATCGCGATGGTCGGCCTCGGGGGAATCTACGTGGAAGTCATTAAAGACGTGACCTTCCGGGCACTTCCCCTCGACCGGAAGGAAGTCATCAAAATGATTAAGGAATTAAAAACCTACCCCCTTCTCCTGGGCGTCCGCGGGGAAAAAACGAAGGATCAAGACGCCTTAGTCGATACCACCATCCGGCTCGGCTCCATCATCCGGCAGTGTCCGCATATTTCTGATATAGAAATTAATCCGCTTATGGTATATGAACAGGGCATGGGGGTGAAGGCGGTCGACATCCGAATCCTCCTGTCCAAGCAGGCAAAAGGCATTAACCTTTAATCTCGTGCCGTTAGCTTCTATCTTACGAGGTGCCAGAATGAACATACTCATCTTCGGGTCCATGTGTCAGAGTACGGGTAAGACCAGCTTGATCGTCGGGCTTGCCCGGGCGTTGAATAAGAAGTTCGGTTATGCAAAGCCCTTCGGAGACCGGTTGCTCTACCGGAAGAAAAGGCTGTGGGATTACGACGCGGCCCTCATCACGAACATTTTCGGCCTCCACGAGATTCCCGACGACATCTCCATCGGTTTCGACCACTCCAAACTGCGCTTCATGTACGACGAAAAGGCCATCCAGGAGAAATTGCGAAACGTGATTTCGGACGTGGGAAACGACAGAGACTTCGTCTTCATCGAAGGGGGCAAGGAAATCAACTACGGCATCTCCGTCTACCTGGACCCGCTGTCTGTCGCCGCTTACACAGGCGGAAAGCTCATCATCGTCGTGAGCGGAAATGAAAACGCGGTGATGGACGACTTGATCTTCCTGAAGAAACGCATCGATATTACGGGCGTCGACCTCGGCGGCATCATAATAAACAAAATTCAGAATATAGATGAGTTCAAGGAGAACAACCTTGCCAAGATAGAAGAGACGGGATTGAAGGTTCTCGGGATGATACCCTTCGAAAAGAACCTCACGACCTTTACCGTCGGTTATCTCGCTGAAAGGCTCTTCGCCAAGGTCGTCACCGGCGAAGAACATATGGAAAAAACCGTGAAAAGCCTGTTCATCGGCGCCATGCACGTGAACGCAGCCCTCGAAAGCCCCCTCTTCAAAGAAGAAGGCAAGGCGGTCATAACGAGCGGCGACCGCACGGACATGATACTTGCCGCGCTGGAAGGGGATACGGCCTGCGTAGTGCTGACGGACAACATCACCCCCAACGCCAAGATCATCTCCGCTGCCAAAGAGCGCAACATCCCCCTCCTGATGGTCCCCGCCGACACGTTCCAGACAGCGAAACAGCTCGACCTCATGGAGCCGTTGCTCACGAAAGATGACACGGAGAAGGTCGAACTCCTGAAAAACACTGTATTACAGTATGTGAAGATAGACGAGCTAATCGAAAAGTGACTTTTTCTGCAGGGCGGCTCTTACAGGCCGCGGACAAAGGCGACGGACTTCTACGTTACTTTAACCCTATAGGTTCTGCTTCTGGTCTTTGTTCTTGGCAAGCTCCCTGTCGATGTCCATCACCCGAACACCTCTGACGAAGTACTTGCTGTAATGTTCGGACGCCAGACTGTCGACTTTGACGCCCCTGTGCTTGCCCGAGGCATGGACGAACTCACCGTTCCCGATGTAGATGCCCACGTGACCCGTCACGCGGCGGGAGCGGGTCTTGAAGAACACAAGGTCCCCCTCTTCCAACTCTTCCTTCGAAACCCACTTGCCGACCCGGGCCTGCTCTCTGGCCGTCCGGGGGAGCCGGATGTCGAAGATTTCATAGACCTTCCTGACGAAGGCCGAGCAGTCGATCCCCTTCATGCTCGACCCGCCAAGACGATAGGGTACGCCCAGAAATGTCTTAGCCACCCTGACGAATATCTTTCTCTCGTCAGGACTCCTCCACTTTCCGAGGACCGACGCGCTTGCTGGTTTGTCCTCGTCGGCCTCCGCCGGAGGGGTGGAAGCGGCCTCATCGCCGTCGCTTAGGGCGTCCTCCATCTCGTCGAAGGCCTCCTGCTTCGGGATCACGAGCCTCTGCCCGTCCCTCAACTTCCTCGTCCGCAGATGGTTCATCCTCTTCAGCTCCGCGACCGACAGACCTGCGTAGTCGGCCACACCTTGAATCGTATCCCCCTCTTTGACGACATAGATTTCCCGGTCGGGGGGGAGTTCATTCCCAGCCCTGGCGCTTTTCTTTTTTGTCTTCGACTTATCCCCCGGGATGATGAGCGTCTGTTTTACCCGAAGGGAGTTGTTCCGGAGTCCGTTGGCGTCTCTCAAGGCCTGAGGAGTTACTCCATGCTTACGGGCTATCTTGCAAAGAGTATCACCCCTCTTGACACAGTACTTCTCGCTGCCGAAAGCGCTGCCGAGACCGATGAAAAGAATAAGAAAAGACAGCCCCAGCGTCAAAATCGTACGTCGTCCCACCATAAGGGTTCCCTCCTCGGTTTCGATCATGACAGGGCGATTTCCGTTTCGATGCTGAAACTGAAACGAAAATCAAACCGGACGTGGGTTATTTGATGTGTGCCTTCCTAATATAAAACTCGCCCTTCCTTGTCAACCTTTTTCCTCACTCTTTTTCTTTCATTTGACACCCCGGTTCGTTCTGATATAGATTATTCATGAGTCAGCGCACGAAAGACTATCGTTAGCTGTCTTTGATGCAAGACAATTCAAACTTGAAGTTTCACCATGGTTGACGTCCAGAGTCTCACAGACCACAGGAACATCAATATAAAGAAGGTCGGAGTCAAAGGGGTCAAGTACCCGATAATCGTCCTTGACCGGGCAAACGGCTTCCAGCATGTTAACGCCACGGTCAACATGTACGTAAACCTACCCCATCACTTCAAGGGCACCCACATGAGCCGATTCGTGGAGGTCCTCAACGAATACCGGGGTCAGATCAACATCAAGACCTTCCGCACGATCTTGGAAAAGATAAAGGAGAAACTCAACGCCGAATCGGCCCACATGGAGATCGAGTTTCCCTATTTCATAGAAAAAACGGCGCCGTCCTCAGGGGCCAAAAGTCTAATGGAGTACATCTGTCGTTTTGCGGGCGAGAATAACGGGCAAAAGACCGACTTTATGGTAGGCGTGACGGTCCCCGTCACTACGGTCTGCCCCTGCTCGAAGGAAATCAGCAGCCTCGGAGCCCACAACCAGCGTAGCATCGTGAAGGTCAACCTCCGGTTCCGGAAGTTTTTCTGGATCGAGGACGTGATCAAGCTTGTGGAAGACTCGGCCAGCGGTGAGGTCTACTCTCTCCTCAAGCGCGCCGACGAAAAGTACGTCACCGAGAAAGCCTACAGAAACCCGATGTTCGCCGAAGATGTCGTCAGGAGTGTCGCCGAGAAGCTCAACCGGATGGATAATTTCCCCTGGTACAGCGTCGAGGCGGAAAACCTCGAGAGCATCCACAACCACAGCGCCTACGCGTACGTGGAAAAAGAATGAGCGGAGGGAATCGAGATGCCCACTTATGAGTACCAATGCAAAGAGTGCAAGAACGAGTTTTCTGTCGTGCTGAGCGTCTCTGAGCACGATAAGGGGAACGTGAGCTGCCCCAAGTGCAAGAAAAAGGGAGTCAAACAGCTCGTCACTCCCTTCATAGCCCAGACGAGCAGGAAAAGTTGAATTTCGCACACCTCGCCCTGCGGCTACCGTTTCGTATTCCAAGGCCCGGGAGAAAAGCGGGGTGTTGTTTGCCTCCGTCGTTCCTCGACCATTTCTCACAGCCTTCCCGACCGGAATATGGAGATGACGAGCCACATCCCGAAGATGCCTGCCACACTGAACCCGGCCACCCCCAGCACTGGGAAGCCGTAGAGATGGGGTCCTACGTCCGCCGTGACGATGAGCGAAGACCCGACGATCAGAGAAGAAACGATGAGCGAGAAGGCGATTCGGTTCGATGACCGGTCCATCTCGAATATGAAGCGTTCGAGCCCCCGGTGTTCGAATCCTATCCTGGTCCTGCCCTGCTTCCACTGCTTCAGTATGTCCCGGAGGTCGCCGGGCGTCTCTTTGAGAAAATCTGCCATCTCGCCGCCCGATTCCGACAATCCTTCGAAGAGTCTCTTGGGGTTCATCCGCTCCAGATGCATCCTTCTCACAAAAGGCTTCGCCCGTTCCAGAAGTTCAAAATCAGGGTCGAGCAGGCGGCCCAACCCTTCGACTTCCGCGATCGCCTTCAGCATCAGGAAGATGTCCGGGGGTATCCTCAGGCGGTGTCGCGAGAGGAGCGCCAACATCCCCTCCACGAGGTTCTTGATCCACCACTCCTTGATCGGTCTGTACAGGTAGAGATCCGCATACTCCCCTATGTCCCTTTCCAAACGCCGCCGGTCCGGTTCTTCATCCCATTCGACGATCTTGAGGAGTGAATCCGCCATCTTAGAGGCATCCCTGTCTGCAAAACCTTCGATTACTTCCACGAAATACCCGCGCATCTTCCTGTCGACCGACCCCATCATCCCAAAGTCGAGATAGGAGATTACGTTCCCCGGCAATACCAAAATATTGCCGGGATGGGGGTCGGCATGGAAGAAACCGTGTTTGAAGACCTGTTCCAGCATCAGGTCCACGCCCCGGGCCGCCAGCAATTTCCTGTCGAAACCGGCCTCTTCGAGCCGAGCGACTTCGGAAATCCCGATCCCCTCGACATATTCCATCGTGAGAACCTTTCCCGTCGAAAACTCACGGAACACGGCGGGGACGAACAACGCGTCGTTACCCCGGAACTGGCGGGCGAAACGCTCCAGGTGGGAAGCCTCAACGGTGTAATCCATCTCTTTGCGTATCGTCCGGGCAAACTCTTCGACGATCGCTCCGGGCCTGAAATCCCTCATTTCTTCGATGTACCTCTCCGCAAGCCGGGCGAAGTACTGGAGGATTTCTATGTCTGTCTCCACGGTCCGGCGGATTCCGGGCCGTTGCACCTTGACGACCACTTCTTCCCCCGACCTCAGGCGGGCACGGTGGACCTGACCGATGGACGCGGCGGCTAGCGGACTTTCTGCGAAGGACGCGAAGACATCGCTGAGAGGGTTTTTCAATTCTGACTCGACGATCTTCTTCGCTTCCTCGAAAGGGAAAGGCGTCACGCTGTCCTGGAGTTTCGACAGCTCACCGATGAACTCGAGGGGGATCAGGTCCGGCCTCAGTGAGAGGATCTGGCCCATCTTCACGAAGGTGGGCCCCAATTCTTCGAGGGCCATCCTCACCCGTTCGGCCCTCGTCATAGTCTCAAGGCCCTCGACCCGCCTCCTTGCGACAAAAGACCTCACAAGACCGAGAAACCGCAGCAGATTGAGACGGTAGAGGGCTTCGCCGAAACCGTACTTGACCATCACGGAGAGGATACGGCGGTACCTGCTAAAATGACGATAACGGCGGGAGGACGCCGCCATCCTGCGAAATGACATGACTGAATCAGCCCTCGTTTTCTTGTCCCTTCTCCAGCGTTCTTTCCAACGCCTCGACCCTCATCTTCAGTTCGTCCAGCTCCTTCTTGTTAGGGATGCTGAGGCGACTGAGCGCATCAGTGACCGCCCTCTCCACCCTCTTGTCCCACTCTTCCTTGATCTTCTTGGACTTTTCGAGGAGTTCGTTGACAAGCTCTTTTCCTTCCTTTTCCGAAAGCTCGCCTTTCTTGACCAGCTCGGCGATGGATTCTTCGACCTTTTCTCGTGTCGTTGCCGCAAGGCCGATCCCGATCAACATAGCCTTTCTTATGTAATCCTTCATATAAGTCTCCCTCCTTTCTATGTCTTATATTTAGCTTTCTGCCTGTATTGTATGGCATTGTCAATATGAATCTAAGGGTGCGAATTGCGGGAGAGCAAATGGTCACGTGTGTAGATAAACGTGAAAGGACGGCTCGACGTCGCTATTCTGCGCCTTTTGACGACAGGATCAGCGAGAGGAGGGGGCGGTCTTCGCCTCGACTTTCTCTGCCTCCACGATCCAGCCGCCGCCCATCGCCTTGTAAAGATTGACGACGGCCTGGAAAAGGTTTCCCTTGGTTTGGATGTGACTTAGTTCGGCGGCGAAGAGGTTCCGGTTGGCGTCAAGCACCTCGAGATAGCTGCTGTACCCGTTTTCATACCGCATACCCGCGAGTTGACAGTAGGTCCGGAGCGCCTCGATCTGGCGGGACTCATACTCGAATTTTTCGCGCGACTTGCGCTGATCCACGAGGGCGTCCTCCACCTCACGGAAGGCGGTCTGGACGGCCTGCTGGTAACCGTAAAGGGCCTGCCTTCGGACCGCTTCGGCAGCCTGAACTTGCCCGCTGATCCGGCCGGCGGTGAAGATCGGCACCGTTACGTTGCCGGTATAATTCCATATCTTGGCCGCGCCGTGGAATAGGTTCGAAAGGTCCTCGCTGCTCACACCGAACAGACCTGTCAAAGAGATACTGGGGAAATATTGCGCTTTCGCGACGGCGATCCTGGCGACCTACCTGTCTTCGACGGACCACCTGCTGGT
>CAZRAC010000066.1:0-8423 GCA_964597995.1 uncultured Syntrophaceae bacterium | reverse complement strand
TGGCGGGTGGCCGTTGCAAAGGCGCCCGGTGAGATACGCGACATCCTGCTGCAAAATGGAGAGGCAGAAAGGAGGCTGGAATCATGAAGATGTTTTTTCTCGTTTATCCTGATTATTTCGACACACGCATCACAAATGAGTTTAGGCAGGCCGGTTACAAGAAGTATACGAAGGTGCGCGGCACGACAGGTGCGGGTGACGAAACCGGCCCAAAGTTGGGCACCGCTCACGCACCCGGCAAGAACAACATACTCTTGATCGCCGTGCCCGACGAGGAGATTCCTCGCCTTCTTGATTTTGTGCGCCAAATGAGACAAGCGCACCCTACCGGCGGTTTCAGGGCGTTCACTTTTCCGCTGGAAGAATGTATTTAGTGACGCTGGCAAGACCGCCGTACAGTGGAGATAAGGACGATCATTCACGGCTTGAATGATATCCATTCACAGGCTTTTTGCCGGATGACGGTCTTTTCTTCTTAAGGATACATGCAAAAACAATCGCGCGTTTATGGGAGAAGATGCCGCTTGCATTTTTGCCCCCCCGATGGTAGATGTCCGACAAAAATCGACTCCATCTTATTAAGCAAAATCGATTAGTAGTGATCCTTTGCCGCCCCACATCCGCCGAGCGATTTCGGTAGCCTCCCGGGAAAAAAGAGCCAGGCTATGCCGGAGAATCTTGCGTTGAACGACAAAATCCTTGCATTGACGGCAAAGGGGGTCAAGATCCCCTGCCCGCATTCCGTCGAGATCGGCGACGACGTGCCGGTAGAGCGGATCTCCGGTAAGGGCGTGGTCTTTCACAGCGGGACGAAGGTCTTCGGCGGCAAGACCGTCATCGGGTCAGGGGTCGTCCTCGGTCATGAGGCCCCTCTGACGGCGGTCGATTGCGTGATCGGGCCCGGCGTGGAGCTCAAGGGCGGTTACTGTCGGGGCTCTCTCTTCCTCGACGGGGTTGCGGTCGGTTCGGGGGCGCAGGTCAGAGAAGGCTGCATCCTCGAGGAAGGCGTCCGGGGGGGCCATTGCGTGGGTTTGAAACAGACGATCCTCTTTCCCTTCGTCACCCTCGGCAGCCTGGTCAACTTCTGCGACTGCTTGATGGCCGGCGGCACAAGCAGGAAAGACCACAGCGAAGTCGGGAGCTCTTACATCCACTTCAACTACACCCCGGAGCAGGATAAGGCGACCCCCTCGTTGATCGGCGACGTCCCGCAAGGGGTGATGGTCAACCGGCCCCCGATATTCCTGGGGGGCCAGGGAGGGGCCGTCGGACCTGTCAGTATAGGCTACGGCGCGGTCGTCATGGCCGGTACGATCCTGAGGAAAGACGTCGCGGGAGGAAAACTCGTCGGCTGCGGCACGACTGCCGTCGAAAGAGACCGCAGCCGTGCACACCCCGGCGACCGGGAAAGAAAAATCCGGAACAATATCCTTTACCTGGCCAACCTCGTCGCCTTGCGGAGGTGGTACGAGGAGATACGGGGGCTCTTCTTCGAAAGGTCCGAGTTCGGCGCCGAGATAAAGCAAGGCGCCCTGACTATCCTCGATGGCGCCCTCGACGAAAGGCTGCTCCGCCTGCGGGAATTCATCGAGATGGCAAAAGAGAGAGACCCCTCCTTTCGAGAACCGCGCTGGGATGAGGCGGCCGCTGTGTTGGCGCCGGGGCGGGAGGTCAACGTCGGCCGGAAGGAAAGGGATACGTTCATGAGGATCGTAGAGAAGAAAATCCAGGGTAACGGCGCCGATTACCTCAAGGTGATCAAGGGCCTCGGCCCGGAGGAGGCCTCCCTCGGGACGGCCTGGCTCCAGGCCGTCGTCGACGAGAGCGCAAGAAAGCTCTCGGCCACCGTCTTACCGGGAGACAAAAAGTCGGGGTCGTGAATTTGAGCAAGACGTCCATATTGCGAATACTTAAGACATTAATCTCCCGGACGCGATCTTACCTCAGGTGCCCCGTCCTCGTCGGCGCCGACCCGCGAAAGGTCGATGGCCCGGCCCTGGTCTTCTTCCCGCTCCGCCTTTCCCTTCTTCCCTGCGGACTGACGGGTATCGTAACCTTCAAAAAGCCTCCGGCGGGTGTCGATGTCGCCGACCCCCAAGAGACCCTCCGGGCCTGTTTCGCAGAGTCGAGGCTGAAGGGCCTTTCCTATGTCATCGCCGGGTCCGTCTCTCCCGATTCCTACCTCCTCTCAGAAAAGAACCTCGAAAGGATGGAGGAGGCCTTACAGTTGCTGAAAGAGGACCGCCGGGCCTGGCGTATCTTCTCCGACGCCGGCAGAGAGCGGCAAATCAAGAATCTCGCGGACGAGATGAAGGACTTCCTCCTCGAGGAGGAGAATCTCATAGAGGAGAAGGCCGACCGTTTTTCGACCGAGGCCCTGGAAACCATCAACAGCCGCCTCATCCGCATAAAAGACATCGCCTGGGGTCTCGAAAAAGACCTCCTCGAAAACATCTCCCGGGTACGGGAACTCTCACAGACATCCGACTTGTCCGAGGAGGGATTCAGGGTTTACGCCCACGTAAACTACCTCCTCAACTGCCTCAACCGCCTCGAGGTAAGGGGTCGCGATTCGGCGGGGATACAGATAACCCTCTCCTTCGAAGATCACGGGAGCCTGGAGAAGATAACAGCATCCCTGCGGGAAAGGGGCCTATTCGAGCATTTCCTCGAAAGGAACGGCGGCGGCGACCTGGTGAACGGCTCGATCCGTCTGTCCTGCGCGGACCCCGCAAGGCCCGTCTTCATGACCTTCACGTACAAGACGGCCTCGGTAATCGGGGAGCTGGGAAGAAACGTGAGAGAGTTGAGAGGGATCATCAAATCCGACGAGATATTCAAGGCCTTCGTCCTCGGCGGGCCGACCCCCTGCTCGTCGATGGCCCACACCCGCTGGGCCTCCGTCGGCTCCATCACGGAAGAAAACTGCCACCCCGTCAACAACTTCGTCCTCACCGACCGGGTACCCGGAATCGAGGCGGTCCCGCCGGCGGGCATGTGTGACGCCCCGCTTTCCGTCGGCATCCGCGACTGCATGGCGGTCGTAAAACATTATCCCCGGTACGGCGGGGGCAACTGGTCTATCAACGTGGTCTTAAACGGAGACATCGACAACTACGCGACCCTCCGGAACGACCTGGAAACGGAGGAGAGGCGGCTCATCGCCCCGGAGCTCACCACGGACACCAAGGTCATCCCCCTGGAGATCGAAAAATACCTTCT
This sequence comes from uncultured Syntrophaceae bacterium, assembly GCA_964597995.1. Classification (GTDB taxonomy): domain Bacteria; phylum Desulfobacterota; class Syntrophia; order Syntrophales; family UBA4778; genus UBA2207. Next base: position 5,201 of record CAZRAC010000066.1, on the reverse strand, counting down.
CAGAGGCCATGACCTCGAGGCCGCCTTCAGGCTGGCGGTCAACGATTTCGAGGGGTCCCACGCCATCGCCATGACGAGCGACCTCGAACCGGGAAAGGCCTTTCTCGCCCTCAAGGGAAGCGGCCAATCGATCTATCTCGGCCTCTGCAGGGACAAGTACATCTACGCCTCGGAGTTGTACGGACTGGTGGAGGTCACGCCTTACTTCCTCAAGATGGATGGCGATTCCCAGGGTCGGCAGGACACCGGGGGTCAGATCCTGATCCTCGGGCAGGCCCCCGAAGGCGGCCTCGCGGGGGTGAGGGCGCTTCACTACGACGGCACACCCATCTCCCTCTCCGAAGAGGATGTGAGGAGGGCTGAGATCACGACCCGCGACATCGACCGGGGGGGCTACCGCCATTATTTCCTGAAGGAAATATCGGAATCACCCCTCTCGGTGAGAAAAACGCTGAGGGGCAAGTACCGGATAGCAGAAGGAAAAGTCGTATTCAACCTCGGTGGGGACATCATCCCCGGCAGGCTGGAAAAGGCCCTCAGGGAAGGGGAAATCCGGCGGATCGTCGCCATCGGGCACGGCACGGCGGCGGTGGCCGGCGCCGCCGTCGCGGACGGTTTCTCCCGTTACCTCAAGGGCAGGCTTATGACCATCGAGGCGAAAAAGGCCTCCGAGCTGAGCGGCTTCGCCCTCGCGAACGACCTGAGCGACACCCTCGTCATCCCGATCACCCAGTCGGGGACGACGACGGACACGAATCGCGCCGTCACCATGGCCGTCGAGCGCGGGGCCCATGTAGTCGCCGTCGTAAACCGCAGGCAGTCCGACATCACCCACAGGGCCCACGGGGTCTTTTACACCAGCGACGGCAGGGACATCGAAATGTCCGTTGCCTCCACCAAGGCCTTCTATTCCCAGGTCGTCGCCGGACACATCCTTGCCCTGTGCGTCGCACATATGCTCGGCCTTCCCGACCGGGAGGTCGTCGAGGAGCTCAAGGGATTGGAGCAGGCCCCCAATCTGATGAACCGCGTCCTCGAAAAGGCCCCGGAGATAGAGGACTCGGCGCGAAGACTGGCCAAGAAAAAGATCTGCTGGGCCGTCGTCGGCAACGGGCCGAACAAGGCCGCCGCCGATGAAATCAGGATCAAACTGAGCGAGCTCTGCTACAAGACCATCTCCTCGGACATCGTGGAAGACAAGAAACACATCGACCTCTCGGCGGAGCCCCTCATCATCGTCTGCGCCTCGGGGAACCCCGAGGTCGTCCTCGGCGACATCATCAAGGATGTTGCCATCTTCAAGGCCCACAAGGCCGGGGTCGTGGTCTTCGCCGACGAGGGAGAAACCCGTTTCGACAACATAGCCGACTCGGTCATCGGCCTGCCGACGGCTCCGCTGCCGCTGCCCGTCATCCTGAACACCATGGCGGGCCATCTCTGGGGCTACTACGCGGCCTGTGCGATCGACGAGGATGCCGCCTTCTTCCAGGAATTCAGGAACAAACTGGATATCGAGATGACGAGGCCCGAAAGACAGAAGGAGTTCCTCTTCGAGAGGATAGCCGACAAGAACCTCCACGCGACCCTGGATCGCTTCGCCGCAAAGTTCCACAAGAGGCGGACGGAGGGGGCCTTTTCCCTCGCAAACGTCAGGACCATCTCCGACATCGCCCTCTTGCTGAAGTACGCCGGTGGAAAGCTCCCCCTCGAAGATTTCTGGACGGAGTTCAACGGGAGCAACGTCGCCGACCCCCTCAGCCTGCTCAACCTGTGTGTCGGTCACGCCGTAGACGAGCTTTCGCGGCCGATCGACGCCATCCGGCACCAGGCAAAGACGGTGACGGTCGGCACAAGCCGGAAAGAGGAGTTACGGGGGCCGCTCTTCGACCTGATGCGGGAACTCGGCTTCTCCCCGAGGAACCTGACCGGCCGCAACATCCTCGCGATAAGCAAGATTCAACGTGCAATTTCGGACATCCGGGGTTATACTTTGTACGACATAAACAACCTGGACGAGGAGGGCGAACCTCTGGATATCTCGACTATTTCCATCCGCAGTAGGGGCGGCGTCTCGCTGCAACTGAGGTCAAGGGTGGAGGAATCGGGCCGGCTTATGGGGACAAAAAAGACAATCGTGAGGACGGGGAGCGTTTACGCCGGGATAGGCAAATCCGACGGCGCCGCCATCACGCTGATCCCGCTCTTGGGCGAAAAACCCGGGGTGAGAAGCCTCCTCCTCGGCCATGTCACCTTCAATGAAGCCCTCTCCGTCGGGGAAAAGATAGCGACCCTTGGGGACCGCTACAACGACATCAAGAACCTGGTCAACGAATACAACCTCCCCTGGGACGACGGCTATCTCGAAAAATTGCCCATCGGAATACTCCTGGGAGAGTCCGTGGAGTTCATCGCGACCAAGATCAAGAAGACCCTGAAAGAAACCGACCAATGATCGCCATCCTCGACTTTGGCTCTCAGTACAACCAACTGATCGCCCGGCGCGTCCGTGAAAGCCGCGTCTACTGCGAAATCCTGCCCCACGACATCCCCCTCGACGAGCTGGCGGCAAAAAAGCCCCGGGGGATCATCCTCTCCGGCGGGCCGGCCAGCATCTTCGATGAGGGGGTGCCGAAGAGCCGACCGGCGCTCTTCGACCTCGGCCTCCCGGTCCTCGGTATCTGCTACGGGATGCAGTTGATAGTCCATCAACTGGGGGGCACCGTCGAGCCGTCCTCGGTACGGGAATACGGCCGGGCGGACCTGCTCCTTACGCCGAAAGGCAAGGAATCGCCGCTCTTCACGGGCCTCGCGGAGAGGCAGAGGATCTGGATGAGCCACGGCGACAGGGTAGCAAAACTCCCCCCCGGCTTCGAGGTCATCGGCTCGACACCCAACTCTCCCGTTGCCGCGACGGAAAACCGGGCAAGGAGCATCTACGGCGTCCAGTTCCACCCGGAGGTGGTCCACACGGAGAAGGGGAACGAGATCATCAGGAATTTCCTCTTCCGGGTCGCCGGCTGCAGTCCCGACTGGACGATGCGCTCCTTCGTCGAAGAGACCCTCGTTAGACTGAGGGAACAGATCGGTAAAGAACGGGTCCTCTGCGCCCTGAGCGGCGGGGTGGACTCGTCGGTCCTCGCAACGCTCCTCCACAGGGCCGTGGGCGAGAGACTCGTCTCCGTCTTCGTGGACAACGGCCTCCTGCGGGAGGGAGAGGCCGAAGAGGTCGTCCGGACCTTCCGGGACCAGTACCACTTGAACTTCAAGATCATCCGTGCCCGGGAGCGTTTCCTGCGGAAGCTCGCCGGGGTGACGGACCCGGAAAGGAAAAGGAAGGTCATCGGCAACGAGTTCATCCGTCTCTTCGAGGAAGAGGCAAGGAAACTGGGAAAGATAAAATTCCTCGCCCAGGGGACGCTTTACCCCGACGTGATCGAGAGCCGGTCGTCCTTCGGCGGACCGTCCGCCGTGATCAAGAGCCACCACAACGTCGGCGGCCTTCCCGAAAAACTGGACATGGAACTCGTGGAGCCGCTGAAGGTGCTCTTCAAGGACGAGGTCCGCGAGGTCGGCAGGGAACTGGGGCTCCCGGAAAGGATCATCAACAGACACCCCTTCCCCGGCCCCGGCCTTGCCGTCCGGGTGATCGGGAAGGTCACGCGGAAGCGCCTCGAGACCGTACGGAAGGCCGACGCCATCGTCCGGGAAGAGGTGGTAAAGGCCGGGTTGTTCGACGAAGTCTGGCAGGAGTTCGCCGTCCTCCTGCCCGTAAGGACCGTCGGGGTCATGGGCGACGGCCGGACCTACGAAAACGTCATCGCCGTCAGGGCGATCACGAGCACGGACGGGATGACGGCCGACTGGGTCAAGTTCCCCCACGAAGTCCTGGAGACCATCTCCAGCAGGATCGTTAACGAGGTCAAAGGCGTCAACCGCGTGGTCTATGACATAAGCACCAAACCCCCGAGCACCGTAGAGTGGGAGTAAGGGAGTAGAAAAGAGCGCAGGCATGAGAAGAACTAAATTCATCTTCGTGACGGGCGGCGTCCTCTCTTCGCTCGGCAAAGGACTCGCGGCGGCGTCCATCGGCTGCCTCCTCGAATCCCGGGGTCTGAAGGTCACCCATCAAAAACTCGACCCTTACATAAACGTCGACCCCGGGACGATGAACCCCTTCCAGCACGGAGAGGTCTTCGTGACCGATGACGGCGCCGAGACGGACCTCGACCTCGGCCATTACGAGCGGTTCACCAGTGCGACCCTGGGTAAGGCGAACAACCTCACTACCGGCCAGGTCTACTACTCCGTCATCAAGAAAGAGCGTCGGGGAGAATACCTCGGGGGCACCGTCCAGGTCATTCCCCACATCACGAACGAGATCAAGGATTACATCCACAAGGCCGCCGAAGGGGCCGACGTGGCCATCGTCGAGGTAGGCGGGACGGTGGGGGACATCGAAAGCCTCCCCTTCCTCGAGGCGGTCCGGCAGTTCCGAAACGAGGTCGGCCGGGAAAACGCCATCTTCATCCACCTGACCTGGGTCCCCTACATCAAGACGGCCGGCGAGGTGAAGACCAAGCCCACCCAGCACAGCGTCGCCGCGCTGCGGGAGATCGGTATCCAGCCCGATATCCTGCTCTGTCGGGCGGAAAACATCCTCTCCCAGGAGATAAAGGCCAAGATTTCCCTCTTCTGCAACGTGGAGATCGAGGCCGTCTTCACCGCCCGGGACGTCTCCCACATCTACGAGGTCCCGCTCAACTTCAACGAAGAAGGAGTGGACCAGAAGATCGTCAACCTGCTCAACATCTGGACGGGCCAGCCGCACCTGGATGGTTGGCGCACCATGGTCGAGCGGCTGAAGAACCCGCATCACGAGGTCTCCATCGCCATCGTCGGCAAGTACGTGAACCTGGTCGACTCTTACAAGAGCCTCAGCGAGGCCCTCGCCCACGGCGGGATAGCCAACGACAGCCGGGTTCATCTGCGCTACGTGGACTCGGAGAGGGTGGAGCATGAAGGCCTGGACCGTCTGTTGGACGGCATCGACGGTATCCTCGTCCCCGGCGGGTTCGGCCAGCGCGGCATCGAGGGGATGATCAGGGCCGTCGAACACGCCAGGCGAAACCGCATCCCCTTCTTCGGCATCTGCCTGGGCATGCAGATGGCCGTCGTGGAGTTCGCCCGCCACGTCTGCGGCC
>CAZRAC010000065.1:0-8767 GCA_964597995.1 uncultured Syntrophaceae bacterium | reverse complement strand
TTTCATCAAATATTTTCAAAAAATATTCCCTTCAGATTGTACTGAAAGGAATTATTTCCCCTACTCCCTTATGTCAAGTGAAAAAGTACAGAGGACGTAAAGCAGCTACGACTTTTCTGATACTCCGCAGCTTGCTGCGGGGTGATTCATTATACGAAATATACTTTACTTTACTAAAATGCTATGATAAACTATTTTCGAAACTTTTTATGGAGGTCTCTAGATGAGAAAGGCTTTTTTGGTCGCATTTGTCATTTGTTCTCTTCTTTCATTTGTGCCGGCGGCGTTTGCTGCGCCGACAGGCAAAGTCAAGGATAACCTTGTGATTGGGGTGGCTCAGGAAATAAACGAGCTAAACCCCATGATGCAGAACGACCAAATCAATAACAACTGCTTCGCTCTGTCCCACGAGCGCCTGATCTTCGTGGACGCGAACAACGGATACGAGATCGAGCCGGAAATTGCAGAATCCTGGAAATGGAAGGATGACACGCACCTAATCTTCACGCTTTTTAAGAACGTGCGCTTTAGCAACGGCACGCCCCTGACGTCGGCGGATGTTGTGTTTACGCTGAACAGGGCAAGAAGCAGCGATCCTACGCAGAGCAAGGTTTCGGGCACGCTGAGCCTCATCAAGGACGTCTCCGCGCTTGACGACTATACGGTCCAGGTCACCACGAGCGCCTACAGCAACGAGCTTATCTACAGTCTTGGCGCCTATCCTCTGGCCATCCAGTCCAAGGCCGCTTACGCCGATCCCAACAACAAGAAGCCTTGGCTCATCGGCAGCGGACCCTATCAGTTCAAGGAGTGGAAAGAAGGGCAGTACGTGACCTACACCTTGGGCAAGAACTACTGGAACGACAAGAAGGAGCCGCCCGTCGCGAAAGAGATTACTTTCAAGTTCCTGCTTGATGCTTCCCAGAGAGCCATCGCGCTCCAGAACGGCGAGATCGACGTGTGCATCGACCCCCCGATCACGGATCTTCGGTTCCTCCAGAACGACAAGAACTTGATCGTCCACACCCAGGCCGGAACAAGGCTCTTCTACTTGGGGTTTAACGTCGCGAAGGCCCCCTTCGACAACCAGAAGCTCCGCCAGGCGGTCTCCTGTGCGATCGACAAGGAATCAATCATCTCCATCGTTCTCGACGGACGCGGCAAATCGCAGACCTCTGTCCTAAACCGGGGCGCCTGGAGCTTCCTCGATAACGACAAGGTCAAGGGCGGATACACTTACGATGTGCCGAGGGCGAAGAACCTGCTCGCCGAAGCCGGATACAAGCCCGGCGCGCTCACCGTAGAGCTGTATTCCGCAACGGACGATCCCTACAAGACCATCGCCCCGATCATCCAGGCCAACCTGAAGGATATTGGGATTAACGTCGCTATCAAGTCCATGGATCAGGCTACCCTGAAAACGGAATGCGCTAAGGGGCATCAGCAGATGTTCCTGTGGAGGTGGAATATCGGCGCGCGTGTCGACGAAACCTACCGCGAACTGTTCTATACGGACTTCCCGACCAACTATCATCAGCTCAAGGACAAATACGTCGACCAGATGACCGACAAAATCCTCACCGAGAAGGATCAGGCGAAGCGGCTTCAGTACAGCATCGATCTCCAGAACTACCTCGTGGAACTCGTTCCGCAGGTTCCCCTCTACGTGCCTGATCTTGTCATCGCGTTCAATAAAGGCCTTAAGGGCGCGTACTTGACGGGCGGCGGGGCGCATAACTGGTCAAGGGCGTATATCCAGCAATAACGGCGTTTCAATTTGTAAAACATCCGCATGCCAATGGACGAATCGTGTCCGGTCCGTCCATTAATATGAGTTGATAAAATCATTTAGGGAAACAATATGTTCAGATATATTCTCAAGAGACTTGTGATTATGGTACCGACTCTCTTAATCACGTCTCTGCTCATTTTCTGGGCTATGGATCTCGCAGGCGGAGACCCCGTCGACCAGATTCTTCCAGAAAACGCTTCGGTCGCGCAACGTGATGCTATGCGCCAGCAGATGGGCTTCAACGATCCTTTCATGATTCGGTATCTGCGGTACATAAAAGGGATCGTGACCGGCGACATGGGCAAATCCTACATCAGTGGCGAAGACGTGTTCAAAACGTTCATGGGTCGGCTCCACATGACCTTGCTCCTCGGTGGAACGGCGCTCATCTTCGCGTGCATAATATCGATTCCCTTGGGAATCTATACCGCTTTGCACGAGAACACCTGGAAGGATACAGCCGCGATGGTTTTTGCGCTCTTCGGCCAATCGATGCCCAACTTTTGGCTAGGCCTCATGCTCATTTTGTTGTTCTCCCTCAAGCTGGGCTTGCTCCCCAGTGGCGGAACGGGCGGCATACGATATCTGATCCTCCCGTCCGTGACGGTCGGCCTGAGCCTCGCCGCGCTCCTCACCCGAACCACGCGGAGTGCGATGCTCGATGTCATCCGCCAGGACTACATGACCACCGCGAGGGCCAAAGGCGCTTCCTACCAGCGCGTCATCTACAACCACGGACTCAGAAACGCCTTGATTCCCATAATCACTGCCATAGGAATGCAGTTCAGCTATGTCATGACCGGTTCCGCCTTGGCTGAGACCGTGTTCGGATGGCCAGGAATTGGGCGTCTGGTGGTAGAATCGATCAACAAGCGGGATACGCCCATGGTCACCGGATCCATCATCCTTTGCTGCGTCCTGATGGCTGTCATCAATCTCTCCGTCGACATCATCTACGCTTTCTGTGATCCAAGAATCAAAGCCCAGTACTCGTCGAAAGGTTGATGCCATGAAACAAGCAAAGAAAACCATAGATGGTGAAGTAGTGTACCGTGGCCGTTCCATGGGGCAGGAGACATGGAGAAGGCTAAAAAAGAATAAAGGCGCGATGATAGGTATCGCCTTCCTCATCCTACTTATTCTCGCCACGACGATAGCAAATTTTGTCTACGATTACGATACGGACATAATCGCGATGAGCAGGGATCGGTTCCTTGCCCCGTGCAAGGATCATATCTTCGGAACGGATAATATGGGGCGCGATATTTTCGCGCGAGTCATTTACGGCGCGAAATACTCATTGTTCATTAGCCTGGGGAGTACAGCCATCGGACTTTTAGTTGGTCTGTTCCTTGGTGCGTTGGCAGGGTATTACGGCGGCCTCATTGATAATGTCATCATGAGGTTGACCGACATCTTCTATTCCATCCCATACATAATGATAGCCGTTGTCGTGGTATCGCTGCTGGGAACCAGTACCATGAGCCTTTTATTTGCAATGGCCTTGGGTACATTTAGCGCCTTCGCAAGGATAACAAGGGCTTCGATCATGACGGTCCGAGATCAGGAATTCATCGAGGCGGGATATGCTATGGGCCTTCCCACCTGGAAAATCATCATAAAGCATGTACTTCCTAACTGCCTTAGCCCGATCATTGTGCAGACGACGCTCAAAGTAGGGGCGAACATCATCTCCGCTTCCTCCTTGAGCTTCCTTGGTGTCGGTGTTACCCCGCCGACTCCCGAATGGGGAGCAATGCTTTCAGATGGACGTTCATACATCCGCAGTTCAGGTTGGATGTGCTTGTTCCCTGGTCTGGCGATCATGTTTACCGTATTGGCCTTGAACCTTCTTGGCGACGGCTTGAGAGACGCCATGGACCCAAAGCTGAAGAAATAGGGAGCACATAATGGAAAATGTACTTGAAGTGAAGGACCTTGTTGTCAGATATGAGACGGATGATGGCGTGGTTTATGCCATAAACGGCCTTTCCTTCTCTATCGAGAGGGAAAGGACCCTGGGGCTGGTAGGGGAGACGGGCGCCGGAAAGACCACTACTGCCATGAGCATCCTCAATCTTGTCCCCGATCCTCCCGGGGTCATCGCCGGCGGGTCCATCACCCTAGATGGCAAGGATGTCCTATCCATGAGTGAAAAGGAACTTGAGAAGATGCGTGGCAACGATGTTGCCATGATATTTCAGGACCCCATGACGGCACTCAACCCGGTTATTGCCGTAGGCAGGCAAATTGCCGAAAGTCTCGTGATCCATGAGAAAATCTCATCGGATAAGGCTATGGAAAGGGCCAAGGGAATGCTTGAGATGGTTGGCATCTCAGCTTCACGCTCGTATGACTATCCTCATCAGCTTTCCGGTGGAATGAAGCAGCGGGTCGTCATCGCGATAGCTCTGGCTTGCCACCCCACGTTTCTCATCGCGGACGAGCCGACTACAGCGCTTGACGTGACGATTCAAGCCCAGGTTCTTGCACTCATCAAGAATCTGATCGACAACAACCACATGTCCATGCTTTTGATTACCCACGATCTTGGGGTTGTCGCTGAGGTCTGCGATGATGTGGCCGTTATGTACGCCGGCCGGATTGTCGAGATCGGCACTGCCGATGACATTTTCAACCACACTGGGCACCCGTATACGGAAGGGCTTTTCAATTCCCTTCCAAACCTCAAACAGAAGGGAGAGGACCTGATCCCGATCAAAGGGCTCATGCCTGACCCAATGCGTCTTCCCGAGGGCTGTTCCTTCTCTCCGCGCTGTCCTTACAAGACAGAGGTGTGCAATAGCTCGTGCCCCTCGTTGCAGCTGGTGGAGGGGAAACATTATGTGGCATGCAGCAGACTGGGATTTCTAAAGAAATAATACAATCAGATCAGATACGGGAATACGCAGACGGTATGGACCGGGAAAGTGTGCGAAGATTGAAGAGCGGCCTAGACAATTCGATGATGAAGCGAGTTCAGCAATTCCCATGCAAGCGGCTCGAGGCACTCTTGCAATACGATGGAATGATTCATTTGACGGAGAGTCGGCGGATATCGTGAAGGAAATGAATGTACTCGTCATTGAGAGCGGAAAGGCCAAAAAATTTGGTTTTCGAAGCCTAATGGGAAAAAGGCGATACGCGGATTGCTGAAATGATGCGGCAAGATATGGGAGCGGAGGAAGATCGAATGGGAAGATTAGCATATGAGGATGAAGGAAGAAAGCGAGCCTGCATAAGCAAAGCGACATTATGCGCTCGAAAAATGGGCGCGAGACTGAATCGACGGAGGTGCTTACATCGCAAGGCGATCTTTTCCTGCTCAGGAGAGGTAATTACGGCCTGCTTGAAGGCGGCGATTGTAGGTTATGCAGGAACCTCCAGGCACGAGGGACTTGATTTCTCTCTGAGGATGAATTCGGATGGCTGGAAATAATATTATCCTTGAAGTACAGAATCTCACTAAGTACTTCGATACGCCCAAGGGGAAGCTTCACGCGGTTGACTCGGTAAGCTTCAAGCTAAAGAAGGGAACCACGCTCGGTATCGTCGGAGAGAGCGGATGTGGAAAATCCACGACAGCAAGGACCATCCTCAAGCTCATCGAGCCAACAAGCGGCCGAATTATCTTTGATGGCGAAGACATCACCGACTACGGTCCGCGCAAGATGAGGAAAATTCGCACTGAAATGCAGATAATATTCCAGGATCCCTTTTCTTCACTCGATCCGAGACAGAGCGTGATGCAACTTATCAGTGAGCCGATCCGCGAACACAAGATCTGCCATTCGAAGGAAGAGATTGAGAAGCGTACCCTTGAACTTATGGATACGGTTGGCCTTGCCAGGCGGTTCGTGAACTCATATCCGCACGAGTTGGATGGGGGCAGGAGGCAGAGAATTGGGATCGCACGTGCGTTGGGGGTCAGTCCCAAGCTCATCATCTGTGATGAACCTGTCTCCGCTCTCGACGTTTCCATCCAGGCCCAGATACTCAATCTGCTCAAGCAGCTCCAAAGGGATATAGGCCTTACCTATATTTTCATCACGCACGATCTGAGCGTCGTCCGGTATTTCTCAAATGACGTGGCCGTTATGTACCTCGGCCTGATAGTCGAGAGGGCTCCGGCGGACGAGCTGTTCGCGAATCCGGTGCATCCCTACACGAAAGCTTTGCTTTCCGCAATTCCGCTTCCGATAGTGGGCAAGAATAAGCCGGTGCGCAAACTCATCACGGGCGAGGTCACTTCCCCGGTAAACCTGCCCGACCGTTGCCGTTTCTTCGCCCGTTGTGATTCTTGTATTGCAATGTGCGAACATGCCAGCAGTCCTCAGCTTGTGGAAGTTGCGCCGCAGCATTTGGTCGCTTGTCATTTGATGAAGGAGAAATGACAGGACATCAGGGAGCGATGGCGAGTGAGCATGGCCTTTGAGGGGGCCTTCCAGTACCTGAAAGCAGGAGAATGGATCTTGATCGCCGGACCAACTCCACTCCTTGATGGAGGGGGAGTGAATGAGAATTAGGGCCTGAGCTGATCCGCACAAGATACGGTTAACGTTGCACAAGTCGCCGGGAGAAAGACCGGGCGCAAATGGGCAGTATTCGTTCTGCCAGCAAGAGCAGGTGACCTTTTTGCAAAAGCCTTTAAGATTAAAATTGGACGGCAGTCATATTAGGATCGGCGCCGGATCGGTGGGATATTGTATGAAATTGATCTGCATATTGAAGATTTATAGGAGATAGAGATGTTCAACAGCTATTCGATGACTCAGATGGTAGCTTCCCTCTCGAATGCCATGGGGATCGCCCCTCCTCTTCAGGCCGATAAGTCCATCCCTCTGGTGGATGCGTTTGTCAAGGAGGTCCTCGGCGGGTGCAAAGTAGACCGAATCCTCATCTACAATCCCGACTGCATCGGGCTTTGGCATTACCAGAAATATACGGATCTTTTTATCCCTGTACTAGTGAATACCCAGCTGACCGTCCCGATGGCGACAGTATCTCCCGCATTTACGCCTGTGTGTTTCGGGAGCATGTATACTGGCGTATTGCCGACTGTTCACGGGATCATGAAATATGAAAAGCCCATAATCAAGACAGATTCCTTTTTTGATTCGCTTCCGCGGGCCGGCAAGAAAGTCGCGAATGTCGCGGTTGATCATTCAAGCATGGCAATGATTTATCTGGAGAGACCTGTCGATTACCATATCATGTCCTATGACAACGAAGTCCTTGACGAAGCTTTGAGACTAATCGCCGAAGACAAGTACGACGCCATAACCGTCTACAACCAGGAATACGACGACATGATTCACAGGACGACGCCGGAATCGACCGTTGCTATCAGCGCCATACGGCACCATGTCGAGGCTTTTGTGAAGCTTGTCGAAGCCGTCAAGAAGAATTGGAAATGCCATGACACGCTCATCGTCTTCGCCCCGGATCATGGAAACCACTATGACTGGGACGGGCATGGGAGCCATGGGGAGTTCCGCGAGGAAGATGTCAACATAAACCATTATTACAGAATCATCAAGAGAGAAGCATAATGAAAGAAGGGAACATCGCCAACTCCGTGTCCAACTGGCCCAGCGTCGCAATGGCGGAGAAAACCAGCTGGGATTCTTGCCTTGGCTTTCCCGGATGGTTTGTCGTCTGTGGAATTCGGCTACATCGGTTGTTGTGTACGGGATTGTGTATCATCGTCCCGACATCTGTTATATGGATGATTCGTCGGCCTCCGCACGTAACATCCTGATCAGACCCTTCTGCTTTACCGGTGGTTGAGTGATGGAAAAGAAAAAGGAATTTTTGCTGCTGGGCCAGCACGCCGATGATGAAATCACCGATTTCCTGCAGCGCAAGGCTGAGGCGGGCTGGTGGCTGCTGGAGAACAATGGGAATGAGTTCGTCTTCGTCAAGAGACCCTATGAAGGCAGACGTATCTGTTCGTACGTCGTTTCCTCTTCGAATCTTTGGAGTTCTGCTGAAGATGCCTTCTATGACCTGTTGCCTGGATTAAGAAAAGCCGGCTGGGACCTGATATGCCTCGGCAAGATGGAAAACATTGCCGACACACGAAGGCATGCGTTTCTATGCGAAAGGGTTGCATCTCCAGCGGATCCTATCCCGATACCAAAGGCTGAAGCGAGGTGCAGGGAAGAGGCGTTGAAGCGCTGCCTCTTTAAAAGTGCTTCGAATCTCCTTTTCTGCGTCTTGTATCTTGTTGTTCTCGTGTACGTGTCTATCGCCAAGGCGGCTTTCTTTTCGAGAGGGATTCCTCTTGTCTTTGAAGTCGTGACTGGTCTCTTGCTCTGTCCTTCGCTGGTATTCTCCCTCGGCGCCGTGGATTCTTCCCTGAAGGCAAAAAATTACCCAGAGGGCGTCATCCAGTCGGGAAGATACTGGTTTATCGACAAGGCGGTGTGGTTGACGTTTCTCATGCTCGTCATCCTTGCAGTTTTTCTTGTTTTTGATTTTGTCCTTTCTTGATTTTCCCCCGGAGCACAGCGGCAGCTAAACCGGAGCGCCCAGGTTTTCTGGGGATATGCCAAGCACCTGGAAAAAGCTAAGCATGAACAGAGGCCAGATGAGGGCTCACTTAAGGCCGCGCGAAAGCTGGCATACGCTATCTTACGCGCTATTTGCTTGCGTTGAGCGCGTGCGTTTTATGTCGCTTATCAATACTGATAAATGAAACCGCCAATCCCAGGAGCACGATCATGCTGCCGAACAGCTGATTATCCTTCAGTCGTTCATTCAATAGCGCCACCGCCATCAAAGCGGTAGACCCATCTTCTACAGTCTTTGATAATTTTACCTATTTTGCAGAAGCTAATTATTTATATTATATAGACATCATATTTTGGTTAAGAAAATATGTAGTGGTAAGATTCGATTAGTAATATGAGAATATAGACGTGTTGCCTCACGATAAAATCTAAGCGTAGAGGATCCATTGCCTCATCATAA
>CAZRAC010000064.1:0-8903 GCA_964597995.1 uncultured Syntrophaceae bacterium | reverse complement strand
CCGGCGTTCGCCGGAATGACGAAACGCGTAATTCTCGACTTTTTACGAGTCCATCGATTTGTGCCAGTAAGCAAAAAGTAGTATGTAATGAACAAAACTGGGGTTTCTTGATTAGAACGCAGTACCGATCCTAAAAGCATCCTTCGACAAAGGGGTCTCCTCCTCCGATGAAGCGTAAAGATGCTCCTGTCTTTTGTCACGCGTCCCTTTTTTTAGTCTTCTTCTTGTTCATCGCTTTTGTCTTTATCGTTCATATTCCCCACGGGTTATGCCAGGAACCGCCCCCGACACTCCAGGAAGGCATCAACCAGTACAACGAGGGTAATTACGAGGAGGCGATAGAGGTGTTGCAGAAAGTGAGGGCACAAGAACCCGCATCCTCCCTGGCGGCCTTCTTCCTCGGCCTTGCCTACAAGCAGACGCAGGACTACGAGAATGCGCTCCCGCATCTCCGTGACGCCGTCACCCTGACGCCCAAGATAAAGGAGGCCTTGGTTGAGCTCATAGACACCCTGTACCAGGTGGGCAGGACCGAGGAGGCTAAACAATGGATCAAGGTAGCCGAGGAAGAGGGGATCTTCCCGGCGCGGGTCTCTTTCCTGAAGGGGCTCATCCTTGCCCGAGAAAATAAGAATCAGGAGGCAATCGAGGCCTTCGAGAAGGCAAAGAAGCTCGACCCCGGCGTCACCCAGGCGGCGGACTTCCAGGTCGCAATGCTCTACCTCAAGGAGAGAAAGCTTGACAAGGCAAAGGAGCGGCTGAAGGTCGTCATCACCCGCGACCCCCTCTCCGACCTGTCGAGCTATGCCCGCCAGTACCATGACCTCGTAGAGCAGAGGATGTACCTGGAGAGGCCGCTACGCCTGACCCTCGGCGTCTTCGCCGGCTACGACACGAACATCGTCACCAAGCCGACGAACGACATCGTCGCCGGGGACATCACCGACGAAGGGGGCGCCGTACTGCAAAGTTACGCCCGTGTAGACTTCGTCCCGACCTTCGACGGCCCCTGGCTCTTCAATGCCTCGTACTCGGCGGCTTCCACCGTCAACCAGAAGCACACCCACTCCCACGACTTCTTTGCTCAGACCTTTACCGCATCCCCCGGTTTGAACCTCGGCCGGGTCGCCCTGATTTTCGATATCAGTTACACGAACGCCCTCCTGAGAACAGACCCGGACCTCTTTCCCCCGCCCGAATCAAACCCGGGCTACAAGCGCTACCTCGACGACGTGACATACGGGCCGCGCGTCAGGTTCCTTCTCAACCAGAATCACATCCTCGACTTCTTCGCCGGTTACGAGAAGAAGGACTTCTACAACCAGAAAAAGACGACGACGCGGACCGACTCCTTCTTCGAAAACAACAGGGACGCCGTCGGCCCGAGGATCTACGTGAGCTGGATCTGGTTGTTCGCCGAGAACGCCTTCTTCAACCTGCGCTATGACTACACCCGGGACCACGCCGACGGGATGTACTGGGACAATGAGGGAAACCGGCTGAGCGCGAACTTCAGCATCCCCCTGTTTTCCGAAAAGACGGCGAAGCGCTTCGGCCCCCTCAGCCTCCAGTTGTCGGGGAGCTACTTCCACCAGTGGTTCACATACGAGCAGCCGTACCAGGAAAACGACGGCTCCACGAGTTCGGGAAACAGGAAGGACGAGTCCTTCAACTGGAGCGCCGGGCTCACCTGGGAGTTTTACCGCAACATGAACTTCATCGTCCAGTACATGGGGACGAACTGCAATTCGAAGATCCCGGCCTACGACTACCACCGCAACGTCTATTCGACCGGGTTTGAATTCAGATTTTGACGTCTCCGTAAAACGTCCAAAAACGTCATGCCGGACTTGATTAAGCCTGCCCCGTACTCGATACGGGGGCATCCAGAACATATTGAATATACTGGATTCCGGCGTTCGCCGGAATGACGAAACGCGTAATTCTCGACTTTTTACGAGTCCATCAGATTTTGACGTAACGAAGAAAAGGCAGGAGTACATCCCATGAAAAATAGAATGCGCAGTATCATCGGCCTCCTTGTCATGGCATTCATCCTCATCCCGCTCGCCGCCCAGGCGGCGCCGGTCGGGAAATTCACCGTCGTCGAAGGTAACGTCGACATCACCAAGCCCGGGGCAAAGGCCGTGCCCGCGAAATCGGGGGATGCGGTCGAAGTAGGGGATGTCGTCCGCACGAAGGTAAAATCGAAGTGCGAGCTGACCATGACGGACGGCAATGTCATCCGCCTGGCGGAAATCACCCGCCTGCGCATCACGGAATACATGGTAGGCACAGGTCAGCAGCGTGCCGCCATGAACCTCTTCCGGGGAAAGGTGCAGAGCATCGTCAAGGCCATCGGGGTCGTCCGGGGCTCTAGCTATGAAGTCCGCACACCGACGGCCGTCGTGGGCGTGAGGGGGACGAACTTCTTTACTTTCCACCAGGCAGGCGTGACGGGCGCCACGTTCAAAGAAGGTACGGGGTACGCGTACAGCCTGAACCGCCCCCAGGAGGTAGTGACGATCAACCCCGGCCAGGCGATGGTTGTCGTAGACCCCAACCGCCCGCCCGCTGTAAGGCCGGCTACGCCGCAGGAACTCGACGCCCATACGAAGGACACGGCACCGTCGGAGAAACCCAAGGAAGAGGGTAAGAAGGAGGAACCCAGGGGAGGAGAGCAGTCTCGCGCAGAAGCGGCTCCTGCACCGGCAGCGGCAGCGGGGCCAACTCCTTCACCTGCTCCTGCACAGGTCACCGCAGCGGGGTCGGCACCGGCGTCTACCCCGGCTACTACCTTCACTTTTGCGCTGACCGCCGCACCGGAACCGGCGCTGCCGCAAGTGACTCCGCAGCCGCCGCCGACACCGGCTACACCTCCGCCTCAACCCACAGTGCCTTTTGTGACGATGACCCCCACTGCCCCCGAAATGTCTCCTACACCACCTCCTGCGCCGGAACCTACGCCTCCACTTCCTCCTGAGCCAACTCCGCCCCAACCGGAACCGCAGCCGCAGCCACAGCCACAACCGCAGCCACAACCGCAGCCTGAACCACAACCGCAGCCTGAACCACAACCACAACCACAACCACAGCCACAGCCACAACCACAGCCTGAACCACAGCCGCAGCCACAGCCTGAACCGCAACCGGAACCTTATGTCCCGCCTACGACACAGGACACGACGCCGCCGGCGTGGCAAAGCCTGACCGTCACTAACCGTGCGGTCACCAAGGAGCATTATTTGAAAGTATTAGGTCAGTTGGCGACTGATGCGTCTACCCCCATCACATACACTTACGCCGTTGATGGCGGTACGCCCTCCTCTTCGACAGAGTTTACCGGCCTTTCCGAAGGCAACCATATCCTCACGGCATACGCAACCGACGCCGCAGACAATACATCGTCTATACCGCATAAATGGTTTATCGGGGACAGACAGTATCTTTTAGTAGGTCAGGCTGTAGGAGGCGGCCTCCAGGGCAGCGTTTTGTCTTCTTCTGAAGGCATCAGGGTGATTTCTTCTCTGCCCGAAGGGGCGTCCAAAGGCGCATGGCTGATTGATATGAATATGACGGGCAGCATTACTCCATCATCTCCTTTCAGTATGATAGCAGGGGGTAAGGCATTTATACCGAATAATCCCGACATGTTCGCCGGCTACTGGTTGTCGAGCGTCGAAGGCGCGCAGGTAGACTCAACGCACGGCTACATTACCGGAGGAACATCGCATCTTACATTCCTGTCTTCAAAGGGTTTAGGCAGTGGTACCGGCTGGTTTAGTGGCGCTTATAAGAGTAGCGAAAGTGGCGGTACTTGGCAAGTCATGGATTTGGGGATGGATTTCTATTCAGGTCTAGACGTATACGCTTACACCGAGACCCCGCTTACCTTCGCATCCGCTGTTGGTGTGCTTGCGAACAGAGGGTTTATGAATAGCAACTTTGGCCTAAGTGGGCCCCCTTCTGATGGTCATACCGTCACGCAGCTCACAGGCCTTTTAGGCGGAACGGGTGATATATGGAGCGCACAGCAAGACTTTAGCATGATGGGGAAGTACGGGAAGGCTTATCAGACCCCCATCTGGTATATAGATATGGTCAGTGCCGGTTTGCCCGTTAGCATTAGCAACATCGCAAACCAGGATATTTTCGTTGGAGGCAGTTTATTCGCTGGGGTGGGATATTACGGTGGTATCGTTGGCACAAAGATCGGTGATGCCCTCGAGGGCAGCGGCCTTGCCATCTATATAAAGAATGGAGAAACAGGCTACTTCTCCTTGAGCGATATCTCCGGCTCGTTCTATCCCGGCATCGAGATGTGGGAAGCAACGGGAAAAATGAAAGCTGTCCCTATGGGTACAACGAGTTTCGCACCGACTGACCTCGATGGAAGTGACTCCCTTAATCACGGAACTTTCAGCGGGTCTGTTACAGGAACGGGCGATATAACCATAACGACAGTATCGGCAGATACATGGAACCTCACGTACCAGAACTGGGGTATCATGTTGGGACGTATGGGAGGGACTTACTCATCAAGTTCTCCTCCTTCGGATGTTTGGAGCGCAATGTTTGAGTTCCAGGACTTACAGAGAATTATTGGTATGGGCATGGAAGGCAAAAAATGGTCGGACGGACTGGTTAAAGCCAATGTAATAGGTTATGGGGCAGACCTTAATCTAACGACGCCGATTACGTGGGTCTCTGTGGGTAACGTACAAGGGACTTTCAACCCAGCCGCTACTGCTTCCTTCCAGATTATGTCGATGGGGGTAACGATTGAAACCAATGCATACCTGAACCTGGCGGCGACGGAAGCTGGCAGAGGAAAGCTTCAGCAGCTTGGTATCCCGGCGATTGTGGTGGGTGTAGCTAACCTGACTGGCAGTGCAGGTGATACAGAAAATTGGACCGGCGACGCAATCGGCGTCAATATGGGCAATGTAAAGTTCTTCTCGGGTGCTCCTACGGGAAAACCTAAAATATGGGCCACTGAGTCTATCTCCGGAAATTTCTCCGGAAATCCAACATTAATAAGTGATGGTGTAGACCTGAAAATGGGCGTAAATACAGTTGCCAAGTTTACACCTAAAACCTGGAATACAGAAAATGGCAAGTGGATGGGTACAGTAAATGGGAATACAGCATTTCAATTGGGCGATCATTCTATTATCCCGGCGAATCTATATACAGGTAGTGTAAACGGTATAAAAGGCGCTGCCGCAGGAACATTCACGGGCACTTCGAGCGGCACCTTCTCCGGCACGGCGGCCGGCATAGCGAAGTGATGGCGGCGAAGGGTAGCGGTCATCGGCGGGGAAAGAGGCGGGAGACGCCGAAGCAAGCAGCCGAGATAGAACTTACGAGGTATTGAAGGCAAAGGTCGACGAGAAGGGATCTCCAAACCCCATGCTGTATTACAATGCCATCGTCCAAGGTATCCCCGTGTATATGAAGAGCTTTACCCGTTACGTGGACAAGAGGTTCTATGCGATCTACCAGATGGAAGACTTTAGCATCTTTGGAACGCGGTGGCAGGCTGAGATTCTCGAGAAGCGGCTGGAGAAGCTGAATGCCTGACCGCACGTACCTAATCCACGATTGATTTTGCACCGCGATGATTTTCGTGTTATGAAGGCCTGAAGATGATGCTCTCGTAAAAAGACGTCACCCCGGCGTAAGCCGGGGTCCAGTGATGTTGTAATTAACTCATATTCCTGGATACCGGCTTTCGCCGGTATGACGAGATGTCCTGGATACCGGCTTTCGCCGGTATGACGAGACGTGCTGGATGCCAGTTTTCACCGGCATGACGAACGTGCTAGATGCCAGCTTTCGCCGATATGATGAAATATGCTGGATGCCGGCTTTCGCCGGCATGACGAATGTGCTGGACACCACGCCGATTTTCATCGGGGTGGTGCGTCGGCATGACGTTTTTAGACTTTTTGCGGAATCGTCGAAGGTTGGTCATCGAGCGCCGAAGGCGCACGCAAGGGGTGGACCGCAGGGTGGGTTTTCGCCCGTAAGGACGTAAATTCCCACTTGAAGGAGGTTCGCCCGTCGTTCAGAAATCACGGCAAAAAAATGATGAAAGGGGCAGTACGCCTCTTTTTGATTGTCTGGGAGTGTTGAAGAGGGGCGAAGGGATGGAAGGCACGGGTCCGTACAGGCAAGGGGCTATTGACAATCGTCCGGTCAGTTAATAGTATGAGGCTATCGGGCGAGAGTGGCGGAACTGGAAGACGCACTGGACTTAGGATCCAGCGGGTTAAACCGTAAGGGTTCAAATCCCTTCTCTCGCACCAGAGAAAATCCCAGGGCACGGCACCGTAAAAAATAGTGAGGAGAATGGGAAGGGTGGACGAAATCAGTCATTGCGTGAACATCGAGGATGTCAGCCAGGCCAAAAAACGCTTTTCTTTCGACGTCCCGTGGGCGGACGTGAAGGGGGAGCTCGACGCGGCTTATCGGGAGATCGGGGCGAAGGCAAGGGTCAAAGGGTTCCGTCCCGGCAGGATTCCCCGGAATGTCCTGGAGGCCTTCTACAAGGCGGAGGCGGAAGGGGAGGCCATATCGAGCATCGTTAGCAGGGTCTACTGGGAGGCGGTGGAGAAGAACGACATCATCCCGGTCTCGGAGCCGGTAGTCGACCAGAAAGGGATAGAAAAAGAAAAGAATTTCACCTTTACGGTCACGGTTGAGGTGAAGCCGTCGATAGAGCCTAAGGACTACATCGGGATCGAGGTCGAAAAGGAAGAGCCGGTGGTTCGCGACGAAGACGTGAACGAGCGGCTCGAAGGTCTGCGCAGGATGTACAGCACCATCGAGGAGCTGAAAGAAGACAGGGGCATCAGGGAGGGTGATTTAGCGACGATAGATTTCGAGGGGACGCTCGACGGCGTTCTCCGCCAGGACTTGAAGGCGCAGGACTATGTCCTCGAGATCGGGTCGAAGAGGTTCGTTCCCGGGTTCGAGGAGCAGTTGGTCGGCGTCAGGCGGGGTGAGACGAGGGAATTAAAGGTTACCTTCCCGGAGGACTACCACCGGCGGGATTATGCGGGGAAGGAAGTCGTCTTCAAGGTTACGGTCAAAGAGGTGAAGGAGAAGGTACTGCAGGCCCTGGATGAGAGCTTTGTGAAGAATTTCGAAAAGTACGAGACCCTCGAGGACATCAAGGCGGACATCAGGAAGGCCCTGGAGGAGGAGAAGGCGGCGGCGAGCAAGTCTGCGGTCGAGAAGGCGATAATCGGGAAGCTGCTCGAAAGCAACCCGGTCGAGGCCCCGGAGTCGATAGTCGAGAAACAGGTCCAGTCGATGATCCTCGACGCGCAGCGGCGGTTGACGGCAAACGGCATCGACCAAAAAAGGGCGGCCGAGCTTGCGGTCGGGATGCGCAGCGGTTTCAAGGACGAGGCGGAGAGGATGGTCAAGACGTCGCTTATCCTGGACAGTATCGCCCGGAAGGAAAACATCGAAGTCACCGAGAGCGACATCGATGAGCGCCTCAAGCGGGTTAGCGATCATTACGGCGAGGATGTCGAATCTATCCGTAGGTTGTACGAAAAGAACGACCTCCTCGACAGGCTGAGGGGCGATCTCCGGGAGGAAAAAACCCTTGATTTTGTTCTGAGCAAGGCTAAAATTAATGTAAAGAAGGCTGAGTGAGGGTCGCAGGGATGGCATTGATTCCGATAGTTGTGGAGCAGGACGGCAGGGGCGAACGGGCCTTCGACATCTACTCGCGGCTCTTGAAGGATAGGATAGTTTTTCTCGGGACGGCGGTGGACGACGAGGTGTCGAACCTCATCATCGCCCAGATGCTCTACCTCGAGTCCGAGGACCCCGATAAAGAGATATTCTTTTATATCAACTCGCCGGGGGGGCTTGTGAGCGCCGGGCTCGCCATCTATGACACGATGCAGTACATAAAGCCGCCTGTCTGTACGGTCTGCATGGGACAGGCATCGAGCATGGCGGCTCTCATCCTGGCGGCGGGCGAAAGGGGCAAGAGACATGCCCTGCCTCACTCCAGGATTCTCATTCACCAACCCCTCGGGGGGTTTCAGGGACAGGCTACGGACATCGGTATCCAGGCTAAGGAGATACTGCGTCTCAAGAACGAGTTGAACAGCCTGCTGGCGGCGCATACCGGGCAGCCCATAGAAAGGGTTGAAGTAGACACGGAACGGGATTACTACATGACCGGTGAACAGGCGAAAGAGTACGGAATCATTGACGAAGTGATCATCAAGAGGAATCCGGTCCTCAAATAAGGAGTCATCATGGCGAAGCGATACAGAAACGGTGAAGAGTCGAGGGGCATGCTTTTTTGCTCTTTCTGTGGGAAGACGCAGAACGAGGTGAAGAAGCTTGTGGCGGGTCCGTCCGCTTACATCTGCGATGAATGCATCGAACTCTGCCGGGGAATCATCCAGGAAGAGACGGAGGTTCAGCGGGTCGAGGAGTCGAGGAGGCGCATCCCCGAGCCCAAGGACATCAAGAAATTCCTGGACCAGTATGTGGTGGGGCAGGAAAGGTCGAAGAAAATACTCTCCGTCGCGGTCTACAACCATTACAAGCGCCTGTACGCGGGCGTAGACCTCGACGGCGTCGAGCTCCAGAAGAGCAACATCCTCCTCATCGGGCCGACCGGGTCGGGTAAGACGCTGCTCGCCAAGACCCTGGCGAAGATGCTCGACGTCCCCTTCGCCATCGCCGATGCGACGGCGTTGACCGAGGCGGGCTACGTCGGCGAGGACGTGGAAAACATCATCCTCAGCCTGCTCCAGAACGCGGACTACGACGTAGAGAGGGCGTCGAAGGGCATCGTTTACATCGACGAGATCGACAAGATTTCAAAAAAGTCCGGCAGCCCGTCCATCACCCGGGACGTCTCG
>CAZRAC010000063.1:0-9109 GCA_964597995.1 uncultured Syntrophaceae bacterium | reverse complement strand
AGTCGCCGGCAGTCTACATTGCTCAAGCTGTAATTAGCTCGATCAAGATCCCCAGCAACTGCTACACCAATGGGAGTGTGATGTTGGCGCTGGCAACTACAATGTCGGTGGTGCAAAATAATGTCTGGATTCAGGCATTTAAAAAGCAGCATACTGGTGCGGGTAAGCTCGATTTGCGTGACGTGGGGGCGGTGGGTATCGACCTTAACCTGGATCGTAACCAGAATGGTTTTGGTAGCCCGATTGATACCAATGTGGCAGCCTTCACTGATGCGTATTTGTACCAGATGATGTCGAGTATCGTGTCGGGTGTTCAAATCTCCATCGACGTGCCTGAGTGTGGTCCCGAGACGTTCTATACGTCTTTCTTTGCAGCTGCGGCAGCAGGTAACACTCAGGCTCGCCGAGCGCTCTTTGACGCCACTAATGCACTTACAGGAGGTGCGTTTGCTCGCCATTTTGATCCGGCGACCCCTATTGTCGTTAACGACAATATGATGATTCTCAACGGCTACTTTACCAACACAAAGGGTGAGCGTGTTGATCTGCGCGAGATTGACTACCTGGCTGTGCTGAATACCGCACATGCCAACGGTGATTACAGTATCATTGATGTCTGGGCAAACTCGCTTTACAATACTGGCATTCGTCAGGAGCAAGCGCTGGCTGATCGTGCCCGCATCATTAGCGGTATTGCTGGGGATGCGGTATTTACTGGTCGTTCGCGTCGGGTTACCTTTACGGACAAATTCGTGATGGCGCTTGCTAAGTCGATGAGTGAGGTCGGTATCAACATCGAGGTTCAAGGTCTCGGCTATGATGTCGGCGGCCATCTATTTTGCCACAAAGGCTCTATTTTAATCACAGTGCATCTGATCACGACTTTCCCCGAAAAGTACTTTCTTTTTTCCCATATTTTGATTTATCTGTCCTTCCGAGACATGTTGTTATATACTTTCTACCCGCTTCGCAAATAGCACAATGCAAAATCATTGCGTGCGGCGAGCCTGATTATTGAGGAGGTCGTTCAACCATGAAACGTCTTACCTTCTTAAAAGTGTTCGCTTCCTACCTGATATTGATCCTCATTACTGCAGCCGTTCTGGATTTTTTCCTCACGCAGCAGATCAAGGACATTATGGCAAAGGGTATGGAGGACGAGTTATTCAGTATCGCCCGAATCACGGCCTTCATTCCCGGGGAACGCATTCAAAGTGACATTCCGGAGATAGCCAAACAGTTGAATGTTCGGTTGACTCTCATAGATACTTCCGGACTGGTTCTGGCCGATTCCCAGGCCGATGCGTCAAAAATGGACAATCATCTAAACCGGCCCGAAATCCAGCAGGCCGTCAAGGAAGGAAAAGGCAAGTCGTCGCGCTTCAGTGTGACGATCCAAGAAAGTATGCTGTATGTAGCTCTCCCGGTTAAAGAAAATTCCCGCATCAAGGGTTATATTCGATTGGCACGTCCGATGACCGCAGTGACGAAATCGATAGACATTCTATATCGGGCGATACATCTAACGTTGTACATCATCGCGATCCCCTCCCTTATACTCGCGCTTATCTTTTCAAGATACATGGCGGCCCGATTGACAGACGATTGACTTTCAGATCACCTTCACTGAAGAACTGAGGGCAAAAAACGTTCTGGTTTCTTCAAGGATCAGCCATCTTTTTGCACATCTATCATGATTGCCCGACCGGGAAGGAACGGAAATTCACCTGCCCAACAGGCCGTCGCTTTCAGATCCGGCTAGAATGCACGTAAACTGTCACCTGGGATCCCGTCACCCGGCTGCGCCCCGTATAGAAAAAACAGAATAACCACAGGAGAGTCAGAAAAATAATCGTGCCGGGTTGCAGGAAAGATCGCAGCCCGTCTACTACGCTCACGATGAGGTCGTGTCCCACAGGCATAACCGCTGCGATGAAAACGGCATACGCGGCGCCCCCGAGGCTCATAACCTGATAAGCTGTCAACAAATTCCCTCTACCCCGCCAATCCGCTCTCAGCGTCTCGGATACAACCCGCCAGACCTGCACCCCCAGAACCGCTATCAGGAAGGCAGATGTGAAACGAGCCTGCAGGAAAAGACAGGTTCCGACAAGTCCTACCCCTACATAAATAACGGCTGTAACAGCCTGAATAGGAATAACTTTCTGACCGTCTAGGCCGCTTTCGTAGGCAATTTTCTTCGTTTTGCCAGAGAAGACAAAACTGCAATGTCTGAACACCGCTTGAAGTACACGGCCGCATCGAGAAAGGGGTTTTCCGTAACAGCAACCGAAACTTATGCAGGCCAGCCGCCCCAACCCTTCTCCAAACGCATACGCAACCGCAATCGCCGCAAGGATCGACACGGATTCAAACGAATCCGCCGCAATCATTCTCCGGGCGCCGTCCATGGCCAATAGAACCAAGGGGGCAACCAGAAGGCCAACGAACGATGCGCCGCCGACAGTCGATGTGTAAGCCTTTTTCTCGATCAGCCGGGCAAGAATCCTCGATGACGGCAAGCATAAAAGGAGGATGACGAAAACAGTCGCTAAAGTCACGGAGAGCGGCACCCGGGCAGCTCCGGTCAGAATAAAGAAGATGGATACGGCGATAACAATCGCATTTGCGTTAAACAAACCGTAATAAGTCACATTCATGCCTTCCCATACGCCGGGCGAAATTTTCTTAACCGGAACGGATGCCAGGATCTGCCATCGCTCCTCGGGCAAATGTTTAAAACACCAACCAAAGAGTAAGGCAAACAGAAGCGTGAGTGTAATCAGAAAAATGTAGTTAATCATGGCAGTTAATTGTGTTACGGTTTTGCGAGGATAGAATGTTTACCGCTCGTCCGATCAATGACCTGACCTTTACGTCCGTTTCCACAAGATGTTGACCGAATCCTACGTCAAAACGGCTCTCGGCATTGGGACAGCGCAAGTTGCAAAGGAGGTCTTCAGAAAAACGCATGCGGTCCTTCTGGAATATCAGAATGTCCGTGCTGCTGCCTGGACGAAAAAGGCTTTTCGGCATCCCTTTCTCCATAAAAAGGCCCCGGCAAGTCGGCACCGGGGCATCATATCTTTCTTTGCTGTAGCACTGGACGATCTGGCCGACCATCAGGGCCGCGACCTCTACCATGGCCACAAGCCCCACACCGGTTCCACCCGGAATGTCGGTATCGATGACCGTGACCACTCGTTTGTTCTTAGAGTAAGGTGTAACCACACTGATGACTGCAGTGGGATTGCAAGAGTGATACTCTCCTTGGATTTCATAGAAATCAACGGCTCTACCGGCCACGGGCGTATGGTTGTAATGATATTTGTCGGGCGTCAGCCTGAAGACGGCAAAATCTCCATCCCAAAAGGCAGCCAACCAGTCCGTTTTATCCCGGCCCAATAATTCCTCATAATTGAAGAACTTTCCTTTGACGAAGAGGCTCGACGTCTCGCAAAAAGAACCCAATAAAACCCTTGCGTCCGCTGGGGAGACCACCGTACCGGGCTCTTCCGGCATCGGGCGACACTCCCAATAGCGAATCTTTCTTTGAAAGATTTTCTCGAGGGTATCGAGACGGTCGGGACACTCCAGTGACTCAGTCATGTCGATTCCACAGGCATTCATCAATTCCCGGCGGCCTGAGATCCTTTCCGACAAGAAATTATTAAAGTTTACGAACGCCAGAAAATTGGATATCCGAGCACTCGTCACGGCGCGAAACAAGGCGGGAGCGCTTTCCCTGAGCGAGGAATACAGAAAGCGTACCGCCCGGTCCCCGTAGAGTTTTTCCGTAAGAACCTTACCGGATTCCCGATCCAGGTATTGGTGATGTCCTATCTTCATCGTCGCAAATACTTTTTGATAACGACTCCGCCTTACGTCTTTCCGCGTACGTGTGGATTAGAGA
Source organism: uncultured Syntrophaceae bacterium (assembly GCA_964597995.1). Taxonomy (GTDB): domain Bacteria; phylum Desulfobacterota; class Syntrophia; order Syntrophales; family UBA4778; genus UBA2207. The sequence goes on along the minus strand of CAZRAC010000063.1, from coordinate 5,196 downwards.
AAGGTGTATCAGTTTGACGAGATCTCCCAGGGAAACCCGATCCTCTACGACATCTTCCTCGATCGGTCTGAGAAAGTCCTGGAGGCGCCGGTTGCCGAGCGTTGCCCTGAGGGCAAGGATTGATGCAGAATCGGCGTCGTCCGAACACCTTTCGATCTTTCTGAGGCCTTTTTCCAGACACTGGAGGGCCTCCGTCAGATGTCGTTTCCTCAGCCGCTCACGGTAATACCTTTCGGCCGCGCTGTTAAATTCTTTTGCACTCAGCTTCATGGGTGCGTTCGTGTTCGCTTCTTCGACAATCCCGCGAGTCAATCTACCAGCCGTTGAAAACTCGTCGGGATGGTCCAGGCGGCTCACGAGATCCTTAATAGTTTCCTTCATGCACAGGATATCGATGAGGTCGGCGGCGTCTTCTTCTATGATACGGACCAATGCCCTCTGGTATTCTTCATTGTGCACCCGGAAGTATCCGGGATACCGCCTGCTCCTACGCATGCGGTATACCCGCAGGAGAATTTTTTGCATAAATAAGTTTCTCGTGTCGCTCCTAACGAAAAAAGTCGGTATCCCGGCAGCCGTTCCGAAGATTACCTGTCGGCGTTCGCTTTCCACAAAAGGATCGTCGGGAATCTGGGCGTGTGTGCACAGTCCCATGGCAATGTATTTATAGGCAAGCGCGGTAATCAGGATCTGCAGTTGAGCAGCCCTTCCCATATCCTCTTCGTAATTCTCGAAGAGACTGTAATGGCGTCCCTCAAAACCCGAAAATCCCATAACCTCGTATTCACGAAGCTTGTATAGTATATAAAGGGACATGTGCGCATCGAAGATGCCGAGATCGGAAAGGTCTTTTTTCAGTCGGTCGGAGTTTCCAATCTTTCCGTCCAGCGCCGGGCTCTTTTCCGTGCTCATGAGCATGACCGGATAATCGATAAGGCGTAAATCGGGAACGTAATCACCCCGCAGGCCGAAAAGTCCGCTTATTATCCTATCAAGCCGGGGAATACCGAAGGGAGTCAAGGGTCGTCCCATGACCCCGACATGCGCCTTCTTCTTCCATCGCCGCCAGAACATCCGCAAATGGGTGTAATCGAGTTCATGGGGAAGAAATCCCAGGGCCTTTTCAGGGTGAAAATCTTCGAAATCGAAACGATACGGCGCTGCACTGTAAGTCCCGACAAAAAGCGGCAGGAAGTGTTCCGTTATCTTAATCACCAGGTCACCCACATATTTTTCATGAATGCGAGTGAATCCCGATGACGGATCGGACAGCAGCTTTGATAGTCTTCGGCTTCCCAGGCTGATATGAGTCCCATTATTGGCAAGGCTGATATTCGAAAGATTTGGTAGGACTACCAGATTCCGGGTGAGTATGCCCGCTTCCTTGAGCTTGGCCACGGCATTGAGCTGACTCCTGCTCAACACCCCGTGGCACAGATGCATGTATTCCAGCTTTAGTTCTCCCCGGTCCCAACCCGACAGACAGGGATTCATGAACAGTTCTCTGTAAAAGGCGTCAGAAACGCAATCGTTAAGCCATTTCTGCCGGACAGGAGGATGGGGCGAAGAGAATATGACGGCCTTCTGTCCGTTCCCGGCCAGGCAAAACTTCCGGTTGGCATACATGATCAGAAGTTGCGTAAGAAGGAATCGTATCAAAGTTTCTCCGGCAATCCCCTTTCCCGCGTCGCTGCCCTTGCCGGAAAAGACCAGCCAAAAGGAATGCGTCTCCGGAGATGTGTTGTCGCTGAGAAAATGTTCCATCAATTCGCAGCCCGCCCTGTGAACCGGTCGGGGCACATCAGCGCCCGCACTAACCACATCGGCCAGAGCCAGCTTGAGCAGGTAACTGAGCGGGACCCGGAGGTATTCCTCACCCTCTGCGGAAACAACGAACTTATGGGCATCGCTTCTCAATGTGTTGTTCCGGCTTTGTTTATCGGATAGCAGGTCATTCCGAAACACATCTTTAGCAAAGGAGCTCAACACGGCCAGGGGAAAGCGGACCCAACTGTTTTCCCAAACGTTGTCCCGATTAGCCGCCAGCCACCTTTCGAGGTCGGTAATGACCTTTCGGGGTGTGTCTCCAGCCGCTGTCCGCCTCATAATGTTCGCGTAATAATTGGACTGTTCAATCATGATGGGCAGGTCAACATTGTCTCGTCTGCCGATGACGGCGGCCTGGAGTTCCGTCTCTGTGCCGGCCGTTGCATCACTGCCGGAGAAGGGAAGCGTCTCAACCAGCGCCCCAACGCTTCGGGTGTCGATTCCCATCAGTTCGATGATCTTTTTCAGAAATTCGGGATCGTTGGACGGCGATGCAGCCCTTCGCTCAAGACACTCGGTAACGGTGTGAAGCCGACTCATCGTTCATCCTCCCTTTCATATTAGAAAGTATCTTCATTCCGACCTTCTCGGTCAATTTACAGGGACAAACTCTGCGTGGTTTTGACGATTTCATAAGAATGCCTTTTCTGGTTTTCGCCTGATCCCCTGCCGTAATAGTGCCATTTCGGAAAATTGAAATCCGAGGTCACGGATGTCGGCAAAAGGAGCACGGCCTGCAGAAAGGACTCAAGGTCCGGGACATTGTAAATGTTGGCTTCAAACCCCCATTTGTCCAGCTTGTCGAGAACGCGATGGATATTCGATGATTTCCAGCTCATGGAAAAACGATTTACGCCCCAACTTCTAAACTTGTCGAGAAGGGCCAGGGCTTCTCCGGGGACACTCAAGATCAGGGGAACGAGGCAATCGATAGGGACCTGAATAATGGATTGTGGGAAGGCCTTGGTCAGTTTGCTAAACCCTTCCTGTTTCAATTCGTCGACTCGGCCGTTGAACCACAGGTTCATACCGTCAAAGGAATGTCTACGGAGAACCCACAAGACCCTGTCTATCAGGACACCATTCTCTTTCAAATCAAGCTTCACGGATTTACCCGTGCGCTGAATGGGGTCGAGAATGTCCTCCAGCGTAAGGAGACGCTCCTCTTCTTGAAGAGGAGCGCTTTCAAAAGAGTCATCCCGAAGGACGACCCTGTCTCGGGCATGGTCCAGGCGAACATCGCACTCCGCCCACTGAATTCCCGATGCAAGGAATTGTCTCAGGTTCGCTTCATCATTCACCCCATGCCAGACAAATTGCACGTGTTTTGGAAGCGCCTTTTCATGAATGAGTGCGGCGAGGTCATATCGTTTTCCGCTGACGGCGTGGGGAGGCAACCGCTTGCGTTTCGATTTGAATAAAGTGTCGGCATGAAGCAAGAGAATTTGTTTCTGCGCGTCTACGTCGGCTATGGCCCTCAGATTCTCCGGTTCGTTGTCAACGCAAGCGAATACTCGGTACCCGCATTTCTGAAAATGGAGGATGCCTGCAACTTTAGAGGTGACGATGTCGCCCTCCCATCCGTTCCTGTTCATGTAAAGAAATTCATTGCCGAAACGCACTTTGAACTCTTGCCCTATCTTATTGAGGGAATGAAGCGTATCCGCCCTGATGCATTCGGGTCTTCCCGTGTTTAAGCCCACAAAGGTTTTCGGCTGGATCTGAAACCATCGGATCACCTCCATGACGCCCACGAAGGGTCTATGGGATTCCATAACGGCGTCCGCCGACCAAAAATTTTGTTCATACCAGTCGACCACGCGCGCTGTATCTTTTTCTCGAATCGTGAGCTTGTCGAGCAACGCGACGATGTTCGTTTCATGAACCCGTATATTCCCGATTTTGAGGTCGCGAAAATAGTGAGTGCCGTGCCGGTTGTCAAAAGATCGGAGTGTAGATAGGATCATATGGCGCATGTCCAGAATCGTGCCGTCGATATCGAAAAGAATCATCAATCTATCTTCAGGATGAAGGCTCCTGATCCTCTCATAATGCAACTGCAACTTTTTCATCCATTCCTTCATCGAAATCCCCCTACATATTGATTAGGGTGACATATACAATTATTTTATGTGTTTTGTATTAAAGAGACGTTAAATTATTGTAACAAAGCCGGGGCAGAACGACTTCTCCGCGATTTATTCGCAGAATCCATCCTTACACGTCATTTGGGTGCGTAATCCACCTCGGTGATTATTTTCACGGTAGATTTCATCGAATCGTAATGGGACCCTCATGATGATTTAACAATCCACTGTTACTTACTTATCCGGATTTACAAAAAACACGGCGATGAGGAGTCAAGACAATGAAATGCACTGTGACTGAAAAAAAAGGTTTTATTCTCGCGGAGGTCGGCTGGTCATTGAACAAGAGCGCTCCTTTTTCAGCCCGGGATATCTTGCGTCCCTGGCGAAACAGAAAGGAACCAAGGATAGTAGTAGATCTGGGGGGTATAGACGAAGATGGCAATGTACTTGCCCATTTGTCTATAATCAACGCATTCAAAAAAGAGACGGAACTCGCGAACGGATATTTGAAGATCTGTTCATTGAGACCGCGTATAAGAGATTATCTGCTTAAAAACGGGCTGTACCGTATATTCGACGTTTACGATGACCTGAACGGCGCGGAAAACAGCCCCTGGGAGAAAAGAAGATATCGGAAAAGAGAGCGATATACTGGAGCTGCAGCATGATATTTTTATGATCAAAGGACATGGAACCAGCAGCCACAGTTACATCATCAAGGGAGATTACGCAATCCTCCTCATCGATTCCGGCGTAGATGCCAATTTCCCCGCCCTCCAGAAATATCTCTTGAAGATCGGAGTAAAGGTCAGGGATATAGACATAGTGATTAACACACACGAACACTTCGATCATATCGGCGCCAACCGCTACTTTCAGGATTATGCCCTCATCGCCGCCCACCGTTTTGCTGCTACAAAGATGACCTTAGACGACCGATACGTCACTCTTTACAGATCCGCTGACCTGAACGAGATTCCCCTGAAAGTCCACCTCTGGCTGGAGAGCAAGAGCCGCTTTGATTTAGGCAACTACAGCCTCAATATCATCCACACCCCCGGCCACACCTCGGGTTCCATCTGCATCTACGAACCGGCAGGAAAATTCCTCTTCACGGGCGACACCGTCTTCGCTGGCGGAACACTTTCGTACATAGCCGAATCGGGAAGTATCGGCGATTATATCAACTCCATACTGTCACTGAGCACGAGACAGATTTTAGAGATATGGACTGCACCCCTGGAGTTAGACAGTTTTGGTTAGGGCAGTCGGACAGGGG
>CAZRAC010000062.1:7991-9195 GCA_964597995.1 uncultured Syntrophaceae bacterium | reverse complement strand
ATCGAACTCGTAGCCAACATCGGGGTGGAGAGCAACCCGGACAAGGAAACGGACACCCACCCTGCTTTCATCCTGGGAGGAATCGTTTACTCCGTCGCTGAAAATTTCGACATCGACGCCGGCATCAAAGGAGGTCTCAACAAGGCCGAAACGGATTACACCTTTCTTGCCGGCGTAACCTTCAGATTCTAAGGGCCCCGGCACGTCACAACGATAAATATTGAATCAAAGGGAGTCCTCAAACTTATTACAATTTACATTGACATGTAAGGCTCCTCTCGCTACACTTAAACATCATAAATCCCGGTGAAAGGAGATAGACGATGAAAAAGTTGCTCGTTCTTATCTGTCTCGGAATTATCATGGTTGCCGCCGGCCAGGCAACGGCTGAAGAATGGCAGCCGATACAACTCAGTCTAACCCCCGATATTGCCATTTTCGACAGGAGCACAAGGATTAAAGGATTCACTCTCGGCATATGGAGCGAAAACCCCCAGGATGCCTTTGCCCTGGGAATCGTCAACGGGTCTTCGAGGTCGAGCGCCGGGTTGAGCATCGGTGTCGCCAACTATGCGGATAGTTATGCCGGCGTGCAGATTTCGGCGTTCAATTACGCGAAGGAAAACTTCACCGGGTGGGGCGTCGGCGTCGCCAACGTCGCGAAGGGGGCCATGAAAGGTCTTCAGACCGGCGCCGTGAATTACGCAGGCAACCTCTCGGGCCTCCAGTTGGGTGCCGTCAACTATGCCGAGAAGGCATCCGGGGGCGTTCAGATCGGGGCGATAAATATCATTCGCGAGAACACGTGGTCCGACTTCCCCAACGGGTTGGGGCCCGGAATGATCATCTTCAACTGGCGTTTCTGAGAGAAGAGGCGCACCCGACACCCTCTTCATCCGTATACGACAATAGCCTCGTCCCGGCGACAGGGAAATCCGGCACAATACGGGTTTTGCTGTCGCCGTCAATGTCCTATCTCTTGCAAGAACGACGTGTATGCCGCGGCGTCGAGGAGGTTTTTCAGTTCGCCCGGGTCGTCCATCCTGACCTTCGCGATCCAGCCCTCGCCGAAGGCATCCTGATTGATCAGCTCCGGTTTGTTCTCGAGAACCCCGTTGACGGCTATCACCTCGCCGCTCACCGGTGAATAGACGTCGGATACGGACTTCACCGATTCTACGACCGCTATGGTCTCACCCTGCCT
>CAZRAC010000062.1:0-7891 GCA_964597995.1 uncultured Syntrophaceae bacterium | reverse complement strand
AGACGTCGGATACGGACTTCACCGATTCTACGACCGCTATGGTCTCACCCTGCCTCACCTTCTTCCCGAGGGCGGGAAGCTCGACGTAGACTATGTCGGTAAGCATCTCCTGGGCGTAATCGGTGATTCCCGTCGTTATGGTACCGTCTCCGTTATCCTTCGCCCACTCGTGTTCCCGCGAATACCTCCGGTCAGCCGGATTCTCCTTTGCCATCCCATTCCTCCCCTCTTCCGTCGCAGCTGAGGCTCATACATGAACTCTCAATGGTTAATTACAGTTAAACGATTTTCCTCTTATAGAAAGGCAATGGGACTACATGGGCTTCGGCCCGGTTGTCCCGGATTCGGATGTCGACCTGCGTGCCCGGTTCCGAGTGCTCGACGGGAACGAAGGCCATGCCGATGGCCTTCTGGAGTGTGGGCGAGAACGTCCCCGACGTCACTTCACCGATCGCCCGGCCGTTCTTAAAGACGGCGTAACCGTGACGAGCGATGCCCCGTCCGGTCAGCTCGAACCCGGTCAGTTTTCTCCGGATTCCCTGTCCTTTCTGTTTTCTGAGGGCCTCGCTCCCGATGAAGTCCTTTTTAAGGTCCGTTGCCCAGCCGTAGACCACCTCGAAGGGCGTGACCGATTCGTTCATCTCATTTCCGTAAAGCATCATGCCGGCCTCGAGGCGCAGGGTGTCCCGGGCGCCGAGCCCTGCCGGCTTCAGGCCGAGCGGTGTCCCGGCTTCGAGTATCTTATCCCAGACCTTCCCGACCGCTTCCGCGGGTACGTATACCTCGAAACCATCTTCTCCGGTGTAGCCGCTCCGGGATACGATGGCTCCTAAACCGAGGATTTCTGTTTCGATGAAATCATAGAACTTGAGCCCCGAGAGGGAATCAGCGACCAATGACTGAAGGATTTCCGCGGAGCGGGGACCCTGCAGGTCCAATTTCCCGGTTCGGTCGGTGACGTCCATGATTTCGACGCCGGAAAATCCTTCCTGCTGAACCACGCGCCGCAACCAGATGAGGTCCTTGTCTTTCGTTACGGCGTTTGTCACCAGCCGGTATCTGTCATCGCCGAGCCTGTACACGGTAAGGTCGTCGATGATCCCGCCCCGGTGGTCGGTCAGGAGGCTTAGCCGCATCCGGCCGTCGGTCATTCCCGCCAGGTCGCGGCTCAGTACTCTCTGCAGGAACGCGTACGCACCCGGTCCTGTGACGTCTATCTCACCCATGTGACAGGTGTCGAAAAGTCCCGCCGCCTCGCGTGTCGCCCTGTGTTCGTCGATCACAGTCGTGTACTGGACCGGCATCTCCCAGCCGCCGAAATCGATCATCCTGGCACCAAGTTTCAGGTGCCGGTCATACAGGGGGGTTCTCTGCATCTCTATATCCTACGGTTGGGTCGACGCCGCCCGCCCGATGCAAATACAATTCTAAGCGGGTCATTCGATACGCTTCGAGACCTTTGAATTTTTGATTAAATCACCTTACTGTCATTCCGTGCTTGACACGGAATCCAGTGTTTTTAATCTGTTCTGGATTCCGACTTCCGTCGGAATGACATGAAGGGGCGTTTTTCAAAGGTCTCGCTTGGCCTGTTTTCACGACGAATGCCACGTTGAGTACTACATTCGGCCGTTGACGGCAAGGTTAAAGGGTCTTTTTCGACCGGCACCGTCGTTTGAATGATTCATTCATCCCGTTGAACGTTTCATTCAGCGGAGAGGGGGTTTTCTCCCCGGGGAGCGGGACCGAAGATGCCGTCTATTTGTCAAATATGATGCAATATCAATATGATATACAATACTTTCCTGGGCGTAGGGGAGCTGGCACGATAATTTCATACATATAGAGTAAAAAACTGGAATGATTCTAACATCCAAAGGAGGAAACAGAAAATGAAAAAGTTAGCATCCACATTGTTAGTTGCGGGTTTTGTGGTCCTGTCTACGGCGACTTTCGTGTTTGCCGAGTACAGCGCAGCAGGAGCGGCCGAATTCCCCTTCTTCCACCTCGGCGCCTTGATCGTGGGCGGGCTGATCATCGTGTCTCTCAAGCATAAGTACCAGAAACTTTACCTGAGCGAGGCCGTCGGCAGCTTTGCCCTCTACACCGTCCTTATCGCGCTCTTCACCTCGCCGGTAGTGGAGCTCATCAAAGGGTTGGTCGGCTGATACGTTTAGAACGAACGGCATCACAGCAAGTAAAAGGGCTCGCCATGGTGACGGCAAAAAGAACAGGACAGGGACAGACGACGATGCAAGGGCTATCGGGGATTCTGATGCTGAGCGCCTGGGGTTTCGCGATCGTCATCTGTTCCTTTGCCTTCATGTACGCGGGCTACTGGATAGACAGGGCCCTGAATACGGCGCCGTCGTTTATGCTCGGCCTCTTTCTGCTTGCCCTTTTCCTCTGTGTCGGGCGCCTTTACCAGGAGGCCTGGCTGAAGAGAAAGAGATAGCCCCAAAAGGTCTGACTGTAAAAACCCCTTTTCCCCCGAAAGGGGTTTTTTGTTTTGGTTTATTCCTGTTTGCCCGGCTCGCCCCCGAAAAGGCTTGTGAAAAAGGCCTCTTTCTTCTTCGGGAATGAAACCGTCCCGCCGTGGTCGATGATCAGCTTCCCGTCGAGGTGTTCCAGTTCATGCTGGACGATGCGGGCAAGAAATCCCGTGTAACGCTTGTTTACCTTGCGGCCTTCTTCGTCGAGGGCACGGACCTTGATCTCCGTCGCTCTCGTTACCTCGACGCTCACGTCGGGGCATGAGAGGCATCCCTCGGGCATCTTTTCCTCCGCACCGCGGACCTGGACCAACCTGGGGTTGACAAGGACTTCGTATTCTTCTCTGCTTTTAATCCGTTCCCTCTCATTGAAATTTTTGGTCTTGAAGACGATGATCCTCTTGCTGATGCCGACCTGGGGCGCGGCGAGACCGAGGGCGTCGTCTCTCGACAAAAACGAATCGACGACCGCCTTGATGTCCTTCCGTGCCGCATCGTTATACGGGACGGGTACCTCCGAGGCACGCCTCCTCAGGACTTTCGCTTCCTCTGGGTTGACCTTTCCGTCCTTCCAGAGTGCCCATGTTTTCGTTTCTGCCATACCTCAGTCCTTCTGCTCCGACATGAACCGAGCACCTCTATAACACCGGCACGTCTTTTTTTCAACACCGCCCAGTTCTTGCTAATTCTCCGGTACTTTGTTATAAATCCGGCCGGGAGGAAATCATCGATACCTTGATCAACCGAGTGATAACCCGGGTCGCACGGCGCCAAATCAACAGGTCAATGACCTTTTCCCCTCAGGAAAGCCCAGCCCTTCCGCCGGCTGATAAAAAAGGAAAAAGACTGCTTTACCTCCATGTCCCTTTTTGCGAGAGGCTCTGTCCTTACTGTTCCTTCAATCGGGTCCCCTTCGAAGAGAAGCTCTGCAGGGCCTATTTCTCGGCCCTTAGAAAAGAGATCTTGCTTTATAGAGATAAGGGCTATGATTTTAACGGTATCTATGTGGGTGGGGGGACGCCCACCGTTCTCGTCGATGAGCTGGAATCGACCCTGTCTCTTGCCCGGGAATGCTTTTCCGTCGGGGAAATATCGGTCGAGACAAACCCCGACCATCTCACCGAAGGAAGACTTGTCCCGCTGGAAAGGGCGGGTGTAAAGCGGCTTTCCGTGGGTATCCAGAGCTTCGATGACGCCCTGTTGAAGGCGATGGACAGGTACGATAAGTACGGAAGCGGTCGTCGGATTGCGGAGCGGATGAAGTCCGTGATGGGACGTTTCGACACGTTGAACGCCGACATGATGTTCAATTTTCCGTCCCAGACCGGGGCGAGCATAGAGAACGACCTCGATACAATCACCGAAATCGCCGTCGACCAGGTTACCTATTACCCGCTCATGGTCTCCGACTCGACCCGGAGACAGGTAGAAAAAGTGCTGGGGAGTGTCGACGAGGGGCGGGAATACGGGTACTACCGGCTGATTTCCCGACGGATTCTCGAGGAGTACCGCTTTTCCTCCGCCTGGTGTTTTTCCCGCAAAACGGCTGAGGCCGTGAAGATCGTGGATGAATACGTGGTGGATTACGACGACTATGCGGGCCTCGGTAGCGGTTCCATAGGTTACCTGGATGGCGTCTGCTATGCCAATACCTTCAACATCGAGGATTACATCCGCTGCGTGGGAATGGGCAGGATCCCCTTGATGGCCTCGCGGACCTTCGGCATCAAAGAGCGGGTCCACTACGATTTTCTGATGAAACTCTTCGGCGGAAGCCTCGACCTGATTGCCCTGGGAAAGAAATACGGTGTGAGCCTTTATCGGTATCTGTGGCTTCCTATATTCTTTTTTCGTTTGGTCGGCGGCATCGAACGCCGGGGCAACCGGCTTTTCCTCACGGAACGCGGGCGTTATCAATGGGTGGTGATGATGCGGGAATTCTTCACTGCTGTCAACAACTTCCGTGATTTTTGCAGGTCCTGACTTTTAAGACAGAGGGTGAGATGGACGAGAGACGATCGAAGCTGCTGCGGGGCCTTCCCAAGATCGACGAAGTTTTGCTCCTTCTAAAGAAAGGGGACACCTTCGCAAAAGCACCGAAGGACCTGGTTGTCGATGCCTGCCGTGAGATTGTCGCGGCCATCAGGGAAAATATCCTGACGGAAAGGGCCGACACCCCCCCTCCCTCGGCCGAAGAAGTGGCTGAACGGGTCCGCAGGCGGGTCGAATCGATGCAGTCGGCGAAATTGCGCCGGGTCATAAACGCCACCGGCGTGATTCTCCATACGAACCTAGGTAGGGCGCCTCTTTGCAAAGAGGCCATCGACCGGATAAATGAGGTCGCCGGGGGTTACTCCAACTTAGAGTTCGACCTGGCGGCAGGGAAAAGAGGGCTCCGTTACGACCACGTAAAGGACCTCCTCTGCGGGTTGACCGGGGCGGAGGATGCGCTGGTAGTGAACAACAACGCCGCCGCCGTCCTCCTCGTCCTGAACACCATTGCCGACGGAAAAGAGGCCGTGGTTTCCCGGGGAGAACTTGTTGAGATAGGGGGCGAGTTCCGGATTCCGGAGGTGATGAAACGCAGCGGGGCGGTACTGCGGGAAGTGGGGACGACGAACCGCACCCGCCTGCGGGATTATGAAGAGGCGATCGGAGAACAGACGGCCGTGATCCTGAAGGTGCACACGAGCAATTTCAGGATCGTCGGTTTCACGGAAGAAGTCGAACTCGCCCGGCTGGTCGGGCTGGGCAGGGAGCGGGGCATACCCGTCGTGAACGACCTGGGGAGCGGCTGCTTGATCGATCTTGACCGTTACGGCATCGACCGGGAGCCTACGGTGAGAGACGCCATCCGGGCGGGTGCGGATGTGGTGACCTTCAGCGGGGACAAACTGCTCGGCGGCCCCCAGGCCGGGGTCATCCTGGGCAGGAAAGACCTCTTGCAGAAGATAGAGAAGAATCCGCTGAACCGGGCGTTGAGGGTAGACAAACTGACCCTCGCCGCCCTGGAAGGGACGCTGAGGCAGTATCTTTCTGAGGAAGACGCCGTCACCCGGATCTGGGCGTTGAAGGCCCTGACGGAGCCGCCGGAGCAGGTAGAAAAGAGGGCAAGGAAATTGCTTGCAACCCTCAGGAAGGCATCGCCTGAGGGGTTTAGGTTTTCCCTAAAAAAGGGCTATTCGATGGCCGGCGGCGGTTCTCTGCCGTCCCAGGAGGTCGCCACGTCGCTCATCGGGGTGCATTCGGAAAAGATGACGGCAAACGAGGTCGAAGAGAGGCTCCGCGGCCTATCCGTCCCGATAGTGGCGAGAATTTCAGGGGACGAGGTCCTCTTCGACCTGAGAACCATCGACGAAGAAGAGTTTCCCTTGATAAAAGAGGGCTTCATGAGCATGGCCGCCACTTGAATCCCCGTCTATTACCGAAAAGGGAGATGGAAGAGAAACTCGATTTTAAGGTGGAAGAGACAGGGGTAGGCGTGCGACTGGACGTTTTCCTGGCCGGTGCGAACGCCGTCGTCTCCCGTTCACAGGCGCAAAGACTGATCGAAGAAGGTTGTGTTTTCGTCAACGGCGTGGTCGAGAAAGCGAGTTTCCGGCTGAGAGTGGGCGATACCGTTACCGTAAGAATGCCGGAACCGGAGGCTTACGAAGTCGTCCCCGAGGATATACCCCTGGACATCGTTTATGAGGACGAGGCGATCGTCGTCGTGAACAAGCCGGCCGGTATGGTCGTTCACCCTGCCGCGGGCAATTTTCACGGGACCCTTGTCAATGCCTTGCTTTTTCACTGTCGGGACCTATCCGGCATCGGAGGGGTTTTGCGGCCCGGGATAGTGCATCGACTGGACAAAGATACGTCCGGCCTCCTCGTTGTCGCCAGGGGTGAAGCCGCCCACGTGGGGCTGGCGCAGCAGTTCAAGGAGCACCGCGTCAAGAAGGCATACACCGCCCTTGTCTTCGGCGATGCGGAAGGCGAAGAGGGGTCGGTGGAATTGCCCGTGGGGAGACATCCGGGGGACCGAAAAAAAATGTCCGTCTTCAGCAGGCGCGGAAAGGAGGCCCTGACGAGATGGAAGGTGGTCGAACGTTTCGGCGTACTGACCCTCCTGGACGTTGCCATCGAGACGGGACGGACTCATCAGATCCGGGTGCACCTCAACTCTATAGGACACCCCATTCTCGGCGACGACGTTTACGGCAACTCCTCCAGGCGGCTGCAGGCCGTCAGGGACACAATGCTTCGTTCAAGGCTTAAAGGTATGCGGCGTCAGGCCCTCCATGCCCGGGGGTTGGGTCTTTACCATCCCCTTACGAGCCGGTACCTCTGGTTTGAATCCCCCCTCCCGGAGGACATGCAGAGGGTCGTCGCGTACTTGCGGGAGTATACTCGCGGGAACCACGGGGTGGAGGATTGACGGACAGCATGTTTCGGCTTTTGGAGCGCGGTCGGGTCTGTTACCTGGAATCGGCGCGACTGAAGGAAAACCCATTCCTGACCCACGCCTTCCTGACCCGATGGAGCGGCGTGAGCACCGGGAAGTTTTCCAGCTTGAATCTCGGCCTGCGTGAAGGAGACAAAGAAGAGCGGGTTGCCCGGAACTGGCGGCTCATCGCCGACGCCTTCGGCCTTTCGGTCTCTCAATTCTTCCCGATAGACCAGGTTCACGGCGACCGCATCGTCGTCGTCGAAGACCTTCAGGACGAAACCTCCCCTGTCCGTTGCGATGCCGTGCTGACGGCAAGAAGAGGAGTGGCCCTGGCCGTCAAGACGGCGGACTGTGTTCCCCTTCTCCTCGTGGACCGGGAAAAGCAGGTAGTGGGGGTCGTCCATGCCGGCTGGCGGGGGACGGCGTTGGGGATAGCAGCCAAGGCCGTTAAAACCCTTAAAGAGAGGTTCGATTCGAAGCCGGCGGATATCCTGGCGGCGATCGGGCCTGCTGTCGGGGCCTGTTGTTATCAGGTCGATGGGAAGGTTTATGATGCCTTCAAAAAGTCGGTCTCAGTGAGGGAGCGGGCCTTCCGGGCCTGTCAGGATGTCGAAGGCAGATGGATGCTCGACCTGGAGTCGGCCAATATAATACAGTTGGTGGAAGCAGGCATCCCGCGAGAGAACATATTTTCGGCGGCCCTCTGCACGTCCTGCCGCCGGGACCTCTTTTTTTCCCACAGGGCGGAAAGAGGAGGGACGGGAAGGCACCTGAGTTTCATCGTCCTGAACTGATTCACAAAATCAAAAATCAAAATCAGCTTGACATGTCTTTCTGCGTCGTGTATTTTATCGTTGAATTTAAGAAGGTTCTATTGATTCCTTCCGAAACAATAATCAGACACCAAATTAACTGCCTACTAAAAACCTGCGTTTTTTCTTTTTTAACTCATCGATGAACCAGCCGG
>CAZRAC010000061.1:0-9257 GCA_964597995.1 uncultured Syntrophaceae bacterium | reverse complement strand
CGCCCACGGCCAGATGTACGTGGCCCTCTCCCGGTGCACGACACTGGACGGCATTGTGCTAAAGAAGCCGATACGGAAAAGCCACATTCTGATGGACTGGCAGGTGGTGAAGTTTCTTACCCGGTTTCAGTATCATCAAGCGGAGCGCAATCTCCCGAGGGAAGAAAAGATACGGTTGCTCAGGGAGGCCATCGAAAAGAAACAGAGCATGGAAATTGTGTACCTTAAATCCAAGGACGAGAAATCACGCCGGGTCATCAAACCCCTTGTCATCGGTGAGATGGAATATAGCGGCCATCTCTTCTTCGGCCTGGAAGCCGTCTGCATGACGCGCCGGGCGAAAAGGGTCTTCAATGTGGACAAGATCCTCGAAATCGCGGAGGTAGAATAGTATGGAGCAGAATGTCACCACAGTCATCGACCCGGAAAAATGCATCGGCTGCGGCCTCTGCGTCGATGTGTGTCCGCTCGACACTATTACCATGGCCGACGGCAAGGCCGCCGTTACGGGCGAGAGGTCCCTTTCCTGCGGGCACTGTGCAGCCGCCTGCCCCACCGGGGCCGTCCGCGTCGGGGCGGTGAGCGACGAGGCCCTCGCCTTCAGGACGTTCCGGATGTCCAGGGATTGGCTGCCTTACGGAGACTTCGATACGGCCGGGCTTGCGCGTCTCATGGCGTCGCGCCGCTCATGCCGGAATTACAGCGACAAACCCGTGGACCGCGCCCTTCTGGAAGACCTCGTCGGAATCGGCATCACGGCGCCGTCGGGCACAAACTGTCAGTACTGGACCTTCACGCTCCTGCCGGAGAGGAGGCATGTCCGCGCCTTGACTGAAGAAGTGGCCCGGTTTTTCCGCAAAGTGAATAAGATGGCCGAGAACGGACTCCTTCGCGGGCTCCTGAAGACGGTCGGACACAGGGCCCTCGACGATTACTACCGCAAATATCACGCCGTGGTGAATCAGGCGCTCGACGACTGGGAAAAAGGAGGGAAGGACAGTCTTTTCTACGGAGCGCCCGCCGTCATTGTCATCGGCTCAAAGCCCGGCGCGTCGTGCCCGGCGGAGGACGCCCTCCTTGCCGCTCAGAATATTCTCCTCGGCGCCCACAGCATGGGTCTCGGCACCTGCCTCATCGGATTTGCGGTAGAAGCCATGAGACGCGACGCAGCCGTCAAGCGTTCAATCGGCATTCCCGACGAGGAAAAGGTCTATGCCGTCGTCGCCCTCGGGTGGCCCGACGAAAAGTACGTGCGGGTGGCAGGCAGAAAAGAGCCCCTCATCCGCTACTGTGAACCTTGAAAGGATAGAAAGGTGCAAAATCACCACATTTTGTAATGCATTCAATCGTTCTCACTTTTTTTTGGTACCACGAACTTGTTGCTATTTCAATATCGATGTTCGAATCTCCTCAATAAGAGAAATTGACAATGCACCATGATTTCGCTACTCTCACATCATGGTCATCCATCATGGCGAGCTTCTTTGCAGGCTCAAGACAGGCTCTGTCAACCACGCCTTCCCCTCTTTCACAGACAAACAAGAAAAGGAGCGAAAACATGGAGATAACGCCTCGCACTGAAATCCTGACGAAGAACGAACTCCTTAACCTGATCCAAAAACAGAAGCAACCCTGCATTTCCATCTACATGCCTACGCACCGGGTCGGGGCGGACACGCAGCAAAACCAGATACGCTTCAAGAATCTACTTCGTGAGGCCCAGGAAAAAACCCTGGCGATGGGAGTGCGCCCCGGCGGCGAAGTGGAGACGCTCTTCGCCCCGGCCTTCGAGCTCCATCGGAACAGTCTCTTCTGGAAAAAACAGAGCGACGGCCTTGCCGTCTTTCTCGCCCCCGGGGTTTTCCGGCACTACCGGCTGCCCCTCGACTTCAAAGAATCGATCACCGTCGGTGAGAGGTTTTATGTCAAGCCCGTGCTGCCGCTCTTCAGCAGCAGTGGACGATTTTATGTCCTCGCCCTGAGCCAGGCCGAGGTCAGAGTCCTTCAGGGATTCCGTGATCACATCATGGAGGTCGACACCGAGCCCCTGGGAATGCCGAAGAACCTCGATCAAGCGTTGAGGTACGACACCCCGGAGAGGGAGACGAGGGCGCAACCGGTCGCAGCCGGGATCGGAGGGGGCGGGATGTTCCACGGTCACGGCGGCTGGACCGATTATCCCAAGGACAACATCATGCGCTTCCTCCTTCAGGTGGACCGAAGCCTGCAAAAACTCCTCCGGGAAGAGCGCGAACCGCTTGTCTTTGCGGGCGTGGAATACATCTTCGCGATGTACCGTGAAGTGACCTCTTACCCTTACCTGATGGAAGAGTTCATCCCGGGAAACCCCGAAACGGTAAGTTCGCAGGAACTGGGCAAACGAGCATGGGAAATCTCCCAACGTCACCACGAGAAGTCCCTCAAAGAAGCGGCGGAAAAGTACAGGCAATCGGTGGGCACCGGCCTCGCTTCCGACAACCTTCTCGAGATCGTCCCCGCCGCCCATCACGGCCGGGTGGGTGTTCTCTTCGTTGTGAAAGGAGAGGAAAAGTGGGGGTCATTCAACCCCGGGACGGGGGAGCTCTATCTGCACGACAGGCCTGAACGAGGGGATGAAGACCTTCTTGACCTTGCCGCTCTCCAGACCTTCCTGAACAGGGGCGACATCTTCGTCGTCGAGAAAGACCGGATGCCCGAAGGCAAACCCGTCGCCGCCCTTTTCCGGTACTGATGCGGGAGATAAGCCTTATTTCTTCAAGCAGTTGCAGAACGGCGGCGGTTCCCCGTCGTCCTGCAACCGGCCGGTCCGTCAACATAAACGGCCTGCCGTGGAGGGTCTGGAATAAGGACAGGCTCTCACCGTGAAAGACCAATCCCTCGACCTCACAAAAGGAAGTCTCTGGCAGAACATCTGGCAGCTTTCCTGGCCTATGTTCCTGATGATGATCTTCAACTTTTTCGTGGGGTTCACCGACGTGTACGTGGCGGGCTTCATCGGCCCGGAGGTGCAGGCCGCCGTCGGGTTCGTCGGGATCCTCTACTTCCTCGTCATCATCATCGCCAATGCGATCAGTATCGGCACGCTTGCCCTGGTCTCGCGGTCCATAGGTGCAGGCGATTTCAGGAACGCCGTGGAAGTCGGGAGGCAGTCCCTCATCTTCAGCGTCATCATCGCCGTCATCCTCACCGGCTCAGGCCTTCTCTTCTACCGCGAGATCGTCCTTCTGACGGGAATCCCGGCGGAGATCCGCCAGATCGCTGAAACCTTCCTGTGCATTTTCTCCGCCGCCCTCGGCGCCAATTATATCCTGATCATCTCGAATGCCCTTTTCCGGGCGAGCGGCGACGTCAAGAGCCCCCTTATCACCATGAGCGTCGTGAGCGCCCTCAACATCCTCGGAGACTTTGCCCTCGTCTTCGGCTGCGGCCCGATTCCTGAGATGGGATATGCCGGCATCGCCCTTGCTACCGCCGTGTCGGTCACCGTCGGAACGATGATGAACCTACTTTTCTTCTCCCTAAGTCGCTGGAGGGAAATCTATCATGACTCCTGGAAGCCGTCGGTGGAAACGATCCGCAGGATCGCAGCCCTCGGCTGGCCGGCAGCGATGCATCAGATCGCCTGGAACGCCGGGAGTTTGATCATCTACAACATCCTCGGCCGGCTCGGCGACCAGAGCATAACGGCCCTTGCCGCCATCGCGAACGGGTTGAGGATCGAGGCGGTCATCTTCTTGCCGGCCTTCACCCTCCACATGGCGGCGTCGGTCCTCATCGGCCAGAACCTCGGGGCGGGCAACCCCGACCGGGCGGAAAAAGTCGGCTGGCACATCGCCGCCGCCGGCGCAGGGGTAGTATCGGCGATGGCCGTCGCCGTCTTCCTCGGGGCGGAGTTTCTCTCCTCCCTGCTTTCCAGAGACGCCGCCGTGATCGCCGAGACGACACGGTACCTCCGGATCAGCATGGTCTCGGAACCCTTCCTCGCCGTCAGCTTCAGTCTGAGCGGCGGGCTGCAGGGGGCGGGCGACACCCGGGGAACCATGTGGGTCATCATCGTCGCTATGTGGCTTGTACGCCTCCCCCTGGCCTGGTTCCTCTCCGCCATCCTCGGTTTTGGGGCCCTTGGCGTATGGGTCGCCATGACTGCGTCGGTCATTTTCCAAGGCCTGCTCATGGCGCGAAGGTTCCATCAGGGGAAGTGGAAAGGGATAAAAGTTTAATGTCCCCTTGAGAGGTAGTCGAGGCAAGCCGGAGAAACCCCGAAGGGAAAAATCGGAAAACCCCGATGACCTGTTAATCAAGGATATTGTAGCCAATGATGACCAGGCTGTGGTATATAGAAAGGTAATCGCCCTCGGGAGGAGGGAGTAACGCTTTTCATAAACCATCAAGGAGGAGGCCAAAATGGGAACGAGCGTTTTTTATAGTCTGCCGAAGCTTCCGTACGAGTACAAAGACCTTTCGCCCCATATCTCCGAAGAACAGTTGACCGTCCATCACGACAAGCATCACCAGGCCTACGTCACGGGCGCCAATGCGCTCCTGGAAAAGATCGATAAGGCCAGGAAAGAGGGCGTCGACCTGGACATGAAGGCCACGCTCAAGGAGCTGTCTTTCAATATCGGAGGTCATGTCCTCCATTCCCTCTTCTGGACCAACATGGCGCCCCCGGGAAAGGGAGGAAAACCCGCCGGCGTGCTCGGGTCGGCCCTGACGAAGGAATTCGGGAGCATCGAGAGGTTCCAGAAAGAATTCACCCAGGCCGCCGTGAGCGCTGAGGGTTCGGGTTGGGCCGCGCTGACTTTCTGCCTCCAGACAAACCGCCCGATAATCATGCAGATCGAGAAGCACAACGTGAATGTCTACCCCATGTTCAGGATTCTCATGGTTCTCGACGTGTGGGAACACGCCTACTACCTCGACTACAAGAACCTGCGGGCCAAGTTCGTCGAAGCCTTCTGGAATATCGTCAACTGGAACGAGGTCAATCGTAGGCTCGAAGACCTGCTGAAGTAAGCGACCTCGGGTAAGGGCTGCGGACAAGGAGATGCTTCTCGCGGGGGACATCGGCGGAACCAAGACCATCATTGCCTTTTTCTCGCCCGGAGCGGGCGTCCGCGCCCCGCTGCGGGAGGAAACGTTCCCGAGTGCCGACTATCCCGGCCTTGAGGCGATTCTTCGCGCATTCGTCGAAAAACACTCTCTCAAGGTCGAGCGCGCCGTTTTCGGCGTGGCCGGTCCCGTCGTGGAGGGAACGGCCCGCATCACCAATCTACCCTGGGTCGTTGAAGAACGAGCAATCGGTGAGACCCTGAAAATAAGCAGTGTCCGGCTGCTGAATGACCTGGAAGCCCTGGCCTTTGCGGTGCCGATCCTGGAAGATGCTGATTTACGTACGCTCAACAGGGGAAATCCTGTTCCGGGCGGCGCCATCGCCGTCATTGCCCCGGGCACCGGACTCGGAGAGGCTTTTCTGACGTTCGAGCGGCAGGGCTCGGAGGCACGCTACCGGCCCCACCCGTCGGAAGGAGGCCACGCGGATTTCGCTCCCGTGAGCCCGCTGGAGATGGACCTCCTGGCCCACCTCCGGAAGAGGTTTTCGCACGTAAGCTGTGAAAGGGTGTGCTCCGGTCCGGGGATCTTCGAGATCTATTCTTTCCTCAAGGAAAGTGGATTGGGAGAAGAGCCTGGTTGGCTCGCCGACGAGCTGGGCCGGGCGGCCGACCCGACACCCGTGATCGTGGATGCCGCCCTGAGAAAAGACCGGCCCCCCGTTCTTTGCGTAAAGACCATCGAGCTTTTCGCTTCCACCCTCGGAGCGGAAGCCGGGAACTTCGCCCTCAAGGTCCTTGCCACGAAAGGCGTCTACCTTGGGGGCGGGATACCGCCGGCAATACTGCCGGTGCTGGAAGAGGGGCCGTTCATGCAGGCCTTCCGGGACAAAGGGAGGATGTCGGAACTGGTGTCACGTATGCCCGTACACGTCATCGTCAATAAAAGGGCGGCCCTCATCGGGGCGGCCTATCATGGGTTGACGGAAATCGCATGAAAAGGCTCGGGCCGTAACGCGGCCTGCCTATGAGTTGAGGCTACTGTATGAACAAGGAAGAATACTTAGACCGGCAGGCGATCAACACAATCCGCTTCCTCTGCGTGGACATGGTGGAGAAGGCGAAATCGGGACATCCGGGGATGCCGATGGGTATGGCGGCGGCGGCCTACGTCCTCTGGACCAAGTATCTGCGCCATAATCCCCGGAACCCGAACTGGCCGGACCGTGACCGCTTTATCCTCTCCGCCGGACACGGGTCCACCCTCCTTTATGCTTTACTTCACCTAACGGGTTATGAACTTTCCCTGGAGGATCTGAAGCGATTCCGCCAGTGGGGAAGTCTCACCCCCGGCCACCCCGAGTACGGTCACACGCCGGGCGTCGAGGCGACGACGGGGCCTCTCGGTCAGGGGCTCGGGATGGCCGTCGGCATGGCGATCGCCGAGGCCCATCTCGCCGCGCGCTTCAACACCCCCGGGTACGACATCGTAAACCACCACACCTTCGTCATCGCTGGCGACGGCGACCTCATGGAAGGCGTCGGGTCGGAAGCCGCTTCCCTTGCGGGGCATCTCCACCTCGGAAAGCTGATCGTCCTGTTCGACAGCAACCGGGTCTCCCTTGCCGGCACCACATCCCTCTGTTTCACCGAGGACGTGGGCAGGCGCTTCGAGGCTTACGGATGGAACGTCCAGCACCTGGGCGACGGGAACGACCTTAAGACCCTCGAGGGGGCGATCCGGAGGTCGCTCACCGAGAAGGAGCGCCCTTCCCTGATCATCGTTCGCACCGTCATCGGCTACGGCGCACCCCACAAGCAGGGGACCTTCGAGGCACACGGGTCCCCCCTCGGGCGGGATGAGGCGCTGGCGGCGAAGAAAAACATGGGATGGCCCGTCGAACCCGATTTCCTGATTCCGGAGGATGTCCTCCGGAATTTCCGGAAGGCGGTCGAGAGGGGCAAGACCTGGGAAGCGCAATGGCAGGAGACCTTCGCGGCGTACCGCCGGGAATATCCGGAACGGGCGGCCGAATATCTGAGGATGCTTAACCGGGAGCTTCCCGCCGACTGGGATCGCTCATTTCCCGTCTTCCAGCCGACAGAAAAGGGCATCGCGACGCGCAAGGCCTCGGAAAGCGCTATGCAGGCCCTCGCCGCGGCCGTCCCGGAGTTCGTCGGAGGGTCGGCGGACCTCAACCCCTCTACACTCACGTGGCTGAAAGGTATGGGGGATTTCGAGTGCCCGAAAACCAACCCGGCCGACACGCAGGGCGCCGTGGGCGGCGTCTGGGGCTACGAGGGAAGGAACATCCACTACGGGGTCCGCGAGCACGCGATGGGGGCTATCACGAACGGCCTGGCCTTGCACGGCGGCTTCATCCCCTACGGGTCGACCTTTCTTGTCTTTTCCGACTACATGCGGCCCGCGATCCGGCTTGCCGCCTTGATGAACATCCACTGCATCTTCGTCTTCACTCATGACAGCATCGCTGTCGGGGAAGACGGGCCGACGCATCAGCCCGTGGAACATCTGATGTCGCTGCGGGCTATTCCGAACCTGACCGTCCTGAGGCCCGCCGACGCCAACGAGACGGCGGCGGCCTGGCGCTTCGCCCTGCAAAACAGGGGACCCGTTGCCCTGATCCTGACAAGACAGAACCTCCCCGTCCTGGACGCCGACCGGCATCCCGTAATCGAAGGTGTTCCGAAAGGGGCTTACATTATCGCCGACGTGGGCGACTTACCCGAGGTCATCCTCATGGCGACAGGCTCGGAAGTTCACCTTGCCCTCAGCGCCTTCACTGAGCTGGCGAAACGGGGGTTGAAGACGCGGGTCGTTTCCATGCCTTCCTGGGAGCTTTTTCAGAGGCAACCCCGGTCCTACCGCGACCAGGTTATCCCCCCGGATGTCAGGGCCAGGCTTGCCGTAGAGGCGGGTTCCACGCTCGGCTGGTGGAAGTGGGTGGGCGACAGAGGAGACGTAGTCGGCCTGGACGGCTTCGGGGCCTCGGCGCCGGGCGGCGTGGTGATGGAGAAGTACGGGTTCACCGTGGAGAACATCGTCCGGCGGACGCTGGCGCTCTTAGATAGGTGAACAGTAAGCGGTGGAGAATCTTAGAATGACGAAATTGCAGGAAGTAGCAAAGCTGGGTCAGTCGATCTGGCTCGACAACATCCACCGGACCCTCATCGTATCGGGAGAGCTCCAATCCCTAATCGACGAGGGACTCCGTGGCGTGACCTCGAACCCGACCATCTTCGAAAAGGCCATCTCGGGCAGCACGGCTTACGACGGGGAGGTCGAGAGGCTGGCAGGAGAAGGAAAGTCGGCCAAGGAAATATATGAATCCCTGGCCATGGAGGACATCGCGATGGCCGCCGACCTCCTGCGTCCCGTCTACGACGCCGCTCACGGGGACGACGGGTTTGTCAGCCTGGAGGTAAGCCCGGATTTGGCCCACGACACGGAAGGCACCGTCGCCGAGGCGCGGAGGCTCTTCTCCGCCCTCAACCGCCCCAACGTCATGATCAAGGTCCCGGCCACGGAGGCCGGCCTTCCGGCGGTCGAGAGACTGACGGCCGAGGGCATCAACGTCAACGTCACGCTGATTTTTTCGCTCCGGCAGTACGAAGAGGTCGCGGAGGTATACATCAGGGGACTGGAACGGAGGGCCGAAGAGGGGAAAGACCTGCGGGAAATCGCTTCTGTCGCGTCGGTATTCGTGAGCCGCGTGGACACGATGGTCGACCCGCTCCTCGAAAAAGCCGGCGCCCTAGATCTCCTCGGAAAGATCGCCATAGCAAACTCCAAGGTCATCTACACAAGGTTTCGGCGCATCTTCTCGACGAAGAGATGGCGGCGCCTAGCCGGACTCGGGGCGCGGATGCAGCGGCTGCTCTGGGGGAGCACGAGCACCAAGAACCCCCGCTACCCAGACACGCTGTACGTCGACGAGCTGATCGGCCCATACACGGTCAACACTGTCCCTCCCGAAACGCTCCAGGCCTTCCGCGATCACGGAAAGGTGGCGAGGACGGTAGGCAGGGGGCTGATGAAGGCTCGGGCAGACCTGAAGCGGCTTTCCGCCCTCGGCATCGACCTCGAGCAGGTATGCCGAAAGCTCCAGGAAGACGGCGTCGCCGCATTCAAAAAATCTTTCGACGGCCTTCTGTCGAGAATCGGCGAGAAGAAGGAAAAATCCC
>CAZRAC010000060.1:0-9482 GCA_964597995.1 uncultured Syntrophaceae bacterium | reverse complement strand
TTAAAAAAAACAGACCAGGTTGAAGACCTCGAAAAAGAGGAAGGCGGGCCGGAGCGTCAAGCGGAGTCGTTACCCGAAGATTTTGAGCTTTTCCGAAAATTAAAAGAACTTCGTCTCGGCGGAGGCGAAAGCGCACCTTCGAAGAAAGATTCGGCGACCTTCGATTCTTACAAGATGGCCGAGAGGATACGCGCAACTGAACTCATCGTCAAAAAAGAAGTGCAGGACAACGTAAGCGGAAGTGATCGGTTGCGGGAGAAAAGTGATGAAGACGATGGTCGGGCGTCTGTAGCGAAGGCCGATGTCGAAGGACCGACACCGGGGGCGGATAGGCTGGGTAAGGCCGGGGTCGATGTCGCCGGGGTGGAGGAACATGAGGCGGTCTACCTGAAGGCGATAGAGTACCTTCAGTCGGTGAGGTTCGAGGTGAGCGAAAATCACCCGTTCGACGTCGAACCGGCCGTCGAAATCGTGAGAATGGTCATCGATTCTCCGGAACTACTGAAGAGGTCATACGCCCTTACCTTCAAGCACGACGACGCGGGAAGTCTTGAGTCCCACCAGGTAAACGTCATGATTTACGCGCTGAAGGTCGGCATGGGAATGGAATACACAAGGGAAAGGCTTCTGGAACTGGGCCTTTCTGCAATGCACTACGACATCGGGTTGTTCCGGATCCCGGAAAGCATCCTGCGTAAATCCGGGAGATTGAGCGAAGGGGAGGCGGAAATAGTCAAGACCCATGTATTTATAGGTAGAGATATTTTGAGTGCCTTTAAAGGTATGTTCCCCGTTTTGCAAGATGTGGCCTATCAACACCATGAAAGGGAAAACGGTCAGGGGTATCCGCAAGGCCTTCGGGGAAGCGAAATAAACGAGCTGGCGAAAATAATCGGCCTGTTAGACAGCTATGAAGCCATGACGCACAGTAGGCCGTACAGAAAGGCGCTGGGGCCGTCGTTTTCGGCGAAGGAATTGCTCAAGTCAAAACACGCGGCGTATTCGCCGAATGTGATAAAGGCCTTTCTTAGAGAAATTTCCCTTTATCCTGTAGGAAGTTACGTAAGACTGAATAATCGGGCCGTCGCCGAGGTCGTAGAAACCAATCAAAATCATCCCTTGAGGCCGACGGTGAGGATACTCTTCGACGGTGAAGGGAATGAGGTTGTCGATGACGTCGTTATCAGGCTTGAGCACAACCCACTTTTTTTCATAGTAGAAGGGTTGGCGAAAGAGGAGTTCCTACCGGCAATCGGCCGCTAACTCTGGTAAAGGTCCTTGATCGCGTTCTGGACAACGTCGGTGTCGATCACCTTGGCCTTGGCGACGAAACCGATCATCAAACTCATGTCACATATGTTGTTGATTTTTCGGGGAATACCGAGGGAATGCCGATGGATTTCGTCGAATGCGCTGGCGGTGAAGATTTTTCGACTCGCGCCGGCGACCTTGAGCCTGGTCAGGATGTAGCGGGCCGAGTCGCCGGCACTCAGGGGCGAAAGGTGGTACTTGATCGCGATTCTTTGGTCAAGTTGCTTTATTTCTCGGATGATGTCCCTCAATTCCGGTTGACCGATCAAGATGAGGGTGAGAAGGAAACGGTCGTTCATCTGAAAATTCAAGAGTAGACGCACCTCTTCGAAGGTCTCTTTGGAAATAACCTGGGCCTCGTCGATGATCAGTATGGAGTTCCTGTCGGCCCTCACGTTTTCGAGCATCCGCATGTTCAACAAGCTCAGAAGGTCCGATTTCGATGAAATAGGACCCGGATTAAGGCCGAACTGGTAGAGGATCTCCTTGAGAAAATCGTAGGGGTCGAGGCTTGGGTTCGTGATGAGACTGATATCGGAGCGATTCTCGGATAGGCGCTGGATAAACACGCGGCTCAGTGTCGTCTTGCCGCAACCCACCTCGCCGGTCAGAAGGACTGTGCCCTTTTTCCTTTCCACGGCGTAGAGGAGCCTTATCAGGGCCTCCTCGAACTCTGCCGAATAGTACGTGAATTTCGGGTTAGGGACGTTCTCGAAGGGAAATTCTTCCAGGCCCCAGTATTCTAAATACATTCTATCAACCCTTCGATGGCTTCGTGTATCTCAGCGAAGCAAAGCCTGTAATGGTACGCCGACCTGTTATGGCAGTCTCTGATATCAGGGGCGGATTTTGGGTTGAAGGACGGCGAGAACGGTTTGAGAAGACAGACCTTGTCCTCCTGTTCCGGGAACCGTTCGACGAGTTTTTGACGCTGTGCCTCTTCCATCACGATGACCCTGTCTGCCTCGTTGATCATGTCCTCTGTAAGGATTCGTGACCGATGTGCCGATGCATCGAAACCGTTTTTCAGGAGCAGACCGACAGCAAGCGGGTCAGCCTCGGAATTTTTCATGTCGTATAGTCCGGCCGAAGTGACGACTACATCCCCCCGCCCCCTCGCCTTTAACTTGCCTTTAAGGATCCTCTCTGCGATGAAACTACGGGCAATGTTTGCATGACAGACGAACAAGATTTTCATCGTCGGCTAATATAAAACCAACTTCCGAGCCGGCGAAGGGGAGAACTAATCGCCGGCAAGCAGACTATAGATATCCACTATTTTTGTGGTAATATATACTCGCTATGACTCATATTCAAGTTTTTATTGATTATAAAAGGATTCTTTGCTTGCATGGAGTTGACCTGCCGGTCCGGCGATGCATAAGGGCCGGAAGAGATGAATCGGTTAGAGGATGAGTATCGATGTCAGCCGAGTTAAAAAAAGAAGAGGTTTTCGAGTTAGAAGAACAGCTTGCGCTGCGCAACAAACTTCTGAACATCACTAACAGAATACACGCAGCTCAGAATGTCAAGCAAATCCTCGTGGACCTCAAAGACGGTATCCTAAGCCTGATGAACGCCTATGCCATCACCATCTATGTCGCCGACGACATAAAGAGAGAAGTGTACTCCATGGTGCTCTCGGGGACTAAATTGCAAGAGATCAGGGTCCCGATCAACAATTCGAGCATCGCCGGTTATGTGGCGAACACGAAGAAAGCAGTGAACATTTCCGACGCCTACGACGAGAAGGAGCTGATGGGCATCGATGCCGAGTTGTGTTTCGACAGCAGCTGGGACAAGAGGTCGGGTTTCAGGACAAAGCAGGTGTTGGCTGTTCCGATCGTTTATGAGCAAAAACTGATGGGGGTAATTCAGATCATCAACCGCAAAGGTGGTGGGTCGTTCTCCGACGAAGAGCGGTCTTTTCTCGAAGAAATCGCCGGGGTTTTGGAAATAGCGCTGTACAACCAGCAGCGTATCGCCCGCAGGAGGAAAACGCGCTTCGATTTGCTCTTGAACAGGGGATTGATTTCCGAGCAAGAGCTCGAAAATTCGTGGCAGGAGGCACGAAAATCCGGGGAATCTATGGAAGAATTTCTGATGAAGAAATACCGGATTTCCAAGGAAGATTTGGGGCAGTCCCTTGAAGATTTTTACAGGGCCAAGTTTGTCGAATTCGACGAAAAACAACCGGTCCCGGAAGGACTTTTAACGAACCTTCGGCAGGAATACCTGCGGAGGGAGCTATGGGTACCGCTCGATAAGGTTGACGGCAAGGTCAGGGTGTTGGTGGACGACCCGAACAACATCTTGAAAAGGGACACGATAGAGAGTCTCTTGAAGACGAAAGCCATAGAGTACTGCGTCGGCCTGAAGGACGACATCTTAAAGTACATAAACCAGTTTTATCGCCCTTCCGGTTCAGCAGAAGAATCGATTGCCGAGATGCTGGGACGTCTCGAGCTCACCGAAGAAAAAGAAGAAGAGGAGGAAGAGCAGGTATCCGAGGCGGATAGCGTCATCATGCAGCTCGTGAACAGAATCATCAACGACGCAAACGCCAGGAGGGCGTCGGATATCCACATCGAGCCGAATGTGCAAAGAAAGACGGTGGGAGTCAGGTTCCGGGTCGACGGCGATTGCGTCCAGTACATGACTCTTCCCTACAGTTATCGTGCTGCCACCGTGTCGAGGCTCAAGATCATGTCGAACCTCGACATCACGGAGCGAAGGTTGCCTCAGGACGGGAAGATCAGGTTCAAGCGACCGGGTGGCGACGAGATAGAATTGCGAGTGGCGACCATCCCCACCCAGGGGGGTGTGGAGGATGTGGTGATGAGGATTCTCGCAAAGAGTGAGACCATGACCCTCGAGCAGATGGGGATGTCACCGCGGAACTACAGCGAATTTTTGAAAATTCTTGCGAAACCCTATGGAATAGTCCTGGTCGTCGGTCCCACCGGTTCGGGAAAGACGACGACCCTCCACGCAGCACTCCATCACATCAATACGCCGGACACGAAGATCTGGACTGCCGAGGATCCGGTCGAAATCACCCAGGAAGGACTACGACAGGTACAGGTAAACCCTAAAATCGGCTTCGATTTCAGCGCCGCCATGCGCTCTTTTCTGAGAGCAGACCCGGACGTCATCATGGTCGGTGAGATGAGGGATTTCGAGACAGCCAAGACAGGCGTCGAGGCCTCTCTCACGGGCCACCTTGTCTTCAGTACTCTCCATACCAACAGCGCCCCGGAGACGGTCGTTCGCTTGCTCGACATGGGCATAGACCCCTTCAATTTTGCCGATTCGCTGCTCGGGATACTCGCCCAGCGGCTGGTTCGAACGCTTTGCAAGAACTGCAAGGAACGCTACCATCCGGAAGAGGTTGAGTTTGAGGAGATAGTCCATCATTACGGGCCGGAACTGTTCAAGGAACTAAGCATCGAATACAACAACGATTTTTTCCTTTACAGGCCGAAGGGATGCAGCCAGTGCAACAATACGGGGTACCGAGGCCGGATGGGCGTGCACGAGCTTCTTGTAGCGAGTGACGACATAAAGAGACTCGTGGCCAGGAAAGAATCGGTGGAGAAGCTCAGAGACACCGCCATAGCAGAAGGGATGAGGACTCTTCTTCAGGACGGCATCTGGAAAGTGCTGGGCGGTTACACTGACTTGAAACAGGTCTTGAGTGTCTGTATGAAATAACCGTTTATTTTTCAACGATTTTTTTCCATCGATGGATCATGCCGAGGGCCTCTAAGGGGGTCGTATTCATGATGTCGAGTCTTCTCAATTCGTCGAGGATGACGGTCTCTTCGCCTGCAAAAAGGCTCGGTTGAACGGGCCTTGCCTTTTGTGTGGCCTTTCGGGGACGGGCGATTCGCGGCATACCGACATCATCGAACTCCCCCCTTTCAAGGTTTTCCAGTATCTCTCGGGCCCTGGCGATGACCTCAGGCGGGACGCCGGCCAGTCCCGCCACTTGAATACCGTAACTACGACTGGAACCTCCCTCCACAATCTTCCGCAAGAAGATGATCCGGTCGCCCCATTCTTTAACGGCGACGCTGAGATTCTTGATGCCTTCCTTGGTAAGGGCAAGGTCTGTGAGCTGGTGATAGTGAGTGGCAAACAGGGTCCGGGCGCCGATTTGCGGGTTGTCGTGGATGTATTCTGCCACTGCCCAGGCTATACTGAGCCCGTCGAAAGTGCTGGTGCCTCGTCCGACCTCGTCGAGGAGTATCAGGCTCCTGGGTGTTGCATTATTCAAAATGGAGGCGACTTCGTTCATCTCCACCATGAAAGTGCTTTCCCCCCGGGAAAGGCTGTCTGCGGCCCCAACGCGGGTGAAGATACGGTCCACCACCCCGATGTGTGCCGAAGCAGCGGGGACAAAACTGCCCATCTGGGCGAGGAGGACGATCAGGGCGACCTGACGGATGTAAGTGGACTTTCCCGCCATGTTCGGGCCGGTGATGATGAGCATGCGGCGTCCGTTGCGGTCGAGGTCGACGTCATTGGGGACGAACCCCTCAGGAAGATGCATCCTCTCGACCACGGGATGACGGCCGTCCTTGATCTCGATGACGTCTCCCCCGTCGACCCGGGGGCATGTGTAGTTGTAACGCTCGGCTATCTCGGCGAGGGCGGCGAGGGCGTCGATTTCCGCTAGAAAACCGGCCGTTTTCATGATCTTCTTGATCTCTTTGGCCGCCGCCTCTCTCACTTTAAGGAATAGGTCATACTCTCTTTGCTTTCGTTTTTCCTCCGCGTTGAGTACGGTGAATTCATACTCCTTCAATTCCTGGTTGATGTAACGTTCCGCATTGACGAGCGTTTGTTTTCTTATGTAACTATCGGGAACGAGGTGGCAGTTGGCCTTGGTCACTTCGATGTAGTAACCGAAAACATTGTTGAACCCCACCCGGAGGTTGGATATCCCGGTATTGCGGCGCTCCTTTTCTTCGAGCGCGGCGATCCATTGCCTGCCGTCGCGGGTTATCGATACCAGTTCGTCGAGTTCGTCGTCGTATCCCCGGCGGATTATGTCGCCGTCGCGGACCCCCGGTGCCGGGTCTTCGAGAATAGCTGCGTCGATGAGAGCCGTCAAGCCGGGTATTTCATCGAGGCCGGACGAGATGAACGACAGGAGGCGGGAAGATTTTTCTTTGAGCAACTCTCTTATCGGCGGCACGGCCCGGAGGGATGACTTGAGCGCTACAAGGTCCCGCGGGTTCGCTACGGCCATGGATACCCTGCTCCCCAGCCGTTCGAGGTCTGCGACTTCCTTGAGCGTTTTTCGCAAGTTCATCCGGCAGAGGTGGTCGTCTTTGATTTCCCTGACGGCTGTGAGTCGCTCGCCGATCCTCACAGGGTCGGTAAGCGGGTAGCCCAGCCACCAACGGAGTTTCCTGCTGCCCATCGTCGTCACCGCGTCATCGATGACATGGAAGAGGGAACCCTCTTTCCCGGCGTTCCTGAGAGTAGAAAACAATTCGAGGTTTTTTCGCGCAGTGTCGTCGAGGACGAGGCGGTCGGGCTCATGACGCCGGATGTGGAGATGGCGGATGTCTGTCCTCTGTGTTTCCTCGACGTATCGGATCAGGGCGGCGGCCGCAGAGGCTGAAGCAGAGTGTGAGGAAAAGTCGACCTCGGGAGGTGACTCTTCGGGGTCGAGGTTATTCAGGATGTCTTGCACCTCTTCGGACGCGAAATACCGGCCGGGGAGGTAATCGACCAGACATCCTCTCAGGTTCTGCGCGATAGCCTTAGCGAGTTTTCCACCCTTGAACTCTTCATGGGCGATCAATTCCCTGAGGTTGAGGGAAAGGATTTCGTCGAGGAGGGCATCCCAATCGGCAACTTCGAAAACCCGGAAGTCGCCCGTGGAGATGTCCATGAAGGCGAGCCCGAACAGGTTGTCCGACCGCGCCAGGGCGCCGAGGAAGTTGTTTTCCTTTGCGGGGAGGTTTTCGGCGTCGAGGACGAGGCCGGGAGTTACGACGCGGACGACTGCCCGCTTGACGACGCCTTTTGCCGAGCCGGGGTCTTCCACCTGCTCGCAGACGGCCACCTTGTACCCCGAATCGATGAGCCTCGCGATGTAAGGAGAAGCGGCACGACACGGAACGCCGCACAGGGGTATGCTGTCATCTTTGTTTTTGTTCCTCGATGTGAGGGTGATGTCGAGAATCCGGGAGGCTGTGACGGCATCCTCGAAAAACATCTCGTAGAAGTCGCCCATTTGGTAAAACAGTATTGCGTCTTTGTGCTGCTCTTTGATCTCCAGGTACTGTCTCATTGCCGGCGTCAGGCTGTTCATTCCCAGCGGTCCCCGCGCTTCCTGAGGTCGATGTACTCGACCCTGCCGGTGCTTCCGACCAGGGCATTCAAAAGCCAGCTGACGAGGCTGATCACCAGGGATCCGAAGATCGCAGGCCAGAACCCGACGACCTCGAAGCCCGGGACGACGCCCGACACCATCTTGAGGAGAAGGGCGTTGATGACGAACGTGAAGAGGCCTAGGGTCAGGATGTTGACCGGAAGGGTGAGGATGAGCAGGACAGGGCGAAGAACCGCGTTCAGGATGCCGAGCAGTGCAGCGGCGAAGAAGGCCGAGAGAAACCCACTAACCCTTATACCATCGATCAGGTAAGAAGCTGCTATGATAGCGATCGTGAGGATAAGCCAGCGGACGATCAGACCCTTCATCGGGTTACTCTTCTCCTCCCGGTTGCGGCGTTGAACACGAGAGGGAATGTATAATGTTTTTCGACGGTGGGCAAGGACAAGATGATGTGGGACGAATGATGAATCAATCGTCCCAAAGATGAGCATTTTTAAGCCGTCTGTCACAGGTTGAAGCGGATACTGAGTATATCAAGATCCTTGACCACGTAATTCTTTCCCTCCAGCCGGAAGCGGCCTTTCTCGCGGACTCCCTTCTCCGAGCCGCATTCCAAGAGGTCATTATAGGAAAAACACTCAGCGCGGATAAACCCCTTGGAAAGGTCGGAATGGATGGCGCCAGCGGCCTCCACGGCGGTTTCGCCCCTCCGAATCGTCCAGGCGCGCACCTCGTCTGCCCCGACGGTGAAAAAACTGATGTACCCCAAAAGGGAATAGGCGAACTGGGTCAGCCTGTCCCGGGCGGAGCGTTCAATCCCCATGTCTTTCATAAACATCAGGGCCTCCGCTTTGTCCTCCAGGCGGGAGAGCTCCATTTCAAAATGGCCGGCAAATTCAATGGCCCCATGCTTCTTCCCGATTTCCTCCAGGAGGTCTTCATTGCGGCCGAAATTGCTTTCATGAGAATTGAGGATGACCATCAGGGGTTTTTTCGTTAGGAACTGAAAACCCCGGATGACCTTTTCTTCCTCACCGTTCAGTTCCATGGTCCGGACCGGCTGGTTGCCGTTCAGGTGGGCTGATATTTTGCGCAGGACCTTCTCTTCCGTCTGCAGGGCCTCTGTCTTCTGGCCGCGCTGGTAAAACCGCGCGATCCGCTCCAGCCGCTTCTCCACGATGGCGAGGTCGGAGACGAGCATTTCCAGATCGATCTGATCCATGTCCTGGAGGGGTGAAGGCATCCCCATCAGATCGTCCGGATAGTTGCGGATCACTAGGGCCAGGGCGTCGACCCCTTTGATCAGTCCCATGGCCGTCCCGGAGAAGGCGTCTCCCTTGCCGGACCCTTCCGACAGACCCGCAAAGTCGATGAACTCAATGGCGGCATAGGTCGTCTTTTTCGGCCGGTAAATTTCCGCCAGCCTTGTCACCCGCTCATCGATCACTTCCACGACGGCGAGGTTCGGTTCGCCGCGGGTGTTGGCATAGGCCGTGATTTCCGCCTTCGATTTGGTCAGGGCATTGAATATGGTGGTCTTGCCGGAATTCGGCAGGCCGATGAAACCGATTTTCATTGGTCAAAAGCTCCTCTTCATGAAACAATAAAGTCGCCGGAAGCAGAACCGAGATTTGCTTCTTTGCCAGGGGGCGCATCGCAATGACGGGGGGCGAAAAGAAAAAGGCCACCGAAGCTCAAGAGCACAGCGGCCCACCTTTGACTTCAAATCTGCGGTTCTTTTTTTACGGCGCCCGGCGGGCGCAAAAACGGTGCTGCTCTTAATATGAGGCCGGTGAAAAGTCAAGACTAAATTTAA
>CAZRAC010000059.1:7515-10305 GCA_964597995.1 uncultured Syntrophaceae bacterium | reverse complement strand
ATTTCCGAAGGTCATACCCCCGGAAATCCAATAAAAATGGGTTAACTTAGATTTTCCATGGTTGTAAGTAGACGTATTTATTAACATAAATTAGTATTGAACAGGCTTTATTTATTTCTCACCGATGCATAAGGAGGGTACTCCGATGAACTTCGAGCATATTGTGTTCACGAAACATAACGGTGTGGCTACCATAAAATTCAACCGGCCGAAGTCGTTCAACTCCCTTGACATCGATTCGGGAAGCGAGATCGTTGCCGCCATCGAAAGATGCAACGAAGATGAGGAGATCCGTGCAGTAATAATAACCGGCGAAGGCAAGGCTTTTTGCTCAGGTGGAGACATCCCCTATTTCAAGAAATTCCTCGACACAGCACCGTCTGAACCCTTCCGCGATGTTATCAAGCACCTGAATCTCGCGATCATCGGCATTCGGAGAATGCCCAAACCTGTTATCGCTGCCATCAACGGCGCCGTCGGTGGCGCGGGGATGATTATCGCTGCTGCCTGCGACCTTAGGATCTGCGCGGCCTCTGCGAAATTCAGGCAGGCCTATACCGGCATCGGCATGTCGGGCGACGGGGCTTGGAGCCTTTTTATCCCCCTTTTGACCGGTTTCGGGAAGGCCATGGAGCTGCTCCTTCTCGACCCCGCGTTCGACGCAAAGCAGGCCCTAGACTGGGGATTTGTAACTCAAGCCGTAGAAGATGAAAAGTTGAATAGCACGGCCTTAGAGATCGCCTCCAAACTCGCACAGGGCCCGACGAGGGCATACGCTATAGCCAAGGAAAACCTGAACCGCTCGATGATGGCTCACCTGGAATCTCAACTTGAACTCGAGCGAATCGGTATGATTGCCGCCTCCAGGACGGAGGACTACCTGGAGGGTGTAAGGGCGTTCCTGGAAAAGCGTAAACCGGTTTTCAAGGGCCGCTGATTCAGAAGCACCTTCGGAAACCCAGACTCTGTTCGAGCTCAGAGAGGGTCTTTAGACGATCGGTGGCGCGGGCAAAGGCCTCCGCGGCCGCGTCCATGTCCTCTTCCGAGAGGTTTCTACCGAGACTGAAGCGGACGGCGCCTTTCGCCAGCTCGGGCGCGACACCCAGGGCCGAAAGGACATGAGATATTTCGGCCCTGTGAGACTTGCAGGCCGACCCCGAGGAAACGAACACCCCTTGCCTGTCCATTTCCTCCACAAGGTCTGTGCCCGAGAGGTTAGGCACGGATACGTTCAGCACGTGGGGCAGTCTCTGCTGGGGATGGCCGTTCATCACCGCAGAAGGAACCTTTTCAAGGATAAGGTCCTGAAGCTTGTCCCGAAGACGGGTCAATCTTTTCCTTTCATCATCCATTTCTCGCAACGCAAGCTCGCAGGCTGCGCCAAGTCCGACTATGGCGGCGACGTTTTCCGTGCCGCTGCGCAGCCCCTTTTCCTGTCCGCCACCGTATAGCAGGGGTGCCAACGGCGTGCCCTCGCGGATGTAAAGCGCTCCTACGCCCTTCGGGCCGTAAAACTTGTGTGCTGAAAGGGAGAGCAGGTCGACGTCAAGCTCCTTCACGTCAACCGGTATCTTACCGACTGTCTGGACGGCGTCGGTATGTATCAGCACCTTCTCTGACCCGACCACCTTCCTGACCGACTGGATAGGTTCAATAGTCCCCACTTCATTATTGGCATGCATGATAGTGACTAAAATCGTCTCCTTCGTAATCGCCTTCCTGATTCCATCGGGATTCACAAGGCCGTCCTTATCGACAGGCAGAGAAGTCATCCTGTATCCTTGAGACGACAGGTATTCGCAGGTCTTCAAGACGGAGGGGTGCTCCACCGACGACATAATCACGTGATTGCCCCGTTGCCTGCCTGCTTGCACCGAACCCTGGAGGGCAAGGTTGTTTGCCTCGGTTCCTCCGCTGGTAAAATAAATCTCTGCAGGAAGCGCGCCGATCAGGGTGGCAACCTGTTGCCGCGCCTTCTCGACTGCCTCGCGCGCGCGCACCCCTTTCGCGTGAGTGCTCGAGGGATTGCCGAACTGATCCCTCAGAAAAGGCATCATACTCTCAAGAACTTCATCCCGGATAGGAGTGGTTGCACAATGGTCCAGGTATATTGTCTTCATCTCACCCATAAACAGAATCTCTCTCCCTAAGCCAGGATCTCACGGGCGATGATGAGGCGCTGGATTTCCGACGTGCCGCCTCCGATGGCCTGCAGCTTCGCATCTCTCATCATTCTTTCAACGGGAAATTCCTTCATGTAACCGTATCCGCCGAGAATCTGAACTGCTTCCGTCGTCACCCGCATGGCGACCTCGGACCCATAGAGCTTCGCGTATGCGGCCACGAGGTTCATCTCCCGGTGCAGGCCCTTATCGGCCATCGCGGCGCCTTTGTACGTTATCAGACGGGTCAGCTCTACCTCCATGGCCATGTCGGCGAGCTTGGCCTGTATCAACTGAAAAGAAGCGATGGGCTTGCCGAACTGGGTCCGTTCCTTGGCGTATTTGAGAGCACATTCAAAGGCACCCCGGGCGATGCCAAGGGAGAGCGCACCGAGGAGAACCCTCTCCGTGTTCAGCCCGCTCATGAGCACCGCGGCCCCCTGGTTTTCTCGTCCTAAAAGATTTTTTGCAGGAATCCGGCAATCCTCGAAGATCAACTCACCGGTGGGCGAACCCCGCCATCCCATCTTTTCGAATTTTTTCCCCCTCTGAAATCCTTGAAAGTCCTTTTCCACGATGAAAGCAGAGACCCCGTGGGCGCCCTTTTCCGGCGCGGTCTTCGCGTAGA